>NZ_JACHMZ010000001.1:4027884-4345576 GCF_014205165.1 Micromonospora carbonacea | reverse complement strand
TACCCCCCAACCCCCACCCCTGACCTCGCCTGATCACCGAAGCGGGGTTGGGCCGGGCGGGGCGCGGGGGAGGGGCGGGACGGTCAGGGTGGGGTGAGGGTGAACTCGTTGCCGTCGGGGTCGGCCAGCATGATCGCGCCGTCCCGGCCCGTCTCCAGGCGGGTGGCACCGAGGGCGATCAGGCGGTCGGCTTCGGCCCGCTGGTCGCCTCCGGGCGGGGCGAGGTCGAAGCGCTGCCGGTTCCGCGCCGTCTTCGGGGCGACGGGCGGCCCGCCCCACGCGACCTTCGTGCCGCCGTGCGGTGACTGGACCGCGGTCTCCTGGTCCTGGTCCCACACCAGCGGCCAGTCCAGCGCCCGGCTCCAGAACAGGCCGACCTCGCGGGTGCCGTCGCAGGCCAGCTCGCCGAGCAGGCCGCAGCCGGCGAGGAAGCGGTTGCCCGGCGCGATCACGCAGAACTCGTTGCCCTCCGGGTCGGCCAGCACGGTGTGCTTCTCCTCGGGGCGCTGCCCGACGTCGAGGTGACCGCCGCCGAGCGCCAGCGCCGTCGTCACCAGGCGCTGCTGGTCGGCCTGGTCGGTGCTGGTCAGGTGCAGGTGCAGGCGGTTGGGCCCCGTCTTCTCCGTGCGGCTCGGGACGAAGCGGAGGCCGGGCTGGGTGTCGTCGCCGGGGAGCAGCGGGCCGCGTGCCTCCTCGGCGACCTCCCGGCCGAGCATGCCGGCCCAGAACCGTGCCAGGCGAACGGGGTCGTGCGCGTCGAGGGCCACCGTGAGCATCGGCGAGGGCATCACCGCACAGTAGACACGGGCCGGCGGGCCGGCAACGCGAATACCCCCGGCCGGCAGCGCCGGTCAGGTGGTGGGGGCGCTGAGGATCGGTGCCGGCCGGAAGCCCTTGACGACCAGCCAGACCCCGAGCGACAGCTCCCACGCGGCCACCGGGATGGTCAGGATCGCCGAGAGCGCGGAGGCCTGCTCGTTGACCCCGAACATGGTGGCCACGGCGGAGGCGACGAGCAGGGGCGCCCCGACGAGCCCGAGCAGGGGGATGATCCGCGGCACGAGGGCGGATCGGTACATCAGGTAGCCGAGCAGCAGCGCGTTGGCGGCGGGCACGAGGCCGGGCCCGAGCAGGAACGTCCAGTCGCGGACCGCGACGAGTGACGCGCCGACGGCGACGAGGGTGGGGGCGTCCGCGCCGGTCGTCGCGGCGGACTCCTGGCGCAGCGTCACCACCGTCAGCAGGCTTGCGACGCCGACGACGATGATCGCGGCTTCGAGGACCCGGGCGGTGACGAAGCCGAGCGCGGCGGCCTCGTGCTGCCGCCTGACGACGGGGAACAGCGCGACGGCCGTGCCCACGCAGGCGACGGCGTTGACGATGTCGAGCAGGCAGCCCGCGATCACCCGGGTGTCGCTGCCGGCGCTCACGATGTAGTCGGGGTTGTCGAGCACGGGCGCGATGAGGGCCACGGCGGGGAGCGAGGCGAGGAAGGTGATCAGGTAGAACACGCCCGCGACCAGCGCCGTCCTGCGCCGGGGCGAGCCGGCCGCCGTCGGCGGCGCGGCGGTGGGTCCCGTGTTGGCGGTCATCTGCGCCCTCCCCGTCCTCGACCCCAAAGGTGTACGTCGTACACCTTCGGCTCACGGTAAGGTGTACGACGTACACCGTCAAGGGCGACCGGGGAGGACCTGTCATGCCGGGCTTCGACGCGGGTCCGCGGGCGCGGCTCAACCGGGAACGCGTGCTCCGGGCGGCCGTCTCGCTCGCCGACGAGGCCGGGATCGCGGCGGTGAGCATGCGGCGGCTCGCCCAGGACCTCGGTGTGGTGCCGATGGCGCTCTACAAGCACGTCGCCGACAAGGAGGAACTGCTCGACGGGATGGTGGACACCGTGGTCGCCGGGATCGCGCCCGCCGACCCGGGCCTGCACTGGAAGGGCGCGGTGCGGCAACGGATCCTCGCGGCGCGGCGGGTGGTGCTCCGGCACCCCTGGGCGCGGCAGGCCATCGAGTCGCGCACCAACCGGACGCCGACCGTGCTCGGGCACCTCGACTCGCTGGCCGGCGCGTTCCTGGCCGGCGGCTTCTCCGCCGACCTCACCCACCACGTGATGCACGCCCTGGGCAACCGGGTCTGGGGCTTCAGCCCCGAGTTGTTCAACGCCCCTGAGCCGGCTGCCCCGCGGACTCCCACCCCCGAGGAGCAGGAGGCGGTGGTCCGCGAGTTCGCCGACCGCTTCCCGCACGTCCTGGCCATCGCCACCGCGGCCACCGGGGGCGACCTGGCGGCCGTGGGCCAGGGCTGCGACGAGCAGTTCGAGTTCGAGTTCGCCCTCGACCTGCTGCTCGACGGCGCCGAACGGCTGCACCGCGCGGGCTGGCGGTCGGCCGTGCCGGCCGTGCCGTGACGGGTCGGCCCCGGGGTCAGCCGGCGGCCGGCACCTGCTGGACCACCTCGAACTCCAGCAGGGTCGCGCCCGTGGAGACCGGGCGTCGCTGCTCGCCGCCCGCGCCACCGGCGTGCGCGGCGCGCGCCGGCCCGGCCGCCCAGTTCTGGTACGCCTCCTCCGACTCCCAGCGGGTGTAGACGAAGTAGCGCGTCTCGCCGCCGACCGGGCGCAGCAGCTCGAAGCCGAGGAAGCCGGGGGAGCCCTCGACCGCGCCGGCCCGCGCCGCGAACCGCCGCTCCAGCTCCTCGCCCGCCCCCTCGGGGACGTCGATCGCGTTGATCTTCACGACTGCCATGGCCCCACCCTACTCAGAACGCCTCCACGGCGGGGACCAGGTCGGCGTCCACCACGATCGGGGCGTGGTCGGAGGGGCCCTTGCCCTTGCGGGCCTCCCGGTCGACGTACGCGGCGCGGACCGCGCGGGCGAACGGCGCGGACGCGTAGACCAGGTCGATGCGCATGCCCTTGTCCTGGTGGAACATCCCGGCCCGGTAGTCCCAGTACGTGTACGGGTGCGGCCCCTTCATCGGGGTCGGCACCACGTCGTCCAGCCCCAGGTCGCGCAGGGCGGCGAGGGCATCCCGTTCGGCCGGCGTGACGTGGGTGGAGGTGGCGAACAGGGCCGGATCCCACACGTCGGCGTCGGTCGGTGCGACGTTGAAGTCGCCGCAGACGGCCAGCGGCAGCCCGCCGGTCAGCTCCTGTTCCAGCGCGTCGCGCAGGGCGGCGAACCAGGCCAGCTTGTACGTGTAGTGCGGGTCGTCCGGGGCGCGGCCGTTGGGCACGTACACCGACCAGACCCGCAGCCCGTCGCAGGTGGCCGAGACGGCCCGGGCCTCCGGCTCGGGGAAGCCCGGCTCGCCGGGGAAGCCGACCGTCACGTCGGCCAGCCCGGCCCGGGACAGGATCGCCACGCCGTTCCACCGGCCGTCGCTGTGGCTGGCCACCGTGTAGCCCAGCTCGCCGACCTCGGCCACCGGGAACGCCCCGTCGGGGCACTTCGTCTCCTGGAGGCAGACGACGTCGGGGCCGGTGGCGGCCAGCCAGTCGAGCAGCCGGGGCAGGCGGGCCTTCACCGAGTTCACGTTCCAGGTCGCCAGGCGCATGCCTCCAGCCTGCCGCATCCCCGCCCCGGCCGTCCGGTCAGCTCCCCGGGGTGTCGCCCGGTCGGCCCTGTTCCGCCAGGAACCGCTCCAGCTCCGCGCCCAGCTCGTCGGCGGTCGGCAGCGGGCCGCCCTCGGCGGCGAGCAGGTTCTTCTCGCCCCGCCCCCGGGCGAACGCGTCGTACTGCTCCTCCAGGGCCGCGACGAGGGCGGCGGCGTCCTCCGTCTGGGCGACCTGCCGGTCGATCTCCACCCGCACCACCTCGGCGGCCGAGCGCAGCCCGTCGCGGGGCAGCAGCAGGCCGGTGCTGCGCGACACCGACGCGAGCAGCACCTCGGCGGCGGCCGGGTACTCGGCCTGGGCGACGTAGTGCGGCACGTGGGCGGCGAAGCCGAGCGCGTCGCGCCCCTGCTCGCCGAGGCGGAACTCCAGCAGGTGCCCCACGCTGCCGGGGACCTGGACGCGTTGCAGCCACGGCTCGTACCCGGAGATCAGCTCGCGGCGGGTGGCGTGCGCGGTCACCCCGGTCGGGCGGGTGTGCGGCACCGCCATCGGGATCGAGTTGAGCCCGACGGTGAGCCGGACGTCCAGCCGGGCGGCCAGCCCGCCGACGGCGGCCACGAACCGCTCCCACTGCAGGTCGGGCTCGGGGCCGCTGAGCAGCAGGAACGGGGTCTCGTCGTCGTCGTGCAGCAGGTGCACCTCCAGCTTGGGGGCGTCGTAGTCCTCCCAGTGGTCCTCGACGAAGGTCATCGCGGGACGCCGGGACCGGTAGTCGTAGAGCTGGTCGACGTCGAAGCTGGCGACGGGGCGGGCGTCGAGGGAGGAGAACAGCTGCTCACGGGCCAGCCGGGTGGCGCTTCCGGCGTCGACGAAGCCGGTGAGGGCCTGGATCAGGACCGGCTGTCCGAGTTCGGGCAGATCGTCGGAGAGCTCGAAGAGCTCGTGTGGGTCGAGCACCGGTGCGGACCTCCCTGGGCTGGCGCGTACGGGACCGTGGCGCGCACGGCTCCCGGTTCGGGCAACGTACCCGCCATCCTCGTGCATTCCTGCGTCGGGCGGTCCCGCGCCGCATCCATGATCACAATCAGGCAACGGCCCCGGTCCTCGGCTGTTCCTCGCCGGGGAGCCGAACGGGTGAGCCCGGATCGGTCGATCGGCGGAGTCGGCGTGCCGGGGGCGGGTCGCCCGCCCGTCGGGGAGTTGTCGGCCGCCCGGTGCGTCCGTCGGCGCGTACCGGAGGTTCGTCCGGCCCGTCCGGTCCGCGCCGGGCCGTGACGCCGGTCGCCCGGGTGTCCGCATCGCGGGCCCGTAGGTGTGGCGAGGGCCACTCCAGGGGCCTGGGTTATCCCGGAATGACCTGCCTAGCCTCGTCGAATGCGTGACGACGGCATCCTCGACGACCAGCGTGGCCCGGACGCGGCGGTGGGCCGTTCGGACGTTTCCCCCTCATCCGAACGGCCACCCACCACCAGTGCCGGCGACGCGCGCCCCGGGCGCCTCCGGCCTTCCCTCACTTCCCTCGCTGACCTCACCCGTACCCGCTCGGGGTGGCTGCGTAACCTCCCGAAGCCGAACGGTTCGGCGGACCGGCCGGCGGCCGGCGGTCCCGACCGCGTCGGGCCGCCCCGCCGGGGCCGCCGGGCGGCGGTGGCCGTTGCCGCCGGAGTGGTCTGCTGCCTGGGCGTCGCCGCCCTCGCCCAGGCCCGGGACGAGCCGGCGGACGCCGGGCGGGGCGCGCCCCTCGCCGCCGACGCGGAGCTCGCCCGGCGCGCCGCCGCCGAGGCCGCCTCCCGGTCGCTGGACCGCGCGGGCGGCCCGACGCCCACGACCTCGTCGCCGGCCGGCCCCTCCCCGTCGGCCACTGCCTCGCCGTCGGCCAGCGTCTCGCCGTCGGCGGCGCGGAAGCGGGCCGCGCCGAAGCGGCCCGCCGACCCCGCGCCGGTGGCCGGCCTGACCAGGGCGCAGATGGCGAACGCGAAGGTGATCGTGCGCACCGGCCGGGAGCTGGGCTTTCCGCGGCGCGGGCTGGTCATCGCGGTGGCCACCGCGATGCAGGAGAGCAACCTCTACAACGTCGCCAGCGGGGTGCTGCCCGAGTCGCAGGAGTATCCGCACGAGGGCATCGGCTGGGACCACGACTCCGTCGGGCTGTTCCAGCAGCGCGCCAGCAGCGGCTGGGGCGAGGTGGGGCAGCTCATGGACCCCGCGTTCGCCACCCGGCAGTTCCTCGCCGCCCTCGCCGAGATCCCCGGCTGGGAGGACCTGCCGCTGACGGTCGCGGCCCAGTCCGTGCAGATCTCCGCGTACCCGGACCTCTACGCGCAGCACGAGTGGCGGGCCGCGGAGGTGGTGGACGCCTTCCTGGCCGCCGGGATGTGACCCCAGCCCTCCCGCAGGCGGCCCGTGCCGGCGGGGCGGAACCGCCCCGCCGGCCCCGACCGGCCACTGTGGACGATTCGCGCTTGCCGGGACAGGGTACACATGGAGGAGGACGACCGACAGGAGGACGACATGTCAGCACTGGTGCAGCGGCTCACCCGGTTCCTCCGGTCGCCGCAGGGACGGCAGATCGTCGACCGGGGCCGCCGCGAGCTGGCCAAGCCGGAGACGCAGCGCAAGCTGAAGCAGCTCGCCTCCCGCCTGTCCAGCCGGCGCTGACCGCGCCGACGCCTCCGTACCGCCCGTCTCCGACCCCGGGAGCCTCCGTGACCGATTCCGCCCCCGTCGACGGCCAACCCACCGTCCCCATGCCGGTCCCGGCGCCGGTGCCACCGGAGGCGGCATCAGCGTTGCCGGCGGAAGCGCCGGGGTTGCCGGTCCCGGCGGTCGCCGCCGAGGACGCGCCGGAGGGGCCGCCGGCCCGGCTCTGGGACCGCATGCGGGAGGACCCGCAGTACGCGCCGGAACACCTGGCCCTGGAGGCGGTGCGCCGCCTCGGTCCCGAGGCGGCGCGGTGGGCCGCCCGCGCGCGGGCGGAGCGTCCCGGCGCACCGACGGAGGAACTTGCCGAGCAGGCGGTCCGCCGGTTCGTCAACCGGGCCCGGCTCTCCGGGGCGGTCTCCGGCGCGGCCGGGCTCCCCGGCGCGGTGATCGACGTCGGGGTGCTGGCCTGGACGCAGGCGCGGATGGTCCTGCACATCGCGGCGGCGCACGGGGTCGACCCGACGCACCCGGACCGGGCCACCGACCTGCTGGTGTTGCAGAAGGTGCACAAGGTCGCCGAGACCGCCCGCCTGGCGCTGGGGGTGGCCGCCGGGCGGGAGCGCGCCGGGGCCCTCTTCGGCTCGGGCGGGCAGGCCGCGCTCGGCAAGGTGATGCTGCGGCTGGGCGTCCGGCTGGCCCAGATGGCCGGGGTCCGCGCGGCGAAGCGGATCTTCGCCAAGGTGATCCCGGGGGCCGCGATCATCCTCGGCACCTGGGCGAACTCGTCGGCGACGAAGGACCTGGCCGAGCGGTCCCGGCAGCTCTACCGCAGCATGGGCCCCGGCGGGGGAGTCCCCCGGCCCCGCTGACGCGCCGCCCCGCCGGCCCGAGCCGACGCGGTCGGGGCCGCCCGGCCCGGCCTGTGCGGTCGGGGCCGGCGGCGCGGCCCCGTCAGTCGAAGCCGGCGGCGCCCCAGGTCGCGTCGGCCAGCCGGTCCTGGCCGGCGACGTTGGGGTGGAACCAGTCCAGCGCGTTGACCAGGTCGAGGGTGAACCGGACGCGGTGCACCGCCCCGCCGTCGTAGCGGCACCGCGAGCCGTAGGCCCGGCAGGCCGACTTGAGCTGGGCGTTGTACGCGTCGATGCGGTCCCGCACCTTCGCCCGGCGTGCCGCGTCGGCGGGCGCGGTCGAGGTGGCGTTCGCCAGCAGCGCGGGGCACACCCCGTGTCCCCATGCCCGCACCGCCCGGGAGTCGGTGTGCCCGACCTCCCAGAGCCGGTAGAGGTCGGGGACGCTGACCACCAGGACCCGGGCCTTGGGGCGGCCGGTGCGCAGCACCCGCAGCCCCTCGTCCACCTGCTTGCGGAACGTCGCCGCCGGGGTCATCGCGGCGACGTCGTCGCGGCACGCGTCGTTCGCGCCGATCAGCACCGTCACGTAGTCGGCGCGGTCGCGGACGGCCGCCTCGGCCTGCCCGGCCAGCGCCGCCGCCCGCGCGCCCGGCTTCGCGTGGTTGTGCGCCGCGCCGCGCAGCTTGGAGTTGCGGTCGAGCAGCCGCTGGTAGTGGCTGTCCACCCGCAGCCCGTCCCCGGTGGACCAGGAGTTGCGCTCGCACGAGCTGAGCATCAGGCAGGAGCCGAAGCCGGTGCTGATCGAGTCGCCGAGGGCGGCCATCACGGCCGGCGTGCCCGGGGCCGGTGACCCGCCCGAAGGACGGGGGCCGGCCTCGCCGCCGCCCTCGCAGGCGAGCGCGACCAGGGCCAGCAGGCAGGCGACGGCGGCGACCCAGCGTCGAGGCATCTTCCCCAGTCCCGCTTCCCCAGTCCCGCTTTCCCGCCGCGCGGCGGAGTGCGACAGCCAGCCAACCCTACGTGCGCCACCGGCGCGGGCGGTCGCCTGCTGTCGGCTTTCCGGCACTCGACGCCCAGGCGTCCCCGGGTGTGGTAGTTGGCGCGGCGGTGACCCGATGCCCGGTTAACCGGGCCGATCGGGGGTAGCCCGCAGGGATGACGAGATCGCAGCCCCGCCGCGCCCGCGGCACCGTCGGCCACGCGTACAGCGCGTTGAACCTCCGCCTCGTGCTCGCCGGCTTCGGGCTCGTGACCATGGTGATCTTCGCCGTGCTGGCGGTGTGGGCCGGCGTGGTGTGGCTCGGCGTCGTCTGCGTCGTCTTCGCCGTCGTCGCCGCGGTCGACCTGGTCGTCATCCAGCGCCGCCGTGCCGCGCGCCGCCGGGAGTCCCCGGGCGCGCGGCACTCGCTGTTCGAGTGACAGGAGTACGAGATGTCCATCGCCACCACCAACCCCGCCACCGGACAGGTGCTCAAGTCGTACGACCCGATGTCGGACGCGCAGGTCGACGCCGCCATCGCGCAGGCCGACCGGGCCTTCGCCGACCTGCGCCGGACCACCGTCGCCCAGCGGGGCCGGTGGCTGACCGCCGCCGCCGACCTGCTCGACACCGAGCGCGACGAGACCGCCCGGCTGATGACCACGGAGATGGGCAAGACGTACGCCGCCGCGCAGGCCGAGGTCACCAAGTGCGCCGCGGCGTGCCGGTTCTACGCCGCCCACGCCGAGCGGATGCTCGCCGACGAGCCCGCCGACGCCCGCGCCGTCAAGGCCGCCCGCGCCTTCGTGCGCTACCAGCCGATCGGGCCGGTGCTGGCGGTGATGCCGTGGAACTTCCCGCTCTGGCAGGTCATGCGGTTCGCCGCGCCGGCCCTGATGGCCGGCAACACCGGCCTGCTCAAGCACGCCTCGAACGTGCCGCAGACCGCCCTGTACCTGGAGGACCTGTTCCACCGCGCCGGCTTCGCGCCGGGCTGCTTCACCACCCTGCTCGTCGGCTCGGACGCCGTCGACCGGATCCTGAGCGACCCCCGGGTGCGCGCCGCGACCCTCACCGGCAGCGAGGGCGCCGGCCGGTCCATCGCCCAGACCGCCGGCCGGGAGCTGAAGAAGACGGTGCTGGAGCTGGGCGGCAGCGACCCGTTCGTGGTGATGCCGTCGGCCGACCTGGACCGGGCGGCCGAGGTCGCCACCACCGCCCGCTGCCAGAACAACGGGCAGTCCTGCATCGCCGCCAAGCGGTTCATCGTGCACACCGACGTCTTCGACGCGTTCGCCCGGCGGTTCGCGGCGAACATGGCCGCGCTGCGGGTCGGCGACCCGATGGACCCCGCCACCGACGTCGGCCCGCTGGCCAGCGAACGCGGCCGCGACGAGATCGACGCCCAGGTCCGCGACGCCGTCGAGCGGGGCGCCACCGTGCTCTGCGGCGGGGAGAAGCCGACCGGGCCGGGCTGGTTCTACCCGCCGACCGTGGTCACCGACCTGCGGCCGGAGATGCGGATCTGGTCCGAGGAGGTGTTCGGGCCGGTCGCGGGGCTGTTCCGGGTGTCGTCGTACGCCGAGGCGGTCGAGGTGGCCAACGGGACCGCCTTCGGCCTCGGCGCGAACGCCTGGACCACCGACCCGCAGGAGCAGGAGCGCTTCGTCACCGACCTGGACGCCGGCAACGTCTTCGTCAACGGGATGACGACCTCCTTCCCCGAGCTGCCCTTCGGCGGCGTGAAGAACTCCGGATACGGCCGCGAGCTGTCCGCGTTGGGCATGCGCGAGTTCTGCAACACCAAGACCGTCTGGGTGGGCCGGGGTGAGGCGACGGCCGGCGCGGGGGCACACGCCGAGTAGACGGGCGGCCGGCTGGGTAGGAGGTGCGCCCATGACGGTGTTCGGCTTCCACGCGTCCCACGAGCAGATCCACCCGGCCAGGCTGCTGGAGGCGGTGATCCACGCCGAACGGGCCGGCTTCGACGCCGCCATGTCCTCGGACCACTTCTCCCCGTGGAGCGCCCGGCAGGGCGAGTCCGGGTTCGCGTGGTCCTGGCTGGGCGCGGCGCTCCAGGCCACCGACCTGCCCTTCGGCGTGGTCAACGCGCCGGGCCAGCGCTACCACCCGGCGATCGTCGCCCAGGCCATCGGCACCCTCGGCGCGATGTACCCGGGCCGGTTCTGGGCGGCGCTGGGCACCGGCGAGGCCAGCAACGAGCACATCACCGGCGGCCCGTGGCCCCGCAAGGACGTGCGCGCCGCGCGGCTGCGCGAGTGCGTCGACGTGATCCGGGCGCTGTTGGCCGGCGAGGAGGTCAGCCACGACGGCCTCGTCACGGTCGACCGGGCGAAGCTGTGGACCCGCCCCGAGCAACCGCCGGCCCTGATCGGCGCGGCCGTCAGCGTGGCCACCGCCCGCTGGTGCGCGCAGTGGGCCGACGGGCTGATCACCGTCAACGCCCCCACCGCCCACCTGCGCGAGATGATCGACGCCTACCGCGACGCCGGGGGCCGCGGCCCGCTGCACCTCCAGGTGCACGTGAGCTGGGCGCCGGAGCAGACCGAGGCCGAGGCGATCGCGTACGACCAGTGGCGCAGCAACGTCTTCGCGCCGCCGGTCTGCTGGGACCTGGAGACCGCCGAGCACTTCGACGTCGTCTCCGCCGACGTGCCGATGGCGAAGGTCGCCGCGGCCGTCAACGTCTCGGCCGACCTCGGCCGGCACGTCGGCTGGCTCGAGGAGTACGTGGGGCTGGGTTTCGACCAGATCGCCCTGCACCACGTCGGCCAGCAGCAGCGGGCGTTCATCGACACGTTCGGCGCGGAGGTGCTGCCGAAACTGCGGGCCGCGTGATCCGTTCCGGCGGGGAGGGGCCCTAGGCTCGTACCCCATGGAGCCCCTGTTCGAGGTCGTCGTCTTCCTCGCCATCGCGACGCTCGGCGCGGCGCTGGCCCGCAAGCTCGGGCTGCTCGCGCCGATCCTGCTCGTGGTGGTCGGCCTCGCGTTGTCCTTCGTGCCCGGGTTCCCGCAGGTCCGGCTGGACCCGGACCTGGTGCTGGTGGGCATCCTGCCGCCGCTGCTCTACGTGGCGGCGCTGGAGACGTCGGTGCCGGCGTTCCGGCGCAACCTGCGGCCGATCCTGCTGCTCGCCGTCGGGCTGGTGATCTTCACGGCGTTCGCGGTGGGCCTCGTGGTGCACCTGCTGCTGCCGGCGGTGCCGTTCGCCGTCTGCCTGGCCCTCGGCGCGGTGGTCGCCCCGCCGGACGCGGTCGCGGCCACCGCCGTGGCCCGCCGGATCGGCCTGCCCCGCCGGGCGGTGACGATCCTGGAGGGCGAGAGCCTGATCAACGACGCCACCGCGCTGGTGCTGCTGCGGGTGGCCACGATGGCGACGATCGGCACCTCGGTCGGGGTCGGCGACGTGGCGTGGGAGGTGCTGGTCGCCACCGGCGGCGGCATCGTGATGGGCCTGCTCGGGGTGGTGGTCTTCGGGTTCCTGCACAAGCGGATCACCGACCCGCTGCTGGACAACGCGGTGTCGCTGATCGTGCCGTTCGCGGTGGTCTTCGCCGCCGAGGAGATCCACGCCTCCGGGGTGGTCGCCGTGGTGGTGACCGGCCTCGGGATCGGGCACAAGATGCCGCTGCTGATGTCGGCGGCCTCCCGGTTGCAGATCGGCGCGTTCTGGCGGCTGGTCCGGTTCCTGCTGGAGGGGCTGGTCTTCCTGCTGGTCGGCCTCCAGCTGCGCGAGGTGGTGCACGACCTGGACGAGCCGCTGGGCTTCCTCGCGGCGATCACCGGCGCGGTGCTGGTCACCGTCTTCCTGACCCGGTTCGCCTGGCTCTTCCCGGCCACCTACCTGACCCGCCTGGTGCCCCGGGTGCGGCAGCGGGACCCGGCCCCGTTGGCGAAGTTCCCGGTGGTCATCGGCTGGGCCGGGATGCGGGGCGTGGTCACCCTTGCCGCGGCGCTGGCCCTGCCGCTGACCCTCGCGCAGGACCGCCCCTATCCCCGGCAGCTGTTCATCTGGCTGGCCTTCGCGGTGATCGTGGCGACGCTGGTCGGGCAGGGCGCGACGCTGCCGGCGGTGGCGCGCCGGCTGAAGCTGCCGCCGGACGACCCGGTGCAGGACGCGCTCTCGGCGGCGGGCGTCCAGCAGCAGGCCAGCCGGGCCGCCCGGGAGCGGCTCGACGAGTTGGCCGAGTCGGCGCCGACGGCGGTCGTGGAGCGGCTGCGCCGGGTGTCGCAGGAGCGCACCAACGTGGCGTGGGAACGGCTGGGCGGCACCGAGCGAGAAACCCCGTCGCAGGCGTACGGTCGGCTGCGGCAGGAGATGATCGACGCGGAGCGCGAGGTGTTCCGGGCCGCCCGCGACTCCGGCCGGATACCGGAGGAGGTGCTGGTGCGGGCGTACCGCGACCTGGACCTGGAGGAGTCGCTGCTGCGGCGGGAGGAGGAGTCATGAGCTGCGAGCACCTGACGGAGGCGGGCACGGCCGAGCCGCGCGTCACGACGGAGTGCCCGGACTGCGTGGCCGTCGGCAACGACGACTGGGTGCACCTGCGGTCCTGCCTGGCCTGTGGGCACGTGGGCTGCTGCGACTCGTCGCCGTACCAGCACGCGTCGAAGCACTTCGCGGAGAGCGGGCACCCGGTGATGCGTTCGATCCAGCCGGGGGAGGCGTGGCGCTGGTGCTTCGTCGACGAGGAGATCGGCTGAGCCGTCGCCCCGACGGGCGCGCGGGGCCCGGTCGACGCGGCTCGTATGACGCAACCGCTATGCGGGCGACCGGCGGCGGATCGACCTAAGATCGGCGCACATCGATGAGTGGCGGCGCCGCCGCCGGAACTCCGAGGAGTGCGTGTGATCCGACGACACCTGCTGCGTACGGCCGGCGCCCTGGCCGCGACCGTCCTGGCCGCCGCCGGGGTGCTGGCCGCCACCGGCACCAGCGCGTCCGCCGTCCGCACCGTCTACTACGACGCGAGCCGGGCCGGCGAGTTCCGCACCAACTTCGACCAGGCCGCCCAGATCTGGAACAGCAACGTCAGCACCGTCCGGCTGCTGCCCGCCACCCCCGGCAACATCACCATCTACGTCGACAACGGCTGGCCCCGGGCGCAGACCACCTCGCTGGGCAACGGCCGGGTGTGGATGGGCTGGGAAGCGGTGAACGAGGGCTACAACCGCACCCGGATCGCCACCCACGAGATCGGCCACATCCTCGGCCTGCCCGACAAGCGCACCGGCCTCTGCTCCGACCTGATGTCCGGCAGCAGCGCGCCGGTGTCCTGCGCCAACGCGACCCCCAGCGCCGCCGAGGCGTCCCGGGTCAACCAGCTCTTCGCCGGCGGCCTGGCCGCCACGACGGCGATCGAGAAGACGTACGTCTGGGTCGGCGGCGAGGCCGCCCCGAGCGTCGTGGGCGGGGGCACCGCCGGGGCGCACGACGCCCCCTGATCCGCGCGGCCGGAACGCCGAAAGGGTGGCCCCCCGCACGGGAGGCCACCCTTTTCCGGCAGGTCGGGTCAGGACAGGGCGCAGGGCGCGCCGTTGACCGTGACCAGGCCCGGCGCGGGGTTCGCGCCGCCGCCCGTGGTGGCGTTGAAGCCGAAGGTCGTCGCGCCGCCCGGGTCGATCCGGGCGTTGTACGACTCGTTCTTCGCCGTCACCGTGGCCCCGGACTGGGTCACCTTCGCCATCCACGCCTCCCGCACCTTCTGGTCACCGGTGAAGGCGAACTTCGCGGTCCAGCCGTTGACGACGGCGGTGCCGGTGTTGCGGATGGTCACCTGGGCGGTGAACCCGGTGCCGCCGTGCCAGGTGCCGTAGTTGTCGTACGACACCGAGCAGGTGGGCGTCGGCACGGCCGCCGCGTCGTCCTGGTCGGCGAGGAACGAGGCCAGCCAGCTCAGCGCCGAGTTCCAGTTGATCGCGATCTCGTTCGTCGAGTACGAGTTGATGTCGTCGACGTAGCAGAACATCGGCTTGCAGCCGGCGAGCAGGTTCGACGAGAACGGGTCCTGGAGGCCGGCGTTCGCGCCACCGGCGAGGGAGCCGGCGGGCGGGTTGGGCGAGGTCGGGTCGAACTGGTTGGCGTACATCCGGCTGTGCTGGTTGCGCGCGGTGTGCTCGCCCCACCCGGTGACGTACGAGATGTTGAGCGCGTTGCGGCCCAACAGGTAGTCCGCCGCCTGCACGGCCCCGTCGCGGTACTTCGCCTCGCGGGTCAGGTCGAAGGCGGTGCCGAGCACGACCGCGTTGTTGGTGATGTTGCCGTTGGCGCCCCAGAAGTAGCTGTTGGCGTCGCCGGGCATCGGCAGACCGTACGCCTGGCTGGCGGCGATCTCCAGGTAGCGGTCGGCGGCGGCGGTCACCGAGGCGCGGACCCGGGTGCGCTCGGCGGCCGGCAGGCCGCTGGGGACGGTGGCCAGGTCGAGGCGGCCCAGCGCGGCGACGCCCTGCCAGCCGAAGCCCTGGTCGCCGAAGACCGCGCCGGTGTGGTGCTTCGAGGCGGTCAGGTCGGTCAGGTACGCGGCCTCGCCGGTGGTCAGGAACAGCTCGGCGGCGGCCCAGTAGAACTCGTCGCTGACGTCGGTGTCGTCGTACGCGCCGCCGCCGGTGCCGTCGGTGGGGCTGGCGTAGATCGCCGGGTGCGCCTTGGCGGCCGCGTACGCGGTCTTCGCGGCGGTGCCGCAGCGGGTGGCGAACGCCGCGTCGTACGGGGCGAACAGGCGGGCGCACTGGGCGGCGACGGCGGCCAGGTTGAGCGTGGCGGCCGTGGACGGCGGGTGCAGCTCGCGCGGCTGCGGGTCGGCGGCCGGGTCGAGCGGCAGGCCCGTCCAGTTCTTGTCGTGGATCTTGTGGTGGGCCATCCCGGCCAGCGGCTTGCCGGCCGGCACCTGCATGCGCAGCAGGAACTCCAGCTCCCAGCGGGCTTCGTCGAGGATGTCCGGCACGGCGTTGCCGCGCTCGGGCACGCGCAGGGTGCTGTCGCCCAGCCCCGCGCCGGCGTCGGCGGTGGCCGCCGTCTTGGTCCGCTCGAAGGCGTTCAGCAGCTGGTAGGTGGCGATGCCGCCGTTGACCACGTACTTGCCGTGGTCGCCCGCGTCGTACCAGCCGCCGCGCACGTCGAGGGAGTAGTCGCAGACCCCCGGCTGGCAGGGCACGCTGGTGTCGCCCTGGTTGGGGGCGACGCCGATGTGTCCGGCGGCGCGGGCGTACTCGTCGCCGACCAGGTCGCCGTCGATGGCGATGCCACTGCGCTGGATGTAGAAGAACTGGAGGGCGTCGCTGCGCAGCTTGTCGTAGAGCGTGCCGGAGATGTCGAACGGGTGGCTGGTCTCGCCGTCGGCGACGAGCGTGTAGCCGGTGCCCGGGGTGCGGTACGACGAGAAGTCGATGGTCTGCACGTTCTGCCCGGACGCCTCGTCGACCCCGCGCGGCTTGCTCTGCCCGCTGGCGACCACCGCGCCGGCGGCGGAGCGCAGCTGCCAGGCGAACGGGGTGGTGGCCTCGGTGACCACGGTGGCGTTCTTCGGGCCGCCGGGCAGGTAGCCGACCTGGTTGACCCGCACCCGGGGCCCGGTGTCCGGCTCGTAGGGCACCGGCGGCTCACCGCCGCGCAGCGAGACGTTGTCGAGGCAGATGGTCTGCTCGGCGGCGGCCCCGCCGACCTGGAAGATGATCTGCGCGCTCGGGTTGTCCTCGCTCGCGGTGAACGTCTTGGCGAAGTGGGCGCTGGTGCCGGTGGCGGCGGCGTCCACGCTGGCGTACTGCGTGTAGGGGGCCGCCCCGAGCTGGAGCACGGCCTTGACGTTCGCCCCGGGGGTCGCGGTGATGTCGAAGGAGAGCTCGTACTCGGAGCCGGCGGTCAGCGGCACGGCGTCCTGGCCGATGCCGGCGTCCCAGGGGTTGGCCAGTCCGCCGTCGACGGTGGCGCAGAGCCGGCCGTCGGTCACCCCGAGCGGGCCGGTGCCGTAGGAGAACCAGGGGGAGACGCCCTCGCTGAAGTCGCCGTTCTTCAGCTGCTCGGGGGCGTCCGGGGGGACCTCGGCGTGGGCCACACCGGCGGTGGTGCCGGTGAGAGCCAGGGCGGTCGCCGCGGCGAGTGCCGCGAGGTGGCGTCGACGTCGTCGGGATGGCGTCACGGGGGATCCTTCCGGGGGACGGGGCTGCGCCGATGCTGGGAGCGCTCCCACTATCCGCCTGATATTTCCAGCGGGTGTCGGCCGTGTCAATTGAGGTGGCTGAATAAAGATTGGTCGGCCCGTCCCGCCGCGTGAGATTCGCCGCGCCACGCGGCGTCGTCGCGATCTCCTAGAGACAACTGCGCCCTCCAACTGGCAGGCTGCGTGCCATGACCCTGAAGCTGCGTTCCGTCGGGGCGAGCGACCGCGGGCTGATCCGCAGCGGCAACCAGGACGCCCTGCACTCCGGCACCTGGCTCGTCGCCGTCGCCGACGGCATGGGCGGGATGGCCGCCGGAGACCTGGCCAGCCGCATCGCGATCGACGCGGTCGGACCCCTGGACCTGGCCACACCCGAGGACGCCCTGGTCGCCGCCCTGCAGAGCGGCATCGAGCAGGCCACCGCGCGGATCGCCGAGGCCGTGCGCGAGGACCCCGAGCGGCAGGGCATGGGCACCACCCTGACAGCCCTGCTCTTCGCCCGCACCGGCAGCTGCCTCGCCCTGGCCCACGTCGGCGACTCCCGCGCCTACCTCTACCGGGAGGGGGTGCTCAAGCAGATCACCCGCGACGACACCTTCGTGCAGATGCTCGTCGACCAGGGCCTGATCACCCCCGACCAGGCCGCGAGCCACCCCCGCCGGGCCGTGGTCACCCAGGCGTTGCAGGGCGGGGAGGTCTCCCCGGCGTACGCGACCATGGTGCCCCGGGCCGGCGACCGCTGGCTGCTGTGCAGCGACGGCCTGTCCAACGTGGTGCGTCTCGACACCCTCGCCGAGGTGCTGGCCGGGCACCCGGACCGGGACGAGTGCGCCCGGCGGCTGATCGACCTGGCGCTGCGCGCCGGCGGCCCCGACAACGTCACCGTCGTCATCGCCGACGTGGTAGCCGAGGACTGACCCGCCGCCGGCCGGGCCGCCGCCCGCCCGGGTGGCCGCCGCCATGTCGGCGACATCGCGGCATCCGGAGCCTCGGGACACCCCCATGTCGCCGACATGGCGAGCCCGGACCCGGCCTGGCCCGGACCCGGCCCGCGAGCCCGAGCCCGGGCCGAGCGGGGCCGGGTCAGCGGCGGCGGGGGGCCGCCCGGCGGGTCGGCTCGGCCGTCGTCGGGTCCTCCGGCCAGGGGTGGCGGGGGTAGCGCCCGCGCAGCTCCGCGCGGACCTGCGGATAACCCGTGCGCCAGAACGACGCCAGGTCGGCGGTGACCGCCACCGGCCGCCCGGCCGGGGAGAGCAGGTGCAGCAGCACCGGCACCCGGCCGGCGGCGACCCGGGGCGCGTCGGCCCAGCCGAACGTCTCCTGGAGCTTCACCGCGAGCACCGGGGCGGCCGGGTCGGCGTAGTCCACCCGGACCCGGGAGCCGCTGGGCACGGCGATCCGCTCGGGGGCCAGCTCGTCCAGCCGGGCCGCCAGCGACCAGGGCAGCAGCCGGCGCAGCGCGGCGACGACGTCCACCCGGGCCAGGTCGGCGCGGCGGCGGGCGGCCGCCAGCTCGGGGCCCAGCCAGTCGTCGACGCCGGCCAGCAGCGCGTCGTCGGTCACGTCCGGCCAGTCCGGCCCGAGCGCCTGCCGGCAGAACGCCATCCGCTCGCGCAGCGCCCGCGCGGCCGGGGACCAGGTCAGCAGCGCCAGGCCGTCGCGGCGCAGCCCGTCGCGCAGCGCGGCGGCCACCAGCGCCGGCGCGGGGTGGGCCAGCGGCCGGGCGACCAGCTCGATCGCGCCGAGGCGGACCACGTCCCGGGCCACCACGTCCCCGCCGGACCAGGCGACCTCCCGCCCGGAGCGCAGCAGCGGCCCGCCGGCCTCCCGCGCCGTCGCCTCGTCCAGGCCGGCGGCCAGCCGCACCCGGGCGGTCGGCGTGCCGGGGGTCCGGTCGGCCACCGCGACGGCCAGCCACGTCGTGCCGGCCAGCGCCGACCCCGGGGCCAGCTCCGCCGCGGTCCCGCCGGCCATCAGGTACGTCGACCCGCCGGCCCGCCGGAGGCGGGCCAACCGCTCCGGGTACGCCAACCCGACCAGCAGCCCGGCGGCCAGCTCGTCGGGCAGCGGGGGCGTCGGGGTGGTCGCCCCGTCGGGCAGGGCGCCGCGCAGCCGGCGGGTCTCGGCGCGCCAGCGGGCGGCGGCCGCCGGATCCGCGCCGGCCCGTAGCCGCCGCCACGCGGCGGCCAGGTCGTCGCCCGGCCCGGCCACGGTGTCGTCGGCGAGCAGCGCCACGACCTCGGCGGCCCGTTCCGCGCCGACCACGGGCGCGCCGTCCAGCAGCGCCCGGGCCAGCCGGGGGTGCGCCCCGGCCGCGGCGATGACGCGCCCCCGGCCGGTGATCCGGCCCGCCGCGTCCAGCGCGCCGAGGGTGGTCAGGGTGTCCCGGGCGACGGTCATGGCGGCGGCCGGCGGCGGGTCGGGCAGGGCCAGCCCGGTGCCGTCCGGGTCGCCCCAGGCGGCCAGCTCCAGGGCGAAGCCGGTGAGGTCGGCGGTGGCGATCTCCGGCTCGGGCTGGGCGGCGAGCCGGTCGTGCGTCGCCGCCGACCAGCAGCGGTACACGTGCCCGGGCGCCTCCCGCCCGGCCCGCCCGGCCCGCTGCGTCGCCGCCGCCCGGGACACCGGCACGGTGACCAGCGCCCCCAGCCCCCGGGACAGGTCCACCCGGGGCACCCGGGCCAGCCCGGCGTCGACCACCACCCGGACCCCGGGCACGGTCAGGCTGCTCTCCGCCACGGCGGTGGCCAGCACCACCCGCCGCCGGCCGGCGGGGCGCAGCGCGGCGTCCTGTTCGGCGGCGCGCAGCCGCCCGTGCAGCGGCAGCAGGTCGACGGTGCCCCGCAGGGCGGCCAGCCGCCCGGTCACGGCGGCGATCTCGCCCACCCCCGGCAGGAAGACCAGCACGTCGCCGTCGCGTTCGGCGAGCGCCCGGCGCACGGTGGCCGCCACGTGGTCCAGCAGCGCCGGGTCGACCCGGCCGGAGGCGGTCACGGCGGCCGGGCGGGGCGGCGGGGCCCAGACCCGGGTCACCGGGTGCAGGGCCGCCTCCGCCCGCACCACCCGGGCCGGCGCGCCTGCCGCGCCGAGCAGCGCGGCGAACCGGTCCGCGTCCGGGGTCGCCGACATGGCGACCAGCCACAGGTCCGGGCGCAGCGCCTCGCGCGCCTGCGCGGTGAACGCCAGCGCCAGGTCGGCGTCGAGCTGCCGCTCGTGGCACTCGTCGAGCAGCACCGCGCCGACGCCGGGCAGCTCCGGGGCGCGGTGCAGCCGGCGCACCAGCAGGCCGGTGGTGACCACCTCGACCCGGGTCGCGGCGCTGACCCGGCGCTCGCCGCGCACCGCGTAACCGACCCGGTCGCCGACCCGCTCGCCGAGCAGGGCGGCCATCCGGTGCGCCGCCGCGCGGGCGGCCACCCGGCGCGGCTGGGCGAGCACCACCCGGCCGGCGACCGCCCCGGCCACGGCCAGCGGGGCCAGGGTGGTCTTCCCGGTGCCGGGCGGCGCGACCAGGACCGCGCCGCCGGCCGCGCGCAGCGCGTCGAGCAGCGCCGGCAGCGCGGGTCGGACCGGCAGGTCGAGGGTTACGTCGGCGAGCACCGTCCTACTGTCGCACCGGCCCGCCGGGCGTCAGCGGGGGCGTACGACGTCGAGGCCGCCGACGAACGCGCCCCACGCCGCCGGGGCGAACACCAGCGCGGGGCCCTCCCGGTCCTTGGAGTCGCGGACCGCGACCCGACCGTCGGCTGTGGCCACCTCGACGCAGTTGCCGTTGCCACTGCTGCGGCTGCTGGTCCGCCAGGCCGCCCGGGACAGGTCGAGCGCGGTCATCCCCGATACCTCGTCTTCTGCTGGCGCGCCGCGATGCGGTCACGCAAAGTTACGAGAAGCCTCCTCCAGGCGGGTCAACGAATCCGCCGGACTGAGCGCCATCCGGCACAGCTTCTCGTGCAACAGGCTATACCCGCACACATGATCGGCTTCCTCCAGAGCCAGTCCCATCGTGAGGTTATCCAGGTAAACCACGGATGCGTCGGCGTCGTCGGAAAAGCCCAGGATGACGTACGGGGTGGTCATCGCCGGGTGCCCGCCGGCCGCGAACGGAAGTACCTGCACCGTGACGTTCGGTAGTTGTGCGACGTGGTGGATGTGGGTCAGCTGCTCGGCCATCGCCGCCGGTTCGCCGACCGGCCGCAGCAGCACCGCCTCGTTGAGCACCACCGACAGCTCGACGGGGTTCTCCCGGTGCAGCACATCCTGCCGGCGCAGCCGGGCGGCGACCTTGCGTTCGATGCGTTCCTCCCCGGCGGTGAGCCGGTAGATCGCCCGGGCGTACGCCTCGGTCTGGAGCAGGCCGGGCACGGCCTCGGCCTCGTACGTGCGCAGCGACGCCGCCTCGGCCTCCAGTCCGACGTAGAACTCGAACCACTCGGGGAGCACGTCGCTGTAGTTCTGCCACCAGCCGCGCTGCTGCGCGCCCCGGGCGATCTCGATCAGCGCCTCGGCGTCGGCCCCGGTGACCTGGTAGAGGGCCAGGGCGGCCCGGACGTCGCGGGGCTTGATGCCGATCTGGGCGTTCTCGATGCGGGAGAGGTTGCTCTTGGACATGTCGAGTTGACGGGCGGCGACGTCGAGGGTCATCCCGGAGAGCTCGCGCAGGTGGCGCAGCTCGCGGGCGATGCGACGGCGGCGGACGGTCGGGCTGGCGGTCACCCTCCGAGTCTGTCACGCCAAGATCCCCAGGTCGTTCGGACACGGAGTGCAACTGTCGAAAGTGGGAGTTGCGTTGCAACCCGCTGACGTGCATCCTTTCACCCGGCGTCGATCAGTTGTGGACAATCCGTTGGGGAGGCTCGCGTGCTCACCGCCGACGAGTTCTATCTGATCGCCCACAACGACAGCCGGGGCAAGCCCAAGCTGCACCCCAGCGCGGCGGGCATCGGCCTGGCGGCGGCCCTGCTCGGCGAGTTGGTCCTGTTCGGACAGCTCACCGTCGCCGCCGGGAACGTGGCCGTCGTCGACCGCCGCCCGCCCGCCGACGCCCTGGCCCACACCGTCCTGGACCAGTTGGTCGGCGAGTCCCAGCACCAGTCGGTGCGCACCTGGCTGAGCTTCCTCGGCCAGAGCGCGGCGACCTCGGTGGCGGAGCGGCTGGCCCGCAGCGGCGTGCTGCGCCGGCAGGAGAACCGCCGCCTGCTGCGCACCAGCGTCAGCTACGTCCCGATCGACCTCAACGCGGTGGCCTGGCCGGCCACCCGGCTGCGGGCCCTGCTCGACCGGCCGGAGCCCCCGACCGTGCCGGACGCCCTGCTGCTCGGCCTGGTCTCCGCCGCCGGCCTCACCCGCGAGGTGCTGTGGAGCGCCGGCCCCCGTGCCCACCACCGGCTCAGTGTTCTCATCCCGGCGTTGCCCCCGCCCCTGAAGGAGCTGGTCGCGCACACCGAGGCCGCCGTCGGCGCGGCCGTGCTGCGCGGCATGCCCTGACGGCCGCCGGCCCCTCACCCCCTCCTCGAACCGGAGCAGTCGATGCCCCCCACGACTACATTCGAACGACCGAGCAACGTCTCCGACGCCCTGGCCCGTGGCCGCCTCGGCGTCCCGTCGGTGATCTTCTTCGTGCTGTCGGCGGCCGCGCCGCTGACCGTGGTGGCCGGCGTGGTCACCACCGGCTACGCCGTCACCGGCGTCACCGGGATGCCGCTGGCCTTCCTGGTGGTCGGCGCGGTGCTCGCCCTCTTCTCCGTCGGGTACGTGGCGATGGCCCGCCGGGTGGAGAACGCGGGCGCGTTCTACGCGTACGTCTCGCGGGGGCTGGGCCGTCCGGCCGGCGTCGGCGCGGCGTGGGTCGCCCTGCTGGCGTACAACGCGCTCCAGGTCGGCCTGTACGGCGCGGTCGGGGCGGCGGCGACGCCGGTGCTGGAGCGGCTGTTCGGCGCGTCGCCGGCCTGGTGGGTGGTGGCCCTGGTCGCCTGGGCCCTGGTCGCCGTGCTCGGCCTGCTGCGGGTCGACGTCAACGGCATGGTCCTGGCGGTGCTGCTGGTCGCCGAGATCGCGGTGATCCTCGTGTTCGACCTCGGGCAGCTCGGCCACCCGGCCGGCGGCTCGGTGAGCCTCGCCGCGCTGTCCCCGGACAGCCTGCTCGTCCCGGGGGCCGGCGCGCTGCTGGTGCTCGCCATGACCGGTTTCGTCGGGTTCGAGTCCTCGGTGGTGTTCAGCGAGGAGAGCCGGGACCCGAAGCGCACGGTCCCGCTGGCCACCTACCTGTCGGTGGCGATCATCGCCGGGCTCTACGCCCTGTCGTCGTGGGCGATGACCGTCGCCGTCGGCCCGGACCGGATCTCGGCGCAGGCCGGCGAGCAGAGCGTCGAGCTGATCTTCAACCTGGCGGCGGCCCATCTCGGCGACACCGCCGTCACCATCGGCCAGGCGCTGTTCATGACCTCGGTGCTGGCCGCGATGATCTCCTTCCACAACACCACCGCCCGGTACGCGTTCGCGCTCGGCCGGGAGCGGGTGCTGCCGGCGGCGTTCGGGCAGACCTCGCCGCGCACCGGCTCGCCCCGGGTGGCCTCGCTCGCGCAGAGCGTCCTCGGCCTGCTGGTGATCGTGCTCTACGCGGTCAACGGCTGGGACCCGGTGCTCCAGCTCTTCTACTACGCCGGCTCCGGCGGCGGGTTCGGCGTGCTGCTGCTGATCGCCACCACGTCGATCGCGGTGATGGCCTACTTCGCCCGCACCCGGGCCCAGGAGAACCTGTGGCGGCGGCTGATCGCCCCGGGGCTGGCCGCCGTGGCGCTGGTCGCCATCATCACGGTGGCGGTGGACAACTTCGCCATCCTGCTCGGCGTCGCCCCCGACTCCGCGCTGCGCTGGGCCGTCCCGGCCGCGTACCCGGTGGCCGCGCTGGTCGGTGTGCTCTGGGCGCTGGTGCTGCGCAACAGCCGGCCCGACGTCTACGCCCGGATCGGGCTGGGCGCGGAGAGCGCCACCCTGGTGGCCGCCCCGGGCTTCGACGGCGAGCCGGCCCGCGCGGGCGCGGGGGCGCACAGGTGAGCGACGTACCCGTCGAGCGGCTCGGCCCGGCCGAGACCCGGCTGGTGGCCGAGCGGATCGCCGAGGCGTTCCTGGTGCTCCCGGCGACCCACTGGCTCGTGCCGGACGCCGCCCGACGCCGGCCCGTGCTGGCCGGCAACTTCGAGATCCTGGTCTCGCACGCCATGGCGCACGGCCAGGTGCACGCCACGGCCGACCGGGCGGGGGTGGCGGTCTGGTTCCCGCAGACCGGCGACGACGTCCCGCCCCCGGCGGAGTACGACGCCCGGCTGGCCGCCGCGTGCGGCGAGTGGGTCGACCGGTTCCGCCACCTCGACGACCTGTTCGCCGCGACCCACCCGCACGACCGGCACCACCATCTGGCGTTCCTCGCGGTCACGCCCGGCCGGCAGGGGCGGGGGATCGGGTCGGCGCTGCTGCGCCACCACCACGCCTGGCTGGACGCCAACGGGGTGCCCGGCTATCTGGAGGCGAGCAGCGAGCGGGGCCGGGACCTGTACGCCCGGCACGGCTACCGGCCGCGGGAGGTCTTCCGGCTGCCGGACGGCACCCCGTTCTTCCCGATGTGGCGGGAGCCGGCGACGACCGGCTGACGGCGGGAGCCGGCGACGACCGGCTGACGGAGCCGACACGCGAGGGGGCCCGGCGCACGCGCGCGCCGGGCCCCCTCGTCTTTCGTGCGGGCCGTGCCTAGTAGGTGCCGTCGAGCTGGCCCCGCAGCTTCGTCAGCGCCCGGGCCAGCAGCCGGGACACGTGCATCTGCGAGACGCCGATCTGGTCGGCGATCTGCGACTGGGTCAGGTTGCCGTAGAAGCGCAGCGTGAGGATCTTCTGCTCGCGCTCGTCGAGCGTGGCGAGCGCCGGGCCGAGGGCGACCCGCAGCTCGGCCAGCTCGAACTCGTTGTCCTCGCCGCCGAGCATGTCGCCCAGCTCGGTGGCCCGGTCGCCGTCGCCGGTCGGGGTGGACAGCGACACCGCGTTGTAGGCGCGGGCGCCCTCCAGGCCCTCCAGGACCTCTTCCTCGGTGAGCTTGAGGTGGGCGGCGATGTCGGCGACCGTGGGGGAACGGCCCAGCGTCTGGAGCAGCGAGCTGTTGGCGTCGGAGATCGCCAGGCGCAGCTCCTGGAGGCGGCGCGGGACGCGGATGTCCCAGGTGCGGTCGCGGAAGTGCCGCTTGAGCTCGCCGATGATGGTCGGGATGGCGTAGCCGGCGAAGTCGACGCCGCGCGCCGGGTCGAACTTGTCGATGGCCTTGATCAGGCCGACGGCGGCGGTCTGCGCGAGGTCGTCGGTCGGCTCGCCCCGCCCGCTGTAGCGGTGGGCGAGGTGGTTGGCCAGGGGCAGCCAGGCCTCGATCGCCCGGTCCCGCATCGCGGCGCGCGACGGGTGGTTGGCGGGCAGTGCCGCCATCGCGTTGAGCAGGTCGGCGGCGCTGTCGGTGAGCGCTCGCGGGTCGAGCTTGGCCGTGGTCTCCGGCGCTGTGGTCGTCTGCTCGCTGGTCGTTGGCGCGGTCATGGTGGTCCTCCCTGCACCTCGTCCGCGGATAAAAGACGTGACGCTTCGGTTTAGCTTCAGATGGGCCGTTCGGGACCCACCTTAGCCTGATCGGCTCCCAGAAATCTAGCCGAAAGTACGATGTACTTAAGGCGTGTTCGGGAACGAAGCCCCCAAAATGGGCGGCGACGTACGAATCTGTGATCGTGATTACCGGTTCCCAGTCGGTTACGGGTCCGCACTGTCGGCTTTCCGTCGTTGTCCCGCGCGCGGGACGGCCCGTAGCGTCGCGGGGAACCTTCCCCCGCCCGGAGGCGCCGTGCTCGACCCCGCCGACCCGCACCTCGTCGTGCACAGCCGCATGGTCTACCTCTGCTGGCTGCCGGCGGCCCCGGAGGCGGCCGTGGCCCTACTGCCCGCCGGGCTGCGCGCCGACGCGCACCCCCAGGTCTTCATGAACCAGTACGTCGTCGACGACGAGACCCAGACCTCCGGCCTCGGCGCCTACTCGCTGACCTACCTCGGCGTCTGCGTCGCCGGCCTGGCCGCCCCGGGCGGCTGGTGGACCCACTACCTGTGCTCCAGTCCCCGGGTGCGCGGCTACGCCGCCGCGCGCGGCGCACCCGTCGGGGCCGGGCACACCTGGCTGGAACGGCGCGGCGACACGCTGGTGGCGCAGACCGAGGTCGACGGCGTCCCGCTGATCCGCACCCGGGTCCACGTCGGCGACACCGGCCACGTCGTCCGCAGCGGCCACCACCGCTACGTCACCGCCCGGGGCGGGGAGCTGGCCGGCGGCGTCCACCCGTACGTGGCCGAACCGGTCACGCCGTTCGAGGTGGAGTCCGTCGACTTCCTCGACCCCGGCCACCCCGTCCACGCGCTGCGCCCCGCCAACCCGCTGACCATCACGGAGGGCTTCTACTCCCCGCGCGCCTCCTTCGCGTACCCGGGCGGGACGGGCCAGCTCGTGCCCGCTCACCAGGTGCCGGAGCGACGCGCCCGCAGCGGCCTGCCGTCCGGGTCGTAGATCAGCCGGTACGCCGGCAGCGCCCAGGCCCGGGTGCGCCACGGCAGCCGCGCGGGGCGGTGCGGGCGCAGCCGGCCCGGCGGGCGCGGGCCCACCCGCCCCGAGTCGTGCCAGCGCTGCACCGCGTCGGCCGCCGAGGTGATCGCCCGGATCGCCGAGGCCGGGTCGAGCAGGCCGTCGTCCTCGCCGCCGCCCGGGTCGCGGTCCAGGTGCTCGCGCCACAGCCGCAGCCGCAGGTCCCGGGCGAAGCGGCGGGCCCCGTCGCCCAGCCCGGCCGGGTCCACCGGGGCGCGGTCGTCCCGGGTCTCGTCGAGCACGGCGCAGGACAGCTCGCTGTCGTGGGTCCAGGAGCGGCGGTTGAAGTTGTCGCTGCCGACGCTGGCCCACACGTCGTCGACCACGCACACCTTGGCGTGCACGTAGACCGGGTCGCCCGCGTGGTTCTCCACGTCGAAGACGTGCACCCGGTCGGGCGCGGCCTTGCCGCACAGCGCCAGCGCCTGCTCCCGCCCGACCAGGTTCGGCGGCAGCGCGAACCGGCCGTCGACGTCGGGGTGCCGGGGGACCACGGCCACCAGGTGCAGCTCCGGGTTGTCCCGCAGCGCCCGGGCGAACAGGTCGGCCACCTCCGTCGACCAGAGGTACTGGTCCTCCAGGTAGATCAGCCGGCGGGCCCGGCGTACCGCCTTGGTGTAGCCGCGCGCCACCGTCCGCTCGCCGTCGGGGGCGAAGGAGTAGCGCGGGCGCACCGCCGGATAGGTGCGCAGCACCTGGATCCGGTGCGGCCCGCACGGCGGCGGGTCGGCCGGCTGGTCGGGCAGCGGGTCCGGGCGCAGGTCCGACCCGCGCAGCCGGTCCCGCAGGTAGGCCAGTGGGTTCTCCGAGTCCAGCGGCATCGGGTCGGTCCACCGCTCGCGGAACGTGGTGTCCAGCGCGCCGACCACCGGC
Source organism: Micromonospora carbonacea (assembly GCF_014205165.1). Classification (NCBI taxonomy): domain Bacteria; kingdom Bacillati; phylum Actinomycetota; class Actinomycetes; order Micromonosporales; family Micromonosporaceae; genus Micromonospora; species Micromonospora carbonacea. The sequence continues at coordinate 4,318,845 of NZ_JACHMZ010000001.1, read as the reverse complement.
CCGCGTAGCGCGAGCTGCACGTCGTGCCAGGGCGGGTGGTCGCCGTAGCGGGGCGACATCAGCACGGCCTGCCGGTCGCCGTGGTGGTCGGCGTCGTCGCGCCGGCTGTGGCACAGGTCGATGCCACCGGCGAAGGCGACGTCGCGCTCCGGCGCGCCGGGGTGGCGCAGCACGACGAGCTTCTGGTGGTGCGAGCCGCCCCGGCGGACCCGCTGGTCGAGCAGCACCTCGCCGCCGGCCGCGCAGATCGCCTCGCTGAGGCTGCGGTTCTCCGCCTCGCTGAACGACAGGGCGTCGAGGTGCGAGCGCCACAGCAGGCCCTTGACCACCACCCCGCGCTGCGCGGCCTGGCTGAACAACTGGGCGACGGTCGGGCCGTCCGGGCGCATCAGCTCGTCGGGGTCGCCGCGCCAGTCGGTGAAGAAGAGATGGTCGCCGGCCCGCAGCGCCTCCACCTCGCTGACCAGCCGGTCAAAGTAGGCCGAGCCGTGAATCAGCGGCTCGGCGAGGTTTCCGGTCGTCCAGACGGGTATCCGGGAGACCGGGTTGGCGCGTTCGGCCGCGGTGAGGAACCAGTCCCGCATCGGCACGCTCCAGCTCCCGAGGTCGACAACGTCCTCACCGTAGGACCCCCGCGCCGGGTCCGCACGCCGACGGGCACCCCCGGTGACCTGGCCGACGATCCGCGCGGAGCGTCACATCCGAGAGAGCGAAGCGCACACCGAGGAGGCCGCACGATGCCCGCCGAGCCGACCGATGTCATGACCGAGCAGCCCGAACAGCCGGTGGAGGGCGAGCGGGGGGCGCTCGTCGCCGTGTTGGTGATGGTGCTGCTGGGGGTGGCGGGGATCTTCGCGGTCTCCTGACCGGCAGCCGTTTTCGGGTACGCCGAAGGGCGTCACCGGGGACGAACCCCGGTGACGCCCGGCACGGCCCGCGTCAGGGGCGCGCGCCCTGCCCGCCGGTGTGCGGCAGCCGCTCGGCCGGGACCACCCCGAGCCGCCCGGCCTGGAAGTCCTCGAACGCCTGGATCAGCTCGTCCCGGGTGTTCATCACGAACGGCCCGTAATGGGCCACGGGCTCCCGGATGGGCTGCCCGCCCATGATGTAGAGCTCCAGGGCGGGGGCGTTCGAGTCCTGCGTCGCGTCGGCGGTCACCCGCAGCGCGTCGCCCGGACCGTGGACGGCGAGCTGGCCGGTGTGGAACGGCCGGCGCTCGGTGCCGACCGTGCCGCGCCCGGCGAGCACGTAGACCAGGGCGTTGAAGTCGGCCCGCCAGGGCAGGCTCAGCTCGGCCCCGGGCTGCACCGTCACGTGGGCGATGGTGATCGGGGTGTGCGTCGAGCCCGGCCCCCGGTGCCCGGCGACCTCGCCGGCGATGACCCGGATCAACGCCCCGCCGTCCGGCGTGGTGAGCAGCGCCGACTCCTTGCCGCGGATGTCCTGGTAGCGCGGCGGCTTCATCTTCGCCACCCTCGGCAGGTTGACCCAGAGCTGGAGGCCGTGGAACAGGCCGCCGCTGACCACCAGGTGCTCCGGCGGGGCCTCGATGTGCAGCAGGCCGCTGCCGGCCGTCATCCACTGGGTGTCGCCGTCGGTGATCGTGCCGCCGCCGCCCAGCGTGTCCTGGTGGTCCATGATCCCGTCGATCATGTAGGTCACCGTCTCGAAGCCCCGGTGCGGATGCCACGGGGTGCCCTTCGGCTCGCCCGGGGCGTAGTCGACCTCGCCCATCTGGTCGAGGTGGATGAACGGGTCCAGCTCGTGCATCGGCACCCCGGCGAAGGCCCGGCGGACCGGGAAGCCCTCGCCCTCGTAGCCGCTGGGTGCGGTGGTCAGCTTGCGGACCGGGCGGTAGCGGGTGGACTCGTCGAGTCGGGGCAGGCGGGGCAGGACGAGAACGTCGTCGACCGTGATGGCGGGCATCTCGAACTCCTTTACTCGCTGGGGGTGGACGAGGCGTCGCGGTCGCGGCGCAGCCGCCGGCCGAGGCGTTCGAAGACCCGGGTCAGGCAGGCGACCTCGGCGTCGTCGAGGTCGTCCATCAGGTGGGCGCGCACGGAGCGCAGGTGGTGCGGCGCGGCCTCGCGCAGCGCCAGCAGCCCGGCGGCGGTGAGCACCGCCTCGCTGCCGCGCCCGTCCTCGGCGCACGACTGCCGGGCCACCAGGCCGCGCTTCTGCATGGTGGTGATCTGGTACGTCAGCCGGCTGGGCGAGAAGACCAGTCGACCGGCCAGCTCGCCCATGCGCAGCCGCTGCCCCGGCGCCTCGGAGAGCAGCACCAGCACGTGGTAGTCGGCGAAGCTCAGCTCGCTGTCGGCCCGCAGGTCGTCCTCGAGCTGGGTGAACAGCCGCTGGCTCGACTCGATGTAGGCCCGCCAGCAGGCCATCCGCGCGCTGTCCAGGCTCTCCGTCATGCCCGCAACGGTAGCACTCTTTCAAATTTTGACAAGTGCTCCGAACCGGCTGTGAGCTGCGCTACTTTCCGCTATCGCGGTGCTTCGCTTCGGATTTGAACGAGAAACGCCGGGCGGGCCGTCGGCGGCGGCTGACAGACTGCTGGGCATGGACGACGTACGCCTGGCCGCCCCCGGGGTGCTGCTGCGCCCCTGGCGCGCGGCCGACGCCCCCGCCGTGCTGGCCGCCCTGCGCGACCCGGCCGTGTCGACCTGGAACCCGCAGGGCGACCTGGACGAGGCGCGGGCCCGCGAGTGGGTGCGCCGCCGCGCCGACTGGTCCGCCGGGGACCACGCCTCCCTCGCCGTCGCCGACCCCGGCGACACCGAACTGCTCGGCTCGGTGTCGCTGAGCGGCATCGGGGGCGGCCACGCCAACATCGGCTACTGGACCGCCCCCGCCGCCCGGGGGCGCGGCGTGGCCACCGCCGCCGTCCGGCGGCTCACCGCCTGGGGCTTCGCCATGCTCGGCCTGCACCGCGTCGAGCTGTTCCACGCCGTGGCCAACCCCGCCTCCTGCCGGGTCGCCGAGCGGGCGGGCTACCCCTTCGAAGGCACCCTGCGCGAGTCGCACCGCTACGGCGACGGCCGTCGCCACGACGAGCACCTGCACGCCCGCCTGGCCACCGACCCCTGACCGGCCCACCCGGTCCGGGTGGGGTGGGGTGGGGGCGAGCTGGGCGGGTGGCCGGCTCATGTCGGGCGGGTGGGGGTATCCCGGGGGGTCGGATGCCGCGATGTCGCCGACATGGTGTCGATCATGGGCCGGCTGGGTGGGGGAGGCCGTGGGTCGGCTGGTCATGTCGGGCGGGTGGGGGTAACCCAGGGGCCCGGATAGCGCCATGTCGCCGACCTGGAGTCGATCATCGCCGGGGCGGGGCCAAGGATCGGTCAGGGGCGGGCGCGGGCCCAGGTGAGGAAGCGGTCGGTCAGGTCGCCGGGCGGGGTGGCCGGGTGCAGGGCGGTCAGGTGTTCCCTCGCCTCCTCCCGCAGCACCGCGAGGTAGACCAGCAGCGAGGTGCGGTCGCCCCGGTATTCGGACAGCAGCGACAGTCGGGCCGCGCCGCAGGGCCACGGGGCGCCGCAGCGCCCGCACAGCCACACGGGGCGCACCGGCAGGTGGGGGCGCGGGCGCGGCATCAGCGGTACCGCAGCGCGACGGCGCGCGCCTCCTCGTCGGTGACCGGCAGGAACCACAGGAAACGTCGGACGATCTCCGGCGGGGTCGGCCCGTCGGGGTGGCCCCGCAGGTCGCGGATCGCCGGGCGCAGGAACAGGGTGAACGCCGCCAGCAGGACGGCGCGCAGGCTGTCGTCCAGGGGCAGGGCCCGCCAGGTCGGGCAGGGGAACGGCTCGCCGTCGTGCGCGCACCGCCAGTCGGGCCGCCCCGCGCAGTGCAGCTCCAGGTCGACCGGCACGTCGGCCGGGCGCACCGCAGACGCCGCCTTCTCCGCGTCGAGCCGCACCGCCTTCTCCGCGTCGAGCCGCTCTGGCTTTCCCGCGTCGAGCCGTGCTGGCGCGACCGACCCCGGCTCGCGTCCTGTGTGGTGTGTCATGGCGTCTCCCGGTCCCGTCGATCCGCGCCCCTCGACACCCCAACCTGCCGTGTGTAAGCGGACAGGAACAGCCCGTGCTGGCTATGGTGCCCAGACATCCCACACGACCACGGGGGAGACCATGAACGATGCGTTGCGCCTCGCCCTGCGCGACAGCGGGCACTCGATCGAGTCGCTCGCCGCCCGGCTGGGCGTCGACCGCAAGACCGTCGCCCGGTGGCTGAACGAGGACCGCATACCCCACGCCCGGCACCGGCTGGCGGCGGCCGAGGCGCTCGGCCAGCCCATTCGGGACATCTGGCCGGACACGTCGAGACGTCGTTACCCGATGGCGTGGTTCCGGCCGTGGCAGGAGCTGGAGCGGGAGGCGGTGTCGCTGCGGTCGTACCAGTCGATGGTGGTGCCGGGCCTGCTCCAGACGGAGGCCTACGCCCGCGCGGTGCTCGGCGGCACGGGCCTGATCGCCCCGGGCGACGTCGAGCAGCACCTCGCCAACCGGCTGGCCCGCCAGGAGATCCTGCGCCGCGACGACCCGCCCCGCCTCACGGCGGTCATCGACGAGGGGGCGCTGCGCCGCCCCGTCGGCGGCCCGGAGGTCATGCGCGGGCAACTGGAGGCCCTGGTGGCGGCCTGCGCGGCCCCGCACGTCCGCGTGCACGTCGTGCCGGCGACGGTCGGCGCGTACGCTGGGCTGAACGGTCCGTTCGTGCTCGCGGTGGGGCCGGAGCTGCGGACGGCGGGCTATGTGGACACCCAGCTCGACGGGCAGCTCGTCACCGACCCGGAGGACGTCGCGGCCCTGCTGACCGTCTGGGAGAACGTGCGCGGCGAGGCGCTCTCCCACTGGCAATCGGCCGACCTACTCGGGGAGATGGCGAAAGCATGGACCTGACCGGCGCGCGGTGGCGCACGAGCACCCGCAGCAGCGGCAACGGCGGCGACTGCGTCGAGGTCGCCGACAACCTGCCCGGCGTGGTGCTGGTGCGGGACAGCAAGGACCGGGCCGGCGCGACGCTCACCTTCGCGCCCGCCGCGTGGCGGGGCTTCGTCGAGTGGCGGGGCTTCGTCGAGCGGGCGAGGCGCGCCGGCTGACCCGGGCTGGGCTGGGCCGCGCCGGGTCGTGCTGGGCTGACCCGGGCTGGGCTGGGCTGCATGTCGGCGACATGGCGGTATCCGGGCGACCGGGAAACCGCCATGTCGCCGACATGGAGTCGATCATGGGCGGGGCGGCCTGCCGGGCATCGGCCTCTCGCCGGACATCGGGCTGCGGGCGGATGCCCCGGCCCGCCGTCCGGCGACCCTGCCCGGGCGCCGGCCGCGCGAACGCCCCGGCCCGCCCCGAACGGCGGCCCGCCCCGCCTCCCGGACGCCGGGCCGCCCCGCCTCCCGGACGCCGGGCGGCCCCGGGGGAGTCCCCGGGGCCGCCGGTGGGTGGTCGGGTAGCCGCTCAGCGGGCGGTCGCCCCCGTCGGCGTCATGTGCATCCGGCCCAGCAGTTGCCGGGCCTGGTCGGCCACGCCGGCGTCGACGGTGACCGCATACTGGGCGGCGCGCAGCGCGCTCGCCGAGGTGAAGTCCCGCTGGCCCCCGCTCATCGCGTGTGCCACCGCGCCGAACACGGCCCCCCAGATCGCGCCGATCACCAGCCCGACCAGGACCACCGCGATCCAGCTACCGGCGGTGAAGATGCCGAACAGCAGCCCGATGAACAGGCCGAACCAGGCGCCCGTGCCCGCGCCGATCAGGGCCGCGCGGCCCGTGGTCAGCCGGCCGAGCACCGTCTCGACGAGGGTGAGGTTCGTCCCCACGATCGCGGTGTGTTCCACCGGGAACCGGTTGTCGGCCAGGTAGTCCACCACCCGCTGTGCGGACGGATAGTCCGGGTACGACCCGATCGTCACCGTGGGCGGCCCCAGCTGTGGGCCGTGGCCGTCGCCACCGGGTGTGGCGGGTCGGCCCGCCGGGCCGTACGGGAGGTTGTTCGCGCCCGGCATTCCGGGTTGCCAGGCCGCAGTCGAGGTCGTGGGTCTGGTCATGGTGTCCTCCTTCGTCGACCACCCGCCTTCCCCCGGCCGGCGGGCGGTAACGTCGCCGCCGGTGGCGAATGCCGCTCGGCCAGGCCGGGACCGCCGGTGGCGAATGCTGCTCGGCCCGGCCGGGTAGGCACCGGCGTGGACAGCGGACGGATCAGCGAACACGGCTTCCTGGCCGACGGCCGCAGCGCGGCCCTGGTCGACCGGGCCGGCTCGGTCAACTGGTGGTGCCCGGCGCGGTTCGACGCCCCGTCGGTCTTCGGCCGGCTGCTCGGCGACGACGCGGGCCACTGGTCGATCCGCCCCGAGGCCGGGTTCACCAGCGAACGCTCCTACCTGGACGACACGCTCGTGCTGCGTACCGTCTTCACCACCGCCGAGGGGTCGGTGGCGGTGACGGACGCGCTCGCGCTGGAGCCCGGCGCGCGTGGCCACGACATCGGCCGGCGCTCGCCCCGGGTGCTCGCCCGGCTGGTGGAGGGCGTCTCCGGCGCGGTGCCGGTGCGGCTGACCTACCGGCCCCGCTTCGAGTACGGGCGGGTCGCCGCGTATCTGGTCGCGCACCCCGAGGGGCTCGACGCGACGGCCGGGGCGGCCCGGCTGCGGCTGCGCGGCGACGTGCCGCTGACCTGCGGCGAGAGCGAGGCCACCGCCACGTTCACCGTCCGGGCCGGCGAGGCCTACGGCTTCACCCTGGGGTACGCCCCGGCGTACGACGGCGGGGAGCCGGCGACGCCGGACGCGGCGGCGACGGTGGCCGAGACGGCGGCCGGCTGGCGTTCCTGGGCGGGGCTGCACCCGTACCAGGGCCGCTGGCCGGAGCTGGTGCGGCGCAGCGCGCTGGTGGTGCAGGGCATGACGTACCAGCCCAGCGGCGCGATCGTCGCGGCGGCGACCACCTCGCTGCCGGAGGCGCTGGGCGGGGACCGCAACTACGACTACCGCTTCGTCTGGGTGCGGGACTTCAGCCTGACCCTGCGGGCGCTGTGGCTGGCGGCCTGCCCCGACGAGGCCAACCGGCAGTTCGCCTGGGTGGCGCGGGCGATGGGCCGCATCGGCAACCAGCCGGTGCCCATCATGTACGGCGTCGAGGGGGAGCGGGACCTCACCGAGCACCGGCTCGACCACCTCGCCGGGTACGCCGAGAGCCGGCCCGTCTTCGTCGGCAACGACGCGTGGCGGCAGCGGCAGACCGACGTGCTCGGGGAGATCATCGACGCGGCGTGGCTGATGCGCCACTACCTGGACCCGATGGACCCGGAGGTGCGCCAGCTCCTGCGCGGCCTGGCCGACCGGGCCGTCGCCGACTGGCACCTGCCCGACTCCGGGATGTGGGAGGCCCGCGACGCCGAGCGGCACTACGTGTCGTCGAAGGTGCAGTGCTGGGCCGCCCTGGATCGGGCGGTGCGCTTCGGGTCCCGCCTCGGCGACGCCGCCGACGTGGCCCGCTGGGCGGACGCCCGGGACGCCGTCCGCGCGGCGGTGCTGCGGCGGGGCTGGAACGAGCGCGTCGGCGCGTACACCGGGGCCTTCGAATCGGCGGACCTGGACGCCTCGGTGCTGCTCATGCCGCTGGTGGGGTTCCTGCCCGCCGACGACCCCCGGATGCGCACCACCATCGACGTCGTCGAGGCGCGGCTGTCCCACGACGGCCTCCTGCGCCGCTGGGACGGCGACCCGGCGGGCTTCGTCATCTGCTCGTTCTGGCTGGTGGGCTGCCTGGCCATGGCCGGGGAGGTGGACCGGGCCGAGCGGCTGTTCGAGTCCCTCGCCGGCCGGGTGAACGACCTGGGCCTGTTCGCCGAGCAGATCGACCAGGCCACCGGGGAGCAGCTCGGCAACTTCCCGCAGGCGTTCTCGCACATCGGGCTGATCAACGCCGCCGGGCAGCTGACGGAGGCGACGGCCGCCCGGAGACCCGCCGACATCGACGCCGACGCCGACGAGCGGCGACGCGCAACGGGTGCGGACCGCCCGCGCCAGACCGTGCCGACGGGCACGGCACGACCGGAGGGAGCACGCTGATGACCGGACGGCTCGACGGGAGGACGGCCCTGATCACCGGCTCGGACTCGGGGATCGGGCAGGCCAGCGCCATCGAGTTCGCCCGCGAGGGCGCCGACGTGGTGGTGCACTACCTGCACGACCGGCAGGGGGCCGAGCACACCCGGGACCGGGTGGAGCGGGCCGGCCGGCGGGCGGTGGTGATGCGCTGCGACATCACCGACGAGCAGGACGTCGAGGCGATGTTCGACGCGGCCATCGCCGAGTTCGGCAGCCTCGACGTGCTGATCAACGACGCCGGGGTCGACGCCTCCGGCATCCCCGTGGCGGACCTGGACACCGAGACGTGGGACCGGGCGATCCGGACCAACGTGTACGGGGCGTTCTTCTGCTCCCGGCGGTTCGTCCAGCACCGCCGCGACCAGGGCGGCCACGGGAAGATCATCAACATCACGTCGATCCACCAGGAGGTGGCCCGCGCCGGCGGCTCGGACTACGACACCAGCAAGGGGGCGCTGCTGGAGTTCGCCAAGAGCCTCGCGCTGGAGGTCGCCCCGATGCACCTCAACGTCAACAACATCGGGCCCGGGATGGTGCTCACCCCGTTCAACCAGAAGGCCATCGACGACCCGGCCTACCTGGAGGAGCAGGTGCAGTCGATCCCGTGGAAGCGGGCCGCCGAGCCCGAGGAGATCGGCCGGCTGGCCGTCTTCCTGGCCAGCGACGACGCCGACTACGTGACCGGGTCGACGTACTTCATGGACGGCGGGCTCATGCAGAACCAGGGCCAGGGCGCCTGAGCGGCGTCGCCGCCCGCCCGACGGGTCCGGGCCCCGGCCCCCGCGCTTCTCGCGCGGCGGCCGGGGCCCGGTGGTGGTGGTGAGAAGGGGACCCTGCTATACCGGAGGCGTTAACAGGGGGCCCTTCCTTGTTCCTTAGTTGCAGCGGGAGCCGTTGAGGGCGAAGCCGCTGGGGGCGGGCAGCGAGGACCCGGAGAAGGTGCCCTGGAACCCGACGCTCACCGTGCCGTTGGCCGGCAGGTTGCCGTTCCAGGCCACGTTGCGGACGAGCAGCGTGTCGCCGCTCTGGCTCCATTCGCCGTTCCAGCCGCTGGACAGCCGCACCCCGGCGCTGGCCGGGAAGCCGAAGCTGAGCGACCAGGCGTTGAGCGCGCTTCCGCCGTTGGTGATCCGCAGCTCGGCGGTGAACCCGCCGGTCCACGTGTTCGGGGTGAAGGTGACCGTGCACCCGCCGGCCGGTGGGTTCGTCGTCGGCGGCGCGGTGGTCGGCGGCGCGGTGGTCGGCGGGGCGGTCGTGGGCGGGGCGGTGGTCGGCGGGGTCGTCGTCGGCAGCGGGCCGGCGGCGATCGCCAGGTCGTAGGCCCGCTGCGGGACGAACTGGCCGGCGGCGGCGATGCAGCCGTCGGCCTCGCCGGGCAGCTTCACCCACAGGAACGCGGCGATCGCCGAGTCTCCGGTGGCGGTGGTGCTCGGCGTGCCGATCGCCCGCCCCGGCGGGTCGCACCACTCGGAGCCGAGCGGGCCGTTGCCGTTGCGGCTGGTGTCGATGACGGCCTTCAGCCGGGACACGCCGGTGGCGGCGATGACCTGCTTGGCGTACGACACGGACTCGGCCGTGGTGCGGTAGTTCGACACGTTCAGCGAGATGCCGTCGGCGCTGTTGGCGATGTCGGCCCCGTTGAGCCGGGACGCGATCTCGCCGGGGGCCAGCCACGCCGAGTTGCCCGCGTCGAAGTAGACCTTGGCCTGGGACGAGCCCGACTTGAGCTTCTTGCCGGCGTACGCCATCGACGCCCGCGTCTCGGCCTGCTGGCTGGAGTTCTGGCAGTTCGTCATGATCGGCAGGACGTCGGGCTCCAGCACGATCGTGGCGGGCCGCCCCGCCAGGCCGGCGGCGACCTGGTCGACCCACTGCCGGTAGGCCGAGTGGCTGGGCGCGCCGCCGGTGCTGGCCCCGCTGCAGTCGCGGTTGGGGATGTTGTAGACCACCATGATCGGGATCTTCCCGGCCGCGGCGGCCGCCCCGACGTACTGGTCCACCTCGGAGCGTACGGTCGAGGTGTTGGTGGTGGTGAACCAGCGGCCCTGCGGCACGCTGGCGATCCGGTCCCGGATCACGGCGGCGCGCGAGTCGCCGGGGTTGGCGGCCACCCAGCGGGCGGCGCTGGCCTGCGGGTCGACGTAGAACGCGGAGTCGGCGGCGGCGGCCGGGGTGGCCCCGAGCAGGCCGGCGGCGACGGTGGCGGCGGTGAGTGCGGTCGCGCCGGCGGCCACGGCCGCGAGCGCCGGTCTGCTTCTCATGGGCGTCGTCCTCCACGGATCGATGGTTATGCGTGGAAGCGCTCCCACGCTTTCTCGACAAGGTACGCGTCCATTGCCGGCATGTGAAGACCCTGTGACGTTGTTCGATCGGTTTCCGGGTCACGCCTTCGGGCGGGCGCGCAGGTGGGCCCGCTCGCCCTGGCTGCCGAACAGGCTGAGGAACTCCACCGGCCCGGGATCGGCGGCCCCGAACCAGTGCGGCAGGCGGGTGTCGAACTCGGCCGCCTCGCCGGGGGAGAGCACCAGGTCCCGCTCGCCGAGCACCATCCGCAGCCGGCCGTTGAGCACGTACAGCCACTCGTAGCCCTCGTGGGTCTGCGGGTCCGGCTCCCGGCGGCCGCCGCCCGCCGGGATCACCAGCTTGTACGCCTGGATGCCGCCCGCCCGGCGGGTCAGCGGCAACATGATCATGCCGTGCCGGGTGACGGGGCGCAGGTGGATGCGCGGGTCCCCGGTCGGCGGAGCGCCCACCAGGTCGTCGAGCGTCACCCCGTGCGCCCGCGCCAGGGGGAGCAACTGCTCCAGGGTCGGCCGGCGGGCACCGGACTCCAGCCGGGACAGGGTGCTCACCGAGATGCCGGTCGCCGCCGACAGCTCGGCCAGCGTCGTCTCGCGCTGCCGGCGCAGCGCCCGCAGCCGGGGCCCGACCCCGGCGAGCGCCTGATCCAGGTCGTCGGTCACCCCACGAGCTTGCCAGACCGCCGAGCCGCCCCACGCCCTACGATCAACGGATGGGAGTGGACCGGGCGCGCGTCGTGGTCGTCGGGGCGGGCATCGCCGGGGTGGCCTGCGCCGCCGAGCTGCACCGGGCGGGGATCCCCGTCCAGATCCGCGAGCGCGCCCGGGTGCCGGGCGGCCGGATGGCCAGCAAGCGGTTCGACGGGCGGCCGGCGGATCTCGGCGCGGCCTACTTCACCGTGAGCGATCCCGGCTTCGCCGAGGTGGTACGCGGCTGGGCGGTCGCCGGGCTGGCCCGGGAATGGACCGACACCTTCGTGGCCTACTCCGCCACCGGCCGGCGGGAGGTGCCCGGCCCGATGCGTTGGGCCGCCCCGCGCGGGCTGCGCTCCCTGGTCGAGCACCTGGCCGCCGACCTGCCCGTCGTCGTCGATCGGCTGGTGCTCGGCGTCGAGCCGGGGCCGACCGTCGACGGGGAGCCCTGCGCCGCCGTGGCGCTGGCCGTGCCCGGCCCCCAGGCGGCCCTGCTGCTCGATCCGGCGCTGGGGGCGGCCACCGCCGCCGTGCAGGCGCAGCGGTGGTCGCCGACGCTCAGCGGGGTGCTGCGCTTCCGGGCCCGGTCCTGGCCCGACTTCCGGGGCGCGTTCGTCAACGACCACCCGCTGCTCAGCCTCGTCTGCGACGACGGCGACCGGCGCGGCGACGGCGCCCCGGTGCTGGTCGCGCACACCACGCCCGAGTTCGCCGCCGGGCACCTCGCCCAGCCCACCGGGGCGGCGCGGGCCATCGAGGAGGCCGTCCGCGACCTGCTCGGCCTGCCCGACCGCGCCGAGCACGTGCACGTGCACCGCTGGACGTACGCGAAGCCCGTCGACCGGGCCGGCGACGGCACCTACCACCTCGACGCCGACGGCATCGGCCTGGCCGGCGACGCCTTCGGCGAGCCCCGGATCCAGAGCGCCTGGCGCTCCGGCCGAGACCTGGGCCGAGCCCTGACGGCCCGCCTGACCCCCTGACCCCCGCGCCCCGGGGATCCCCCCGCCCTCGGCGATCTTGCAGTTGCGGCCCCTGGAACGGGGCTTATGCCCGTTGTTCCCGGGCCGTAAGTGCAAGATCGCGGGAGGTGGGGGAGCCGGTGCGTTCGCCCTCGCGGTCGAGCAGCTGCATGACCGGGGTGGCGGCCACCCCGTGCACCACCACCGACACGATCACCACCAGGCCGACCGTCGCCCACAGCAGCTCCGCCTGCGGGAAGTCGGCCTTCGTCGTCGCGTACGCCAGGTAGTAGAACGAGCCGACGCCCCGGATGCCGAACAGGGCGATCACCCAGTGCTCCGCCGGCCGGCCCGGCGCGCCGCGCAACGACAGCCAGCCGACCAGCGGCCGGACCACGAAGACCAGCGCCAGCCCGACCAGCGCCGCCGGCCAGGTCAGCGGGGCGAGCAGCCCGCCGACCACCGCGCCGCCGAACAACAGCAGCAACAGGACGGTCAGCAGCCGCTCGACCTGCTCGGCGAAGTCGTGCAGCACCGAGTGGAACTCGTGGGTGCGCTCGGCCGCCCGGATCGCCCGGGCCGCCACGAACACGGCCAGGAAGCCGTAACCGCCCACGACCTCGACCAGCCCGTACGCGAGGAACGTCGCGGCCAGCGCCAGGAACCCCTCGGCGTGGCGGGCCAGCCGCAGCGTGCTCGGGGCGCGGAAGAACAGCTTGCCGAGCAGCCAGCCGACCGCCAGCCCTCCGCCGACGCCGACGGCCAGCTTGTAGAGCACGTCGACGGTGAACCAGTCGACGAACCACTCGCGCGGGGCCAGCCCGGCGGTGGCGATCGCGACGGCCGCGTACACGAAGGGGAAGGCCAGGCCGTCGTTGAGACCGGCCTCGCTGGTCAGCGCGAACCGCACCTCGTCCTCGGAGTCCTCCACGTCGGTCGGCTCGCCGACCTGCACGTCGGAGGCGAGCACCGGGTCGGTCGGGGCGAGCGCCGCGCCGAGCAGCAGCGCGGCGGCCGGCACCAGCCCCGCCCACCACCAGCCCAGCAGCGTCACCGCCGCGATGCACAGCGGCATCGCGATCGCCAGCAGCCGCCAGGTGGACGACCACCTGGCCCAGCTCAGCGGGCGGTCGATCTTCAGCCCGGCGCCCATCAGCGCCACGATCACGCCGATCTCGGTGAGGTGGGTGGCGATCTCGGAGTGCTCCAGCGGGTCCGGGTCGGGCAGCCCGGTCGGCAGGATGAAGATCAGCATGCCGAGGCCGAGGAACGCGATCGGCATCGACAGGGGCCGGCGCTCCAGCACCCGGGGGAGGATCCCGGCGAGCAGGGCGCCCAGCCCCACCACCGCGAACGAGACGTCTACCGGCTCCACGGCACCACCCTTCCGCCCGCCCGCGAGATGCGGGCGAGTGGTGACGGACCTTGCCCCGTGCACGGCCGCCGTAAGCGTGCTCGCCGGAATCGATGCGTCGCGGCACGGCCGCCCCGGGCGCGGTGCTCCCCGGCGGCCGGGCCGCTGCGCGGTCGGCGCGCGACGCCGGTTGGGCCGCTGCGACGGTCAGGGCGACGCCGCGAGCGGTGAGCTCGCCAGCGACTCCAGCAGGGCGGCCGGGTCGTCGTAGACGGCCACCGCGCCCGCCCCGGCCAGCTCGCCCCGGCTGGTCCCGCCGCAGGTCAGCCCCACACACGGGATGTCCAGCTTGCCGGCGGCGGCGACGTCCCAGACCGAGTCGCCGACGAAGACCACCCGGGCCGCGTCCAGGCCGGACTGCTCCAGCGCGGCGACCAGGATGTCCGGCGCGGGCTTGCTCTGCTCGGCGTCCGCCGCGCAGGTGACCGTCGTGATCGCGTCGTCGGCGTCCAGCGCCCGGCGTAGCGCCCCCACCTCGTGCGCGGCGGCCGAGGTGGCGAGGACCACCCGCAGCCCCCGGGCGGCGCAGGCGCGCAGCAGGTCGGCGGCGCGCGGCAGCGGGGTCAGCCGCTCCCAGTACTCGCCGTAGAGGCTGTCGTGGGCGTCGCGCAGCCTCCCGTCGGCGGCGCGGTCCCGTTCCGGGCCGAGCAGATGGTCCAGGAGCTTGTCGGCGCCCATCCCGATGGCGCGGTGGACGGTCGCCATCGGCACCGGCCGGTCGGCCTGCCGCAGCGCCTCCCACCAGCACACCGTGTGCAGATAGGTGGTGTCGACCAGGGTGCCGTCGACGTCGAAGAGGACGCCGCGCTGAGTGTCGGTGGCCATGCGTGCCCTCCTACCCGGTCGGGGCCCGCCCTACCCGGCCGGGGCGGCGCGTCACCCGGCCGGGATGAGGATCTCGAACCAGACCGTCGAGCCCCGGACCGTCGGGTCGGTGCCCCAGGCGTCGCTGAGCTGCTCGATCAGGCCGAGCCCCCGGCCCCGGCTGCTCAACGTGTCGGTGTGGGCCCGCGTCACGGTGCCCCGGGTGCCCGAGTCGGCCACCGACACCAGCAGCCGCTCCGGGCTGAGGTCGATCTCGACGCGGGCGGCGGTGCCCGCGTGCAGCAGCGCGTTGGTGGTCAGCTCGCTGGTGCACAGCACCGCGGCGCCGACCACGGCCTCCGGCACCTGCCAGTCGGTGAGCTGGGCGGTCATCCAGTGCCGCACCCGGCTCGGCGCGGTCGGCTCCGCCGGCACCTCCATGCCCGCCGAGCGGCTGGGGATCAGCGCGTGCTCCACCGCCAGCACCGCCACGTCGTCCTCCGTGGCACCGGCGACGGCCGCCGTCGCCACCGCGCACAGCGCCCGGGGATCGCCGCTGGCCGCCCCCGCCACGGCGGCGGCCAGGCTGTCCAGCCCGGCGACGAGGCTCTGCCGCCGCCGCTCCACCACGCCGTCGCTGAACAGCAGCAGGGTGTCGCCGGGGGCGAAGCGGACGGTGGTGGTGCGCGGGGCGCAGCCCAGCCCGAGCGGTGCGCCGGGCGGCACGTCCAGGTATTCGGCCACGGGCTCCCCGCCGGGCCCGCCCCGGCGCACCAGCGGCGCGGGGTGCCCGGCGCTGGCCAGGGTGAGCCGCTCCCGCTGCGCGTCGACCACCCCGAACACCACGGTCACGAACAGCTCCTGGCTGCCGGTCTCGGCACCGAGGCTGCTCACCAGGCGGTCCAGCCCGGCGAGCACGGCGTCGGGCCGGGGATCGGTCAGGGCCAGCGCGCGCAGCGCCGCCCGGACCTGACCCATCCGGGCCGCCGCCTGCACGTCGTGGCCCGCCACGTCGCCGAGGACGACCCCCAGCTCGCCGCTGGGCAGCAGGAACGCGTCGTAGAAGTCGCCACCGGCGGCGTTGCCGTCGACACCGGCGTCGTAGCGGGCGGCGATCCGCAGCCGGGGCAGGGCCGGCAGGTGCTCCGGCAGCATGCTGCGTTGCAGCAGCTGGGCGGTGCCGTGCTGGGTCTCGAACCGGCGGGCGCGCTCGGCGGCCTGGCCGATCAGCTCGGCCGAGGCGGCCAGCAGGGCCCGTTCGGCGGCCGACCAGGCGCGCGCCGCGTGGTAGCCGACGGTCAGCCCGCCCCGCAGCGCCGACGTGCGCAGCGGCTGGGCGGCCAACGCCCGCACCTTCTGGTCGTGCCGGTCCACCGCGATGTCCCGCAGCGGCTGCCCGTCGGAGACGAACTGGGCGACCCCGCTGCGCGCGGCGACGATCAACGGCCCGGTGGAGTCGGCGGGCGAGCGCCGCCACAGCGGGGGCAGCCGCTCGTCGGCCTCGTCCAGCAGCTCGCCGCGGACCCGCCGCACCGTGCGCCACCCCGCCCCGTCGTCGACGCCGAAGGTGACCCGGTCGGTGTCGAACGCGGTGAGCAGGTAGCGCAGGGCGACCCGGGCCACGTCGTCCAGGGTGAGCGTGCCGGCGAGCGCGGCGGCCACGTCGCTGAGGCTCTGCAACTGCTCGGTGGCCTGGCTGGTCTCGGCGGTCACGGTCAGCACCCCGACGACCCGCCCCGCGCTGTCGCGCACCGGGGAGTGGCCGCGCGTGAACACCGCCTGGCCCCGGGCGTCGGGCTGCTGCCGGTCGTACGGGAGCACCGCCTCCCGCTCCAGCGACGACTCGCCCTGCCGGTAGGCGCGCTCGAACGCGTCGCCGACGCCCGGCTCGCCCCACACGTCGGCGAACACCTCGCCGGCCGGCCGGCCCGCCGCGCCGGGGTGGCGGTCGCCGATGAGGGTCGCGTACGCGTCGTTGTAGAACAGCAGGAGGTCGTCGCCGAGGGCCAGCGCCATCGGCACCGGCGAGGCGAGGATCAGCTCGGCCGCGCCGCGTACCGCCGGGTCCCAGTGCTGGGGCGGGCCGAGCGTCGTCGCGGCCCGGGACCGGCCGGGAACGACGCCTGCGGCGTCGGGGGCGGACGCCTCCGCGGCGGGCGTAGCTGGCGTGGGGACTCGCCCGACCGTGCCTGGCATGTCCGCAGCCTAGCCGGACCCGCCCGCCGACGGCCCGATCGCGGGGCCGACCGGCGTCGGGCGTCCGCGCGGGGCGGTCGGCCACTGCCCGTCAGCGCAGGTCAGGCCCGCTCTGGGGGGCGATGTCGGGAAATTCGGTACGTGTCGCGCGGCGTGCGGCGCACCGAGGCGGGTATGCGCGCGCCGAAGTCCATGCGACAGGAGGGACACCATGCAGAAAACCCTCGCGGTCGGGCAGGTAGACATCGGTACGGCCCTGACCGATATGTGGAGGTCGGTGCTGCTCTTCGTCCCGAGGGCGATCGCGTTCATCGTGATCCTCGTGGTGGGGTGGCTCATCGCCAAAGCGGTCCTCAAGATCGTGGACGCGGCACTGGAACGGGTGGGGTTCGACCGCGCGGTCGAACGGGGTGGGATCCGGCGCGCGCTGGAACGCACCAAGTACGACGCCAGCGACATCCTGGCGAAACTGGCGTACTACGCCGTGCTGCTGTTCACCCTGCAGTTCGCCTTCGGGGTGTGGGGGCCGAACGCGATCAGCGACCTGATCCGGGGAGTGGTCTCGTGGCTGCCCCGGGCGTTCATCGCGATCGTCATCGTGGTGGTGGCCGCCGCGATCGCCAACGCGGTGCGGGACCTGGTCACCGGCTTCCTGGGCGGGCTGTCCTACGGCCGGGTGCTGGCCGACCTGACGGCGATCTTCATCCTGGCGCTCGGTGTCATCGCCGCGCTCAACCAGGTGGGCATCGCCACCACGGTCACCACGCCGGTGCTGATCGCGGTGCTCGCCACGGTGGCCGGCATCCTGATCGTCGGCGTCGGCGGCGGCCTGGTGCGGCCGATGCAGAACCGCTGGGAGGGGTGGCTCGACCGGGCCGCCGAGGAGTCCCGGATGCTGCGGGAGCACCGCCAGGCGCAGGCCACCGGCCGGGGCGACGTCGAGCGGCGGATGGCCGACCGGGGCGGCGAGCGCGCCCGGGCCATGCCGGAGGGGTCGATGACCGGCGCCCGCGGCGGGCAGGGGACGTACCGCTCCGGCGCCATGCCGGGCGACGAGACCCAGCAGTTCGGCCGCCCGGGTAGCTGACCGGGGTGAGCACGAGACGGAGGGGGCCCGCGCGGGCCCCCTCCGCCGTGCGCCCGGAGCGGTCGGGTCGTCGCCGGAGCGCGGCCGCGTCGCCGAGCGGCGCGGGCCGTCAGAGCGTCGGCAGCGGGGCCGGGTGGGTGTCCAGGGCACGGGCCAGGGCGCAGACCGCGAGCAGGCGGACGAGCAGCCAGTCGGGCTCGGCGAAGTCCGCCGAGCGGGTGGGCGGCTGCCAGCCGTGCTCGCGCGCCGCGTCGCGGACGCCCTCGGCGTAGCCGGCGAGCGCGGCGGGGGTCAGCGGCCGGCGGTCGCCGCCGAGGGCGTCCCGGACGGCGGCGGCGTGCTGGTCGACCTCGGCCAGCAGCCCGGGGCGGGTGGCGGCGGCGGCGAGCCCGGCGGTGCCGATCGAGACCGTCAGCACGGCGAGGGCGGAGCTGGCGGAGTCCACGGCGGTGCGGCCCGGGGCCCGGTTCGACGGCAGACGCATGAGGACCGAGGCTAACCGGCCGGTAACCACGCGCGCCTCCACCGCTCGGCCGGTCCCCGGTCCTCCACCGGTCGGCCGGCACCCCGGCCGCCGGGATTGACCCGGCCGGTGCGGGGCAGAAGGGAGGACGGGTCGACACCGGCGCGACCGGCACCGTGGAGGAACGCATGGGACAGCAGGACGGACCCGACGGGCGGCACCGCCGCCCCGCCGGGGTCAGCGACGGCACCGTCGAGGCGCTGGGCAAGCTCAGCGAGGCGCTGGAGACCGTCGAGCGGGCGCGCGGGCACCTCTACGCGCTGCACCAGCTCGTCGGCCACGCCGACCTGATGCTCGACGACGCCGTCGCGCAGTTCCGCGCGGCCGGGCACGACACGATCGCCGACCGGATCGCCACCGACCTGCTCGGCCGCAACGTGATCGCCGGCCGGTGGACCTTCCAGATCGTCGAGGACTTCGACGACGGGTACTACGCGCTGTTCCGGGACCTCGACCGGCAGGCCCGCGACGAGCTGGTCGGCGGCCGGCGCCACCTGTACGAGGCGGAGCTGAAGGAGCGGCGGCGGACCCGGGGCCGCCCCGGGCACGAGGCGCGCCCGGCCGGCGACTGACGCGGCCGGCGGCGGCGTGGCGTCGCGGCTAGTCGGAGGAGGGCGCGTTCGCCGGGCGGCGGCGGGAGGCGTCGTCGGCGATGATCACCGTGGCGACCATCAGGGCGACGCAGAGGCTGAACAGCCACGAGTCGTCGGTGGCGAACCTGGCGGCGACCGGCGCCTGGGCGGCGGCGAGGAGGAAGCCGAGCCAGGCGAGACGACGCTGACGGACGGTGAGGAAGCCGGAGCCCTGTCGCATTCGGAAAGTCTTGCGCGACGCGCCGGGATCGCCGTCACCCGATCGGACGATTCTGGATGACCTGTCCGGGTTTCCGGCCGTAGGTGCCGCACTTTTTGCCGTTTCGGGGGAGGCGTGGAAAGCCGCTGGTTGCTCCGGCCCGGGTGCGGCAGGATGGTCGATCGTGTCCCGCCCCGCGTCGCCCCGACCCGCCCTGCTCCTGCTCGCCTACCTCGCGTTCGTCAGCCTCGGCCTGCCCGACGGGCTGCTCGGCGTCGGCTGGCCGTCCATGCGGGCGGACTTCGACGTGCCCACCGAGGCCGTCGGCCTGATGCTGACCGCCGGGACCACCGGATACCTCACCGCCAGCGTGCTGGCCGGGTTCTCCCTGGCCCGGCTCGGCGTCGGCCGGCTCCTCGCCGGCAGCACCCTGCTGGCCAGCCTCGCGCTCACCGGGTACGCGTCCAGCCCGGGGCTCGCCGTCACGACCGGCTGCGCGCTGCTGCTCGGGCTCGGCTCGGGGGCGATCGACTCCGGGCTCAACGCGTACGCGGCCAACGCGTTCGGCCCCCGCCACATGAACTGGATGCACGCCTTCTTCGGCCTCGGCGTCGCCATCGGCCCGCTGATCATGACCGCCGTGCTCAGCGCCGGCATCTCCTGGCGCTGGGGGTACGGCATCGTCGCCGCCGCCCAGCTCGCCCTCGGCACCGCCTTCGCCCTCACCGTGCGGGCCTGGGTCGACCGCACCGCGCCGCCCCCGCCCGCCGCCGGCCCGGCCCCGCTGCCCACCACCGACCCCGTCCGGGTCCGCGACACGCTGCGCCTGCCGGCCGTCTGGCTGGGCTCCCTCGCCTTCGCCGTGTACGTCGCCATCGAGATCGCCGCCGGCCTGTGGGCGTTCCTGCTGCTCACCGAGGGGCGCGGGCTCACCGCCGGGGTGGCCGGCGTGTGCGTCTCCGGGTACTGGGGGAGCCTGTTCCTGGGGCGGGTGGTGCAGGGCTTCGTCGCCGAGCGCCTCGGCACCGGGCGGGTGCTGCGCGCCAGCCTGCTCGGCATGGTCGCCGGCGCGGTGCTGATCGCCCTGCCCGCGCCGGCCTGGGTGGCGGTCGCCGGCCTGCTGGTGCTGGGCTTCGCCGCCGCGCCCGTGTTCCCGCTGCTCACCCTCGGCACCGCCGAGCGGGTGGGCGCCGCACACGCCGACCGGACCATCGGCGTGCAGATCGCGGCGGCCGGGCTGGGCGGGGCGCTGGTGCCCAGCGGCATCGGCGCGCTGGTCGCGTACACCTCGGTGGAGGCCCTCGGGCCGGCGCTCGTGGTCCTCGCCGCGGCCCTGACCACCCTGCACGCCGTCGCGTCCCGCCGGCCCTGACCGACCCGGCCGGCCGGCCGTCACATGCTGTCGGGGCCGGTCCGTCCCGTGGTCGACGGCCGGCACGCCCGCTCCGCGTCGGTGCGCTCGCGCTCCCGGCCGGCCGGCGACGCGCCCCGGTCCACCGCCTCCGGGCCGCGCCCGAACGCGGCCTCCTCCCCGGCGTCGTTGCCGGTCACGTCGTCGGCCTGCCCGTCGAGGGTCGACCGGGCCAGCGCCCGGTCCAGCTCCTCCAACGGGAGCCGCTGCTCGTCGCGCCACACGTGGCTGTCGTTGTCGGTCATGCCTTCGCCGTACCCGGGGCCGGTGGGCGCAAACGGCCCCGGGCGCGACGATGGCCGCCGGATGCCGGCGGCCATGGTCAGCTCGTGCGGGGGACGGTCAGGGCCGGGGCCGGTCGACGCTGCCGCGCCAGGCGCCGGTCTCCTGACCGCGCCGCTCGATGAACTGCTTGAACCGTTCCAGGTCGCCCTTGGCCCGGCGGTCGACGACGCCCAGCTTGTCGCCGGCCTGCTCCACCACGCCGTGCGGCTCGAACTCCAACTGGAGGGTCACCCGCGTGTTCGCCTCGTCGAGGCGGTGGAAGGTCACCACCCCGGCCTGCTGGGTGCCGCCGGTGGAACGCCAGGCCACCCGCTCGTCGGGCAGCTGCTCGGTGATCTCGGCGTCGAACTCGCGCTTGACCCCGGCGATCTCCACCGTCCAGTGGGTCTTCGTGTCGTTGAGCTGTCGGACCTCCTGCACCCCCTCCATGAAGTGCGGGAACTCCTCGAACTGCGTCCACTGGTCGTACGCGGTCCGGATCGGGACGGACACGTCCACGTGCTCGGTTACGCCACTCATCAGCAATCCTCCTCAGTGCGCGGGTGCGGGGCGGGCCGGGGGACGGTCCCCCTCACCAACGCGTCGTCTCGTTCCTGTGCCCGAGGGCGGCCCACACCTCGGAGACCGTCTGGTAGCGGGTGCCCGGAGGCAGCCCCTCCAGGGCGGCGACCAGGTCGGCCGGCGCGTCGTTGTCGCGCGCGTTGGCGACGAGCGCCTCCCGGTCGCCCGGCAGGGCGGTCATCGTGATGAACCGCCCGAGCCGGCTGCGCCGCTCCACGTCGGCGGGGCTCATCCCCTGCGGCGCGCCGGTGCGCAGCTCGCCCGCCGGGGCCGTGGTGGCCTCCGGTTGGTCCTCGCCGGCCGGCTCGGGCTGGCGGAACTCGTCGACCCGTGAGCCGCCGACGCCGGGGCCCTGGACCAGGCCGCTGACCTCCTGGCTCATCTGCTCGTCGACCCTCGGGCTGTGCTTGCTGCTGCCACGTTCCATGCCTTCTGCGCTACCCGGGGCGGACGCCGGTAAACCGGTGCGGCCGCCCCGCCGGCCGCGATCCGTCGCCCGGCCGCGAACCGTCAGCCGGCGGCGGGGCTGCGCGGCGGCAGCACCGGTTCCTCCGGGTCCGGCTCACCGGCCTGCAACGCCCGGCCCCGTTGCAGCTCGGCGTTGATCTGCACGCCCAGCATCAGCGCCGAGTTGGACAGGTAGAGCCAGACCAGGAACGCGATCACCGCGCCGAGGCTGCCGTACGTCACGTCGTACGAGCCGAAGTTCGCCACGTACAGGCCGAAGCCGAAGGAGGCCAGCGCCCAGGAGACCAGGGCCACCGCGCCGCCCGGGGTGAGCCAGCGGAACCGGGGCTGGCGCACGTTCGGGGCGATCCAGAACAGCAACGACAGCAGCACCATCATCACCATGGCCAGCACCGGCCACTTGACCACGCCCCACACCGTGCGGGCCAGCCCGCCCGCGCCCACCAGGTCGCCCACCGCGTCGGTGACCGGGCCGCTGACGATCAGCCCCGTCGCCACCACGGCCAGCAGCACCAGCGTCACGGCGGCCAGCCCGATCTGCAACGGGCGCAGCTTCCACACCGGCCGCCCCTCCTGCACCCCGTAGATGGCGTTGGACGCCCGGGTGAACGCGCCGATGAACCCCGACGCGGACCACAGCGCGCCCAGCAGGCCGAAGCTGAGCAGGGTCTTCGCGCCGCTGCTCTGGTCGACCACGCCCCGCACCACGCTGACGAAGCCCTCGTTGCCGACGACCGACCCGGCCCCGACGTCCCGGGCCAGGTCGATCACCGTGTCGACCGTCCGCTCCCCGTCGGAGACCAGCCCGACCAGGGCGACCACCACGATCGTCGACGGGAACAGCGCGAGCACCCCGTAGTAGGTGAGCGCGGCGGCCCAGTCCGCGCAGTTGTCCTTGACGAAGTTCCGGCCGCTGCGCACCAGCACCCCCCGCCAGGTGGACCAGCTGAGCTGGCGTACCCGGCGGGGCCGCCGCGCCCGCCCCTCGTCGAGGACCGCCGTGTCCGGTTCCGTCGTCGCTGCCATGACCGCCCCCTGTGCCCCGGGCGGCCGGGTGACCGGCACCCGGCGTTCGCCTGGCCCCGCCCGTACCCAGCGCCGGAAATCGACAAACCCGACACGGGGCGGGGCGGCCGGCGGTTTGCCCGCCCGCGCCGGGGGAACGGTCATCGGGAAGCAGTCGACGCGGAGGAGGACGACATGCCCGGGCGCGAGGTACTGCCCAGCACGCTGCGGCGCTCCCCGGAGAAGGCGCAGCGCACCTGGGAGAAGACGCACGACTCGGCGGTGGAGACGTACGGCGAGGGGGAGCGGGCGCACCGCACCGCGTTCGCCGCCGTCAAGCACGAGTTCGAGAAGGTCGGCGACCACTGGGAGCCCAAGGGCCGCAAGGGGCCCAGCGACCGGCAGGCCGCCGGCGGCGGGCCGGCGCGGCGCGCGCCCACGGCGGGCGGCGTCGACGCCAACGCCACCAAGGACCACCTGCTGGCGGTGGCCCGCAAGCTGGATGTGCCCGGCCGGTCCCGGATGACGAAGCCGGAGCTGGTCAAGGCCATCGAGAAGGCCAACGACAACGCCACCCGCAAGGCGCGCGGGGGCCGCTGACCGGCCACCGCGGCTGAGCGCCCACCACGGCGCAGGGGCCCGGGCCGTCAGGTCCCGGGCCCCTGCGCCGTACGTCACCAGTGGCCGCCGCCCGGTGCCTCGATGTGCACGGCCTTCGTGGCGGTGAACTCGTCCAGCAGCTCCGGGCCGTAGCCGAAGCCCTGACCGCTGCCCCGGCGCGGCTGCGCCGCCCCGCCCGGCGCGCCGCCGAACACGGCGTTGACCTTCACGGTGCCGACCGGCAGCTCCCGCCAGGCCCGCTGGGCGTGACTCATCGAGCCGGTGAGCACCGTCGCCGCCAGCCCGTACGGCGAGTCGGCCGCGCACCGCAGCGCCTCGCTGAACGAGTCGACCACCACCACCGGGGCGACCGGCCCGAACGTCTCCTCGCGCACCAGCGTCATCTCGTGCCGGCAGTCGACGACCACCGTCGCCGGGTAGAACGCCCCCGGCCCGTCCGGCAGCACTCCGCCGGCGCGCAGCCGCGCCCCGCCGGCCACCGCCGCCGTCACCTGCCCGTGCACGTGGTCGCGGTGCCGCCGGTCGACCAGCGGCCCCAGCTCCGTGGCCGGGTCCCGCCCCGGCCCGACCCGCAGCGCCCCGGCCCGCCGCACCAGCGCGTCGACGAAGTCCTCCGCCACGTCCCGGTGCGCGTAGATCCGCTCCACCGCCACGCAGATCTGCCCCGCGTTGGCGAACGCGCCCAGCGCCGCCTGCTCCGCCGCCCAGACCGGGTCGACCCCGGCGTCGACGACGAGCGGGTCGCTGCCGCCGTTCTCCAGCAGCGCCTTCGCCCCGGTGCGGGCCGCCGCCGCGGCGATCCGGCGGCCGGTGGCCGTCGAACCCACGTGCGCCACCACGTCCACGTCGCCGCCGGCCAGCGCCGCGCCGACCTCCCCGCCGCCGGTGAGCAGCGACAACACCCCCGGCGGCAGGACCTCGTCCAGCGCGCGGGCCAGCAGCCACCCCGTCGCCGGGGTGCGCTCGCTCGGCTTGTACAGCACCGCGTTGCCGGTCACCAGGGCCGCGCCGAGCAGCCCGCAGGAGACCGCCACCGGGTCGTTCCAGGGGGTGATCGCGGCGACCACGCCGCGCGGCTGCGGCGCCATGAAGTCGATCGATCCCGCGCCGCCGAGCAGCGTGCGCCCGCCCCGCACCGGGGCCAGCTCGGCGTACTGTCGCAGGGTGCCGACGCCCGCCTCGACGCCGCCCCGGGCGTCCGCGAGGGGCTTGCCCATCTCCGCCGTCACCGCCGCCGCCAGCTCCTGCGCCGCGGCCTGCACCGCGTCGGCGGCCCGGTGCAGCGCGGCGGCCCGCTCCGCCGGGTCCGTCGCCGCCCACCCGGGCGCGACGCCCCGCGCGGCCTCCACCGCCTTGCCGACCTCGTCCGCCGTCGCCACCGGCACCGTGCTGACCGGGCGGCCGTCGGCCGGATCGTGGACGACCAGCTCGCCCCCCGCGCCGCCGGCCCCCCACACCCCACCGATGAGCTGCGCAACCGTGTACATGCGGCGGTGCATCCCCCGCCCCCGCCCCGGCAAACGCGTTTCGCCCCGGGTGGCCCCGGGTAGGCGGGTCGGATGACCTCGACCGGCCTCCCCACCGCCGCGTCCGGCGGGCCGACCGGCCCGGAGCGCGCCGACGCGATCGTCGTCGGCGCGGGCCACAACGGCCTGGTGGCGGCCAACCTGCTGGCCGACGCCGGCTGGGACGTGCTGGTGTTGGAGGCGACCGGCGCGCCCGGCGGGGCGGTGCGCTCCGCCGAGGTGACCGCCCCCGGCTATCTCAGCGACCTCTACAGCTCCTTCTACCCCCTCGGGTACGCCTCGCCGGTGCTCGCCGGCCTCCACCTCGACCGGCACGGGCTGCGCTGGACCCACGCCCCCGACGTGCTGGCCCACCTGCTGCCCGACGGGCGCGCCGCCGTGCTCAACCGGAACCTCGACGCCACCGCCGCGTCGCTGGCGGCGTTCGCGCCCGCCGACGGGGAGCGCTGGCGGCACGCCTACGCCGACTGGCTCGACGTGGCCGGGCCGATGCTGGCGACCATCACCACCCCCTTCCCGCCGGTGCGCGGCGGCGTCGGCCTGCTGCGCCGGCTCAAGGTCGGCGGGGCGCTGCGGCTGGCCCGCCGGCTCGTCGTGCCCGTGCGCAAGCTCGGGGCCGAGCTGTTCGACGGCGAGGGCGGCACGCTGCTGCTGGCCGGCTGCGCCCTGCACACCGACCTCTCGCCGGAGGAAGCCGGCTCCGGCGTCTACGGCTGGCTGCTGGCCATGCTCGGCCAGCAGGTCGGCTGGCCGGTGCCGGTCGGCGGGGCGCAGCGGATCACCGACGCGCTGGTGGACCGGCTCACCCGGCGGGGCGGCCGGATCGTCCACGACGCGCGCGTCGACCGGGTGCTCACCGCCCGGGGCCGGGCGATGGGGGTACGCACCGTCGACGGCCGGGCCTGGCGGGCCCGGCGGGCCGTCCTCGCCGACGTCCCCGCGCCCGCCCTCTACCTCGACCTGGTCGGCGCGGCGGCGCTGCCGCCCCGGCTGGTGGAGGACCTGGCGCACTTCCGCTGGGACGGCTCCACCCTGAAGGTCGACTGGGCGCTGTCCGGGCCGGTGCCGTGGACCAACCCGGCGGTGGCCGGCGCCGGCACCGTGCACCTCGGCGCGGACCTCGACGGGCTCACGACCTACTCCGCCGAGCTGGCCCGGGGCCAGGTGCCCCGCGACCCGTTCCTGCTGGTGGGGCAGATGAGCGTCGCCGACCCGAGCCACTCCCCGCCGGGCACCGAGTCGCTGTGGGCGTACACCCACCTGCCGTTCCGGCGCGACTGGCGGGCCGAGGACGTCGCCGCGCACCTCACCCGGATGGAGGACGTGCTGGAGGCCGCCGCCCCGGGCTTCCGCGCCCGGATCCTCGGCCGGCACGTCGCCGGCCCGGCCGACCTGGAACGGGGCGACCCGAGCCTGGTCGGCGGGGCGCTGGGCGGCGGCACCGCGGCGGCGTACCAGCAGCTCTTCCTGCGGCCGATCCCCGGCCTGGGCCGCGCGGACACCCCGGTGGACCGGTTGTACCTGGCCAGCGCCTCCGCACACCCGGGCGGCGGGGTGCACGGCGCGCCCGGCGCGAACGCCGCGCGGGCCGCGCTGGCCCGCGACCGGGCGCTCACCGGCGGCCTGTACGCGGGCGTGATCGGCGCGGCCCACCGGACGGTCTACCGCTGAAGCGCCGCCCGGCGGCCCGTCAGCCCTCGATGTTGCGGTGCCGGCTGCGCAGCTTGAACGGCATCAGCGCGCTCTCGATCTTGGTGGCGGTGGTCATCTTCGAGGCGCCGTCGCGGCGCTCCTCGAACCGGATCGGCACCTCCAGGATGGTGTGCCCCAGCTTCGTGGCCAGGTAGTGCATCTCCACCTGGAAGCTGTAGCCGTTGGACTGCACGCGGTCCAGCCCGATGTCGCGCAGCGCGTCGGCCCGCCAGATCTTGAAGCCCGCCGTGAGGTCGCGGATGCGCACCCGCAGCAGCGTGTGCACGTACAGGTTGGCCCAGCCGCTGAGCGCGCGGCGGTAGAGCGGCCACGCCTCGTCGAGCTGCCCGCCCGGCACGTACCGGGAACCGATGACCACACCCGCCTGCGTGGACAGCAGCGCGCCGAGCATGCCGGGCAGCGCCTCCGGCGGGTGGGACAGGTCCGCGTCCATCTGCGCCACGTACTCCGCGCCGCCGTCGAGGGCCCGGCCGATCCCGTCGACGTACGCCCGGCCGAGGCCCTCCTTGCCGGCGCGGTGCACGACCTCCACCCGGTCGGGGTGCTCGATGGCCAGCTTGTCGGCCACCTCGCCCGTCCCGTCCGGGGAGTTGTCGTCGGCGACCAGCACCTTCAGGCCCGGCAGCGGCAGCGCGAGGAGCCGTTCGACCAGGACCGGGAGGTTCCCCGCCTCGTTGTAGGTGGGAACCACGACGGTCAGGCGTGCGTCCCGCCAGGGGGCGGGCAACTGCACGGGTTCGATCATGACGGACATCCTCGGTTTGCCGACAGGTTTACCTGAGAGGGTAGCCAGTTGCCCGTTCCATGTCGTAATGGCTCCCCGTCCGCCGCGCGCGACACGCCGTGCGCAGGGCGGGGAGCCCGGCGACGCGCCGGGGCCGGGCCGCCGGGGGCCGGCCCCGGCGCGTCAGCGGTCCGACCTCTGCCGGGTCGCGATGTCCGACAACCGGCGCAGCGTCTCCTTGTTGCGCTGGTGCAGCACCAGGTCGTTGAGCCTGGTGCGGACCCAGCGCAGCGGGCCGGCGGCGAAGTCCTCGCCGATGCGCACCCGCGTCGCGCCGTCGCCGACGGGCTCCAGGGTGAAGACCACGGTCGCCTCGCCCGCCGGCCACAGCCCCGCCTTCAGCACCAGCCGGTGCGGCGGCTCGCAGGCCAGCACCGTCGAGGCGTCCTGGAGGGAGAACGGCCACGGCCCCGCCTTGTGGTGCAGCCGCGCGCCGACGCGGGGCCAGGCGTCGTCCACGTCGCGCACGTGCACCGTGCCCACCACCCAGTCGCTGTACGTCCAGCCGTCGGCGAGCACGTCGAACACCTGCTGCGGGGGTGCCTGGATCACTTTCTCCACGATCGCCACCGCGCCCCCGTACCCCGCTCCCGGCGGCCCCTAACGAGCCCGGCGGGTTAGCTTCTCGGCGGCGGCGGGTATCGCGGCACCGGAGGACGGTGGCCCGACGGCGGCACCGCCGCACCCGACGGCGGCGGGCACCGCGCCGCCGACGACGTTTACTCCCCGGGGCGCAGGGAACCCGCCGCCCGTGCGACGGGACCAGAGTGAGCCGGATCAGCGCAGGTCAGCCCGGGTCGACCCGGGTCCTGGCCGGCGCGGTTCCGGCGGTGTCCTGTTCGACGCGGTGCTGCTGGACCGCGACGGCACGCTGGTGGAGGACGTGCCGTACAACGGCGACCCCGACAAGGTGCGCCCGCTGCCGGGCGCGCGGGAGGCCCTGGACCGGCTGCGCGCCGCCGGCCTGCGGCTGGCCGTGGTGACCAACCAGTCCGGGCTGGCCCGGGGCTGCTTCACGGCGGGACAGCTCGACCGGGTGCACGCCCGCGTCGAGGAGCTGCTGGGGCCGTTCGACTCCTGGCACGTGTGCCCGCACGACGACGCCGCCGGGTGCGACTGTCGCAAGCCCGCCCCGGGCCTCGTGCACGCCGCGGCGGCCCGGCTGGGCACGACGCCGCAGCGCTGCGTGCTGGTGGGGGACATCGGGCGGGACATGGCCGCCGCGCTCGCCGCCGGGGCGCACGGGGTGCTGGTGCCGACGCCCGTCACCCGGCCCGAGGAGGTGGCCGCCGCCCCCTGCGTACGCCCCACCCTGCCGGCGGCGGTCGACGAGATCCTGCGCCGGCAGGACGCCGTCGCCCCCGGCGCGCCCCGCGCGGCCGGCACGGTGCTGGTGGTGCGCAGCGACTCGGCCGGCGACGTGCTGGTCACCGGGCCCGGCATCCGCGCGGTGGCCGCCCACGCGCGGCGGGTGGTGCTGCTGTGCGGGCCGCGCGGCCGGGCGGCGGCGGAGCTGCTGCCCGGGATCGACGAGATCGTCGAGTGGCCCCTGGAGTGGATCGACCCGGACCCGGGCCCGGTGGACCCGGACCGGACCCGCCGGCTGGTGCGCCGCCTCGCGGCCGTGGGCGCGGACGAGGCGGTGATCTTCACCAGCTTCCACCAGTCGCCGCTGCCGCTGGCGCTGCTGCTGCGCCTGGCCGGCGTGCCCCGGATCGCCGCGATCAGCGACGACTACCCCGGCAGCCTGCTCGACGTGCGCCACCGGGTGCCGGCGGGGGTGCCCGAGCCGGAGCGGGCCCTGTCGCTGGCCGCCGCCGCCGGCCACGCCCTGCCCGGCGACGACCAGCCCCGGCTGCGCCTGCGCCGCGAGGCGGTGCCCGCCCCGCCGCCGCGACTCGACCGGCCCGGCTACGTGGTGCTGCACCCCGGCTCGACGGCCAGCGCCCGCGCCTGCCCGCCCGAACTGGCCGCCCGGATCGTCCGGGCGCTCGCCGGGGCGGGCCACCGGGTCGTGGTCACCGGCGGGCCCGGCGAACGCGAACTCACCGCCCGGGTGGCCGCCGCCGGCGGCGTCGACCTCGGCGGGCGCACCGGCCTCGCCGAGCTGGCCGGGATCATCGCCGGCGCGGCCGCCCTCGTCGTCGGCAACACCGGCCCCGCCCACCTGGCCGCCGCGCTCGACGTGCCCGTGGTCAGCCTGTTCGCCCCGACCGTCCCGTACGGACAGTGGGGGCCCTACCGGGTGCCCACCGTGCGCCTCGGCGACGCCGGGGCCGCCTGCCGCGACACCCGCGCCGCCAGCTGCCCCGTCCCCGGGCACCCCTGCCTGGCCGGGATCGACCCCGGCGCGGTCCTCGACGCGTTGCGCCTGCTCGGCGTCCGCGCCGACGCGCCCGCCGGCCCGGCCGGCGCGCCGCGCCCCGACGGCGACCCGGCCGGCGCGCCCGGCCCGGACGGCGGACCGGGCGGTGCGCGCCGTGCGGCAGCCGGCGCGGCGGACCGGATGGCCGTGCCGGCCGGCGGCGGGGGCGGCCGATGAACGTCCTGGTGTGGCACGTGCACGGCTCCTGGACCACGTCCTTCGTGCACGGCAGGCACCGCTACCTGGTGCCCGTCACCCCCGACCGGGGCCCCTACGGCCTCGGCCGGGCGCGCACCTACCCGTGGCCCGCCAGCGCCGTCGAGGTCAGCCCCCGCGAGCTGCGCCGGACCGACGTCGACCTGGTCGTCCTCCAGCGCCCCGAGGAGTTCGACCTGGCCTGCGACTGGCTGGGCCGGCGGGTCGGCCGGGACGTGCCGGCGATCTACGTCGAGCACAACACCCCCAAGGGCGACGTGCCCGACACCCGGCACCCGATGGCCGACCGCGACGACCTGCTGCTCACCCACGTGACCGGGTTCAACGAGCTGTTCTGGGACAACGGGGCCACCCGCACCGCCGTCGTCGAGCACGGCGTCGTCGCCCCCGCCGTCGAGTGGACCGGCGAACTCGACCGGCTCGCCGTCGTCATCAACGAGCCGGTACGCCGCTGGCGGGTCACCGGCACCGACCTGCTGCCCCGCTTCGCCGAGCTGGCCCCCCTCGACGTCTTCGGCATGGGGGTGACCGGGCTGGCCGACCGGCTCGGGCTGCCCGCCGACCGCGTCACCAGCCACGACGACGTGCCGCAGGAGCGGATGCACGCCGAGCTGGCCCGGCGGCGGGCGTACCTGCACCTGTGCCGGTGGACCTCCCTCGGGCTCAGCCTGGTCGAGGCCATGACCATCGGCATGCCCGTCGTCGCGCTCGCCGCCACCGAGGCGGTGGTGGCCGTCCCGCCCGAGGCCGGCGCGCTCTCCACCCGCGTCGACGACCTGCTGGGGGCTGCCCGCCGGTTCCTCGACGACCCCGCCGCCGCCGCTCGGGCGGGCGCGGCGGCGCGCAGGGCCGCCCGGGACCGCTACGGGCTGGAGCGTTTCCTCGCCGACTGGGACCGGCTGCTGGAGGAGGAAGTATGCGCATCGCGATGATCTCGGAGCACGCCAGCCCGCTCGCCGTCCTCGGCGGCGAGGACGCCGGCGGCCAGAACACGCATGTCGCGGAGCTCTCCGCCGCGCTCGCCGCCGCCGGTCACGACGTGCGGGTCTACACCCGCCGCGACGCGGTGGACCTGCCGGTGGCAGTCCGCGCCCCCGACGGCTACGAGGTGGTGCACGTGCCGGCTGGCCCGGCCGAGCCGATGGCCAAGGACGCGCTGCTGCCGCACATGCCGGCGTTCGGCCGCTGGCTGGCCCAGCGGTGGCGGGGCGGGGACTGGACGCCCGAGGTGATCCACGCCCACTTCTGGATGAGCGGGCTGGCCGGGCTGGCCGCCGGCCGGCGCACCGGCGTGCCGGTGGTGCAGACGTACCACGCCCTCGGCACCGTGAAGCGCCGGCACCAGGGCGCCCAGGACACCAGCCCGCCCGGCCGGATCCGCGACGAGCGGGACCTGGGCCGGGCCGTCGACCGGGTCGTGGCCCAGTGCCAGGACGAGGTGACCGAGTTGGTCCGCCTCGGCGTCCCCCGGGGCCGGATCAGCGTGGTCCCGTCCGGGGTCAACCTGGCCACGTTCGCCCCGCTCGGCCCGGCCGTCGGGCGGGACCCGGGCCGGGCCCGCGTGCTCACCGTCGGCCGCCTGGTGGAACGCAAGGGCTTCCAGGACGTGATCCGCGCGATGCCCCTGGTGCCCGACGCCGAGTGCGTGGTGGTGGGCGGCCCGCCCGAGGGGCTGCTGGAGACCGACCCGCACGCCCGGCGGCTGCGGGCCCTCGCCCGCGAGTGCGGCGTCGCCGACCGGGTGCGCCTGGTCGGGGCGGTGCCCCGGGAGGAGATGGGCCGCTGGTACCGCTCCGCCGACGTGCTGGTCGCCGCCCCCTGGTACGAGCCGTTCGGGCTGACCCCGCTGGAGGCCATGGCCTGCGGCGTGCCCGTGGTCGGCACGGCCGTCGGCGGGCTGACCGACACCGTCCTCGACGGGGTCACCGGGGACCTGGTGCCCGCCCGGGACCCGCGCGCGCTGGGCGCCGCGATCCGGGACCTGCTCGACGACCGGATCCGCCGGTTCGCGTACGCCGGCGCGGCCCGCGACCGGGCCCGGCGCAGCTACTCCTGGGCGGCCACCGCCCAGCGGCTGGCGGAGGTGTACGGCGAGGTCGCCGCCGTGCGCCGGCCCACCCGGGTGGTCGCCTGATGGCCGCCGCCCGCCCGGCCCGCCCGGCCCGCACCGCCGGTTCCGCCGCCGGTCAGGCCCGCCCCGCCACTGGTTCCGCCGGGCCCGCCGGACCCGGCGCGTCGGTGCTCGACGCGCACCTGGCCGCCCTCGCCGCCGCGCTGCTGCCCTACCGGCGCGCGGAGGAGCTGCTGGCCCGCTGGGGCGGGGAGCTGGCGCACCGGCTGGCCGCCGGCGGCCGGCTGCTGGTCGCCGGCAACGGTGGCAGCGCCGCCGAGGCCCAGCACCTCACCGCCGAACTCGTCGGCAAGCTCCGCGACGACCGCGAGCCGCTGTCGGCGCTCGCCCTGCACGCCGAGACCAGCGCGCTCACCGCCATCGGCAACGACTACGGCTACGACGAGGTCTTCGCCCGGCAGGTCCGCGCACACGGCCGGCCCGACGACATCCTGCTGCTCATGTCGACAAGCGGGGCCAGCGCCAACCTCGTCGCCGCCGCCCACGCCGGCCGCCACGCCGGGCTGCGCTGCTGGGCGTTCACCGGGCCCACCCCCAACCCCCTCGCCGACGCCTGCCACGACACCCTCGCCATCGCCTCCCCCGACAGCCAGGTCGTCCAGGAGCTGCACCTGGTCTCCACCCACGTGCTCTGCGAGTACGTCGACCGCGTGCTCCCCGCCGCGCTCGCGGCGGCGGGCCGCGCTGTGCCACCGGCCACCGGGGCGGCGGGCCGCACGACGCCGGCCACCGGGGCGGCGGGCCGCACAGGGCCGGCGGTGGCCGGCGCGCCACCGGCGGCCGGCGCGCCGGACCCTGCGGTGCGCGCCGGGGTCGAGGTGGTGCTCGACGACGGTACGGGCCGGCAGACCGAGGCGGGATGAGGAGGCGAGCTGATGACGGGACCCGTGGTGGTGGTCGGTGACATCCTGCTCGACCGGGACGTCGAGGGGGTGGTGAACCGGCTCTGTCCGGACTCGCCGGTGCCCGTCCTCGACGAGTCCACGGCCGTCGACCGGCCCGGCGGTGCCGGCCTCGCGGCGGTCTTCGCGGCAGCGCAGGGCGCCGAGGTGGCGCTGGTGACCGCCCTCGCCGACGACGCGGGCGGGGCGCGGCTGGCCGAGCTGCTCGCCGCCGCCGGGGTGCAGGTGTACGCGCTGCCGCTGCGCGGCGCCACCTGCGAGAAGATCCGGCTGCACGCCCGGGGCCGGGTGCTGCTGCGCCACGACCGGGGCGGCGCGGCCGGCGCGCCCGGGGAGCCCAGCGAGGCCGTGCTGCGGCTGCTGGCCGCCGCGTCCGCCGTGCTGGTCAGCGACTACGGCCGGGGGGTGGCCCGGCAGCCGGCCCTGCGGGCGGCGCTCGCGGCCACCCGGGCCCCCGTGGTGTGGGACCCGCACCCGCGCGGCCCCGCCGCCGTGCCGGGCGTGCACCTGGCCACCCCGAACGAGTCCGAGGTGCGTGAGCTGGTGAAGGCCGCGCCGGGCGGGTCCCGGCTGGCCACCGCGTCGCGGGGCGCGCAGGAGCTGCGCCGGCGCTGGCGGGCCGGGGCGGTCACCGTCACCCTGGGCGGCGACGGGGCGCTGCTCTGCCACGCCGGCTCCACGCCGCTGGTGGTGCCCGCGCCGGCCAGCGCCGAGGGGGACACCTGCGGCGCGGGCGACCGGTTCGCCGCGACCGCCACCATCGCCCTGTCCCGGGGCGCGCTGGTCTCCGAGGCGGTGCAGGCGGCCGTCACCGAGGCGTCGGGGTACGTCGCCGCCGGGGGAGTGGCCGCCGCCCTGCCGGCCCCGGTCCGGGCCGCCGCCGCGCCGCCGTCGCGCCCCGGCGGGCCCCGGATCGGGGTCGCCGCCGCCGCGGAGGTCGTCGCCGGGGTACGCGCGGCCGGCGGCACCGTGGTGGCCACCGGCGGCTGCTTCGACCTGCTGCACGCAGGACACGTGGCCACCCTGGAGGCGGCCCGGCAGCTCGGCGACTGCCTCGTCGTCTGCGTCAACTCCGACGCGAGCGTGGCCGGGCTGAAGGGCCCGGACCGGCCGGTGGTGCCGCAGGGCGACCGCAGCCGGCTGCTGGCGGCGCTGGGCTGCGTCGACGCGGTGCTGGTCTTCGACGAGCCCACCCCGGAGGCGGCGCTGACCTGGCTGCGCCCCGACGTGTGGGTCAAGGGCGGCGACTACGCCGGCGGCGGCGGGCCGGCGCTGCCCGAGGCGGAGGTGCTGCGCCGCTGGGGCGGGCACACGGTGGTCGTGCCGTACCTCGACGGGCGCTCGACCACCGACATGATCGCCGCCGCCCGCGCCACCGGCGGGGCGCGGACGCCGGACCTGCGGGTGGGCGTCGACGTGGACGGCACGACGATCAAGGGGGCACGATGAGCGCGAGCGCACCGGGAGCCGGGCCGACCGTCCTGGTCACGGGCGGGTCCAGCGGGTTGGGGGCGGCCGTGGTGGCCGCCGTGGCGAAGTCCGGCGGACGGCCGGTGGTGCTGGACCGGCAGGCGCCGGCCGACGGGGTGCCCTGGGTCGAGTGCGACCTCGCCGACCCGCGCGCCGCCGAGGACGCCACCCGGCACCTCGCCGAACGCTCCGGCGGCCTCGACGCCGTCGTCACCGCCGCCGGCATCGACGTGCCCGGCCGGCTCGCCGACGTCCCCGGCGACACCTGGGACCGCATCGTCACCGTCGACCTGCTCTCCACCGCCGCCGTCGTCCGGGCCGCCCTGCCCTGGCTGGAGGCGGCCCGGGGCAACGTGGTCACCGTCGCCTCCACCCTCGGCGTCAAGGCCGTCAGCGACGCCACCGCCTACTGCGCCGCCAAGTTCGGCGTCGTCGGCTTCACCCGCGCCCTCGCCGCCGAACTCGCCGGCTCCGTCGGCGTCACCCTGCTCGTCCCCGGCGGCATGCGCACCGCGTTCTTCGACGAACGCGATCCCCAGTACCGGCCCGGCCCCGACGCCAGCCTGAACGACCCCGCCGACACGGCCGCCGCCGTCCTGTTCGCCCTCTCCCAGCCGCCCGGCAGCGCCGTGCGCGAGCTGGTCGTCTGCGCCGAGCGGGAGTCGTCGTACCCGTGATCCTCGCCCTGCGCGCCCTCGGCGTCGGCGACCTCGCCACCGCCGTGCCCGCGCTGCGCGCGCTGCGCGCCGCCCACCCCGACCGGGAACTCGCCCTGGCCGCGCCCGCCTGGCTGGCCCCCCTGGTCGACCTCGTCGGCGGCGTCGACCGGCTCGTGCCGGCGGCCGGACTGGCCCCCCTCGACCGGCCCGACCCGCCCCCGGACCTGGCCGTCAACCTGCACGGGCGCGGCCCGCAGTCGCACCGGCTGCTCGCCGCCGCCCGACCGCGCCGGCTGCTCGCGTTCGCCCACCCCGACGCCGGGCACGTCGACGGCCCCGACTGGCGGCCCGACGAGCACGAGGTCGACCGCTGGTGCCGCCTGCTCGCCTGGTACGGCATCCTCGCCGACCGCGCCGACCTCGCCCTGCGCCGCCCGCCCGCCGGCCCGGTCCCGGCCGGGGTGAGCATCGTGCACCCGGGCAGCAAGATCCCGGCGAAGCGCTGGCCCCCCGGACGCTTCGCGGCGGTGGCCCGCGCCCTGGCCGGGCGCGGTCACCGGGTCGTGGTCACCGGGTCGGCCGACGAGCGGGCGCTGGCCGGGCGGGTGGCCCGGCGGGCGGGGCTCGCCCCGGACGCGGTGCTCGCCGGCCGCACGGACCTCGGCGGGCTGGCCGCCCTGGTGGCGCACGCCCGCCTCGTGGTCAGCGGCGACACCGGCGTCGCCCACCTCGCCACCGGCTACGGCACCCCGTCGGTGGTCCTGTTCGGCCCGGTCCCGCCGGGCCGGTGGGGGCCGCCGCCGGAGCGGCCGTGGCACCGGGCGCTGTGGGCGGGGACGCCCCGCGGCGGCGGTCCGGCGGGGGACTGGTCCCCGTCCGCCGGGGTAGGAACCGATCCGGCGTTGGCGGCGATCGGCGTCGGCGAGGTGCTGGCCGCCGTGGCGGAGGCGGAACAGGCGGTGCGAGTTGCCGGTGCGGTTACGGCGTAGCGACCCGGGCAGGCCCGGATACGGCCGCCTGCGGCGCGGCCGGGGATGGCTGTTCCTCGACCCGGCCGGCGACCCGGTGCGCGACCCCGACGAGCTGGGCCGGCTGCGGGAGCTGGTGATCCCGCCGGCCTGGCGGGACGTGTGGATCTCGCCCCACCCCAACGGGCACATCCAGGCCACCGGGGTCGACGCGGCCGGGCGCAAGCAGTACCTCTACCACCCCCGCTGGCGGCAGCAGCGCGACGAGGAGAAGTTCGACCACGTGCTGGAGGTCGCCCGGCGGCTGCCCGTGCTGCGCGAGCGGGTGGGGCGGGACCTGACCGGCCGGGGGCTGAACCGGGACCGGGTGCTGGCCACGGTCACCCGGCTGCTCGACATGGGCACGTTCCGCGTCGGCAGCGACCAGTACGCCGTCGGCGACGACGCCACCTTCGGCGTGGCCACGCTGCGCCCCGAGCACGCGCGCAGCCGGGGCGGCTGCGTGGTCTTCGCGTTCCCCGCCAAGGGCGGCGTCGAACAGGTGCGGCGCATCGAGGACCCGCAGCTGTGCCGGGTGCTGGCCAACCTGCGCCGCCGCCGGCGCGCCGCCGACCGGCTGTTCGGCTACTGGGACGGCCGGGGCTGGCGGGACGTGCGCAGCGACGAGGTCAACGACTACCTGCGCGACGCCAGCGGCGGCGAGATGACCGCGAAGGACTTCCGCACCTGGCATGCCACCGTGCTGGCGGCCACCGAGCTGGCGGGCCACGTGCCGGCCCGGTCCGTGACGGCCCGCCGCCGGGCGGTGGCGGCGGTGATGCGGCAGGTCGCGGAGCTGCTGGGCAACACGGCGACCGTGGCCCGCACCTCGTACGTGGACCCCCGGGTGGTGGACCTGTTCCACGACGGGGTGGTCGCCCCGGTCGTGCCGGGGACCCCCCGCGCGGAGGCGGAGCGGCGGGTGCTGGAGCTGCTGGCGGACGCCTGACGCCCCGCCCAGGGGCCCGGCGGCACCGGGCGGCCGCCCGCGACCGGGTTGTCGCGGGCGCTCGCCGCGGCCCCCGTTACGTGCGGGCCGCCGCGGGGTTGCCCCGAGTCCGGCCCGTACCCAGTATCTGAGCGGAACCGGTCGGGGAGTTGACCCAGCGTGCCAGGTGGTTGACGATCCGTGCCGCGCGGGTGGGCGCCGCCGCGCCCCGGGTCAGCCGGTCCCCGGCCGGGCGCTCTCCCGCCAGGCCCGGGGGCTGAGGCCGTACGCGGCACGGAAGGCGCGGCTGAAGTGCGCCTTGTCGCGGAAGCCCCAGCGGGCGGCGATGGCCTGGACGGGCCGGTCGCGCAGCAGCGGGTCCGCCAGGTCCCGCCGGCAGCGCTCCAGCCGACGGCGACGGATGGCCCCGCCGACCGATTCCTCCTCGTCGGCGAAGAGGCGGTGCAGGGTACGCAGGGCGACGTGGTGGGCGTCGGCGACGGCCCGGGGCGACAGGTCCGGATCGTCGAGGTGGCGTTCGATGAAGTCGTGGACCTGGGTGAGCAGCGCCTGCTGGCGCATCTCGGCCGGGAGCCGGGGCTCGTCGTCGAGGTGGCGGGCCAGCAGCAGGGAGATCAGGGTGAGGGTGACGTCGGCCAGGTGGGGCGCGTCGGCGGCCCGGAACTGTTCGGGATGCCCGGTGATCTGGAGCAGGTGCTGGGCCAGCAGCGCGCCCGGGCCCTCGGTGCCCGACATCCGCGCCGCGCTCAGCCCGCCGACCCGGTCGGGAGGCAGCGGCAGGCGGGCGCGGGGCACCAGCGCGGTGACGGCGCTGGCCTGGGCCCGTTCGTCGCCCCGGCCCGAGTGCACGAGTCGGTGGGGGCGCGCCCAGTCGACCAGGGTCAGGTCGCCGACGGGGATCGCGTTCGTGCCCCGGCCGGCACCGATGACGCTGGTGCCGGCGAGGGTGAGGGCGATCTGGAAGACCTCCGGATCGGCCTGCCGGATCAGGCGCGGGGTGCGCCGGCCGACCAGGGACTGGTAGTGGAACCGGCACAGCTCCACCTCGCCCAGCGCCACCATGTCGACGTCGGCCCGGAAGTCCGCCGTGTGCTCGCTGTCCATCGCCATCGGGGCGGAGGCACGGGAGGCGAGTTCCGTGAAGAACGGCCAGCGTTCGGGCGCCGGCAGCGCCGTCGTGTCCAGCCGCTCGGTGCGCAACCCACCCATCAGCGTCTCCCCGTCGTCGCCTCCCTCCATTGTCGACGCCCGGCTCGGCGGGGAGCGCCGCCGGGTCGGACGCGGCGCGGGCCGTCGGGCCTCGCCCGCTCCGACGACCTGGTCGAGCTGGACAAGGCCGGCGGCTGACCCGGGCCGGGCGCGGGGCGGGCACCCGGGCAGGCGTCCGATCGTCCGCTGTCCGTGGGGCGGCAGCCGCCAGCGGCATTGGCGATCGGACGCCCGTCGTCGGCTCAGTCGTTGAGGACCTGGGAGAGCCGGTCGCGGAAGCGCCGCTCGGAGTCGCTCACCACGTCGCCGCCGAGGCCCAGGATCCCGCCGCTGGAGGCCGCGCTCACCACGTGCTCGGCGATCTCCACGAGCCAGTGCTTGTAGGCGCCGGCCTCGCCCTCGTCGACCTTCTCGGCCAGCAGCCGGGCCGCCGAGGCCGCCCGGTTCAGCACGTCCTCGATCACCGCCCGCGGGTCCGCCGGCGCGATCACCGGCAGCTCCTCGCCGGCCTCGGGGTCACCCACCCGGGCCACGATCTCGCCGGCCACGGCGGCCACGAGCGGGCTGCCCGACTCACGGCCCGTGGCGATGCTCTCCAACCCGGCCGCGTTCTCGGCCATGGTGCGGCGGGCGCTGTCGTGTTCGGCGGCGCTCGCCGCGGTCAGCACCGACTGCGGCAGGCCGACCAGCAGCCCCCACTCCTCGTCGGAGAAACCGAACCCGGTGTACGCCGGCTGTTCGATCACGACCGCGCTCCTCTCGTCGTTGCATCTCTGTGCCGTGGGCACGGTGGTCCGTCCCGCTGCCGTGGCCTGATGGCCCGGCTCAGGCTAGTCGAGGGTCAACAGGCCCTGTTCGGACACCACGCGCACCGACAGCGTCTTGTAACCGACCTCCTCGAAGAGCACCGTCATCCGGTCCTCCTCGTAGCTGAGCACCATGCCGGGCCCCCACTCGGGGTGGCGCACCTTGCTGTGCACCGGGAACGGCCCGCTCGCGCCGTCGTCGGCGACGCTGGTGCCGGCGAGGCAGTTGTCGCAGTGCCCGCAGACCCGCGTCATCTGCTCACCGAAGTACGCCAGCAGCGCCTGCCCCCGGCAGCCGGTCGTCTCCGCGAAGGCCCGCATCATGTCCGTCCGCGACCGGGTGACGGTCTGCTGGCGCTCCGCCTCGGCCCGCGCCGCGTCGCCGGCCTCGACCGGCGTCGGCGAGTACCGGGGCGCGCCGATGCGCTGCCGCGACCGGGGCTCGGCGGCGCCGACCTGCTCCAGCAGGGCGAGATACTGGCCCAGCTTGCGCGGCCCCAGGCCGGTCGCCTCCCGCAGCTCCTTCTTGCTGGCCGGCTTGCGCCGCAGCAGGGCCGCCAGGTCGCGCAGCTCGGTGGCGTCCGGCAGGCCGCCGGTGAAGAAGCGTTGCAGGCCGACGTCCTCGGCCTGCCACAGCAGCAGCACCCGGGCCGGCTCCCCGTCGCGCCCGGCCCGGCCGATCTCCTGGAAGTAGCTGTCCGGCGAGTCCGGCAGCGCCATGTGCACCACCCAGGCGATGTTCGGCTTGTCGATGCCCATGCCGAACGCCGAGGTGGCCACCATGATGGGCACTCGGTCGGCGAGGAACGCCTCGTGCAGCTCGCCGCGCGCCCCGGCGGGCATCCCGCCGTGGTAGAACTCGGCCGGGAAGCCGGCGTCGGTGAGCCGGGCGGCCAGCTCCTCGGCCGCCCGCCGGGTCGGCACGTAGATGATCCCGGGGCGGCCGTCCTCGCGCAGCAGGGCGAGCAGCCGCCGCCACCGGTAGTCCTCGGTGGGGCAGTGCGCGACCTCCAGGAACAGGTTCGGCCGGTCCAGCCCGGAGACGACCACCTCGGCGTCGCGCAGCCGCAGCCGGGCGACGATGTCGTCGCGTACCGGCGGGGAGGCGGTGGCGGTCAGGGCCACCACGGGGGGCCGGCCGATGCCCTCGATGAGGTGCCCCAGCGCCAGGTAGTCGGGGCGGAAGTCGTGCCCCCAGGCCGAGATGCAGTGCGCCTCGTCGATCGCCACGAGCGCCGGCCTGAGCGACCTGACCTCGGCCATCCGGTCGGGGTTGGCCAACTGCTCCGGCGTGATGAACAGGAACTCGGCCCGGCCCGCGCGGATCTCGTCGATCGCCTCCGCCTGCTGGGCGGGCGTCTCGTCCGAGCTGATCCGCACCGCCCGCAGCTCGGGGCGGCGGCGCTCGTTGAGGGCCGCGATCTGGTCCTGCTGGAGGGCGAGCAGGGGGGAGATCACCACGGTCGGGCCGGGGATCAGGCTGGCCGGGATCTGGTAGATCGCCGACTTGCCGGCACCGGTGGGCAGCACCACCAGGGCGTCGCGTCGCTTCAT
The DNA here is from genome assembly GCF_014205165.1 of Micromonospora carbonacea. NCBI lineage: Bacteria > Bacillati > Actinomycetota > Actinomycetes > Micromonosporales > Micromonosporaceae > Micromonospora > Micromonospora carbonacea. Next base: position 4,278,324 of record NZ_JACHMZ010000001.1, on the reverse strand, counting down.
CACCGCGCGCATGGCGGCGAGCTGGTTGGGCCGCAGCGCTTTCCAGCCGAAGAGGCTCCGCGCCGCGCGGCGCAACGTCATCGAGTGCGTGGACAGCTTCATCGAGGGCCGGAGGTACCCGGGCCGATCATCCCCGAAACCCGGCGGAGCGGAAGGAAACGCCCCTGTCGACGCCTTCTGCCGCACCGGGGACCCTTCCCGGCGTTTCCTGCGCCGCGCCGTGCCGGTGGCGCGGCGCGGCGGCGGTGGTCAGCGGCGGCCGAACATGGCCCGGATCGCGGCGAGCAGCAGGAGGCCGCCGACGATCAGGCCGAGCAGGCGGACGCCGGGCACGTCGGCCGCGCTGGTGGCGTCGGCGAGCGGCGGGACAGGCATGTGGGAACTCTCCCACGAAGGGCCGGACCGCGCCAGACAGTAACAGTAAGGTTTATTGACTATTTGCCGGCGGTGGTGTGACCATGGCAGCACCGCCGCGGCCCGCGGCCGGTCCGACACGGCCCAAGACGGGGGTACGGCAGCCGCATGAGCAGCGCACCGACGGGGAACCTGGCGAGCCTGGCGGCCGCCGTCCTGCAACCCGGATTCGTCGGCACCACCCCGCCGCCGTGGGTCCTGCGGTGGCTCGGCGACGGACTCGGCTCGGTGGTGCTCTTCGCCCGCAACATCGTCGACCTCGACCAGGTCGCCGCGCTCACCGCCGCGCTGCGCGCCGAGCGTCCCGACGTGATCGTCGCCATCGACGAGGAGGCCGGCGACGTCACCCGCATCGAGTCCGGCCGGGGCAGCTCCCGGCCCGGCAACTTCGCCCTCGGCGCCGTCGACGACCCGGAGCTGACCGCCGAGGTGGCCCGCGACCTGGGCCGCGACCTGGCGTCCGTCGGCGTCACCCTCGACTACGCCCCGGACGCCGACGTCAACTCCAACCCCGCCAACCCCGTGATCGGGGTACGCGCCTTCGGCGCCGACCCGGCCCTCGTCGCCCGGCACACCGCCGCCTGGGTACGCGGCCTCCAGTCCGGCGGGGTCGCCGCCTGCGCCAAGCACTTCCCCGGCCACGGCGACACCCGCGTCGACTCCCACCACGACCTGCCCCGCATCGGCGGCAGCCGCGAGCAGCTCGACGCCGCCGAGCTGGTGCCGTTCCGGGCCGCCGTGGCGGCCGGCGTGCAGGCCGTGATGACCGGCCACCTGCTCGTGCCGGCGCTCGACCCGCGGCTGCCGGCCACCCTCAGCCCCCGCATCCTCGGCGGCCTGCTCCGCGAGGAACTGGGCTTCTCGGGCGTGATCGTCACCGACGCGGTGGAGATGCGGGCGGTCGCCGACCGGTACGGCTTCGCCGGCGCGGCGGTCCGCGCCCTCGCCGCCGGGGCGGACGCGATCTGCGTCGGCGGCGAGCGCGCCGACGAGGACGCCGCCCGCGAGCTGCGCGACGCGATCGTCGCCGCCGTCGTCGCCGGCGAGCTGCCCGAACAGCGGCTGGCCGAGGCGGCCAAGCGCGTCGGCCAGCTCGCCGCCTGGACGGTGGCGGCCCGGGCGGACGCACCGTCCCGCCCCACCGCCGCCCCGGGCGGCTCCCCGATCGGGCTGGCCGCCGCCCGCCGCGCCGTACGGGTCACGGCGAGCGGCGCCGGGGTCCTGCCGCTGGCTGGGGCGCCGCACGTGGTCGAGTTCGAGCCGCCCCGCAACATCGCGATCGGCGCGGAGACCCCGTGGGGGATCGCCGCCCCGCTGGCCGCCCTGCTCCCGGGCACCACCGCGGTCCGCCTCGGCGCGGACGATCTCGGCGACGTCCCCGCGGGGGCCGTCGGCGGTGCTCCTGCCGGTGCTGCTGGTGCTCTTTCCGGCGCTGCTGCCGGTGCCGCCGGAGTTCTTGCCGGTCCTGCCGGCGGAGCTCTTTCTGGTGCTGTCGCCGGGGCCGCCGGCCGGCCGCTGGTGCTGGTCGTCCGCGACCTGCACCGACACGACTGGATGCGCGCCGCGGTGGCCCGGGCCCTCGCCGTCCGCCCGGACGCGGTGGTGGTCGAGCTGGGCGTGCCGGCCCTCGTCACAGGCGCCGTGCACGTCGCCACCCACGGCGCGACCCGAGCCGGTGCCCTGGCCGCCGCCGAACTGCTGGCCGGCACGGGACTCGCCGCCGCGATGCCGCTGGCCGGCGTGGCCGAGCCCGTGGTCGGCTGAGTTCCTGGGCTGCTGGGTCCACGGTCGGCTCGGTCCACGGTCGGCTGGGCCCGGCCGGATCAGGTGCCGTCGCGGCCCTCAGGGGGCGGCGGTGACCAGGTCCGCGTACTCGGGGTGGCGCTCGATGAAGGCCGCCATGAACGGGCACCTCGGCACCACCCGGCCGCCGCGCTCGCGGACCTGGTCCAGGGTGGCCCGCATCAGCGCCGCCCCGACGCCCATGTTCTGGAACTTCGCGTCGACCTCGGTGTGGGTGAAGATCAGCACCTCGCCCCGGGGCAGGTACGCGGTGAACCCGGCCAGCGCGTCGTCAACCAGGATCTCGAAGCGGTGGCGGGCGGGATTGTCCTCGACCAGGAAGCTCACCCGGCCATTCTGCCCCGGCCCCCCGCCGCCCGGCCCGATTCGCCGCCAGTCGCCCCCGCCCCGCCCGCCGTCTTGCCCCGCCCCCGCCGCCGCCCCGTTGGGGGTGTGAGAAGGGTGCCCCGCTCTACCGGAGGCGTTAACAAGGGGCCCCTCCTTCGCCCACCGGGCGGGTCGCGGGGGTCTCGTACCCTTGATCGCGTGACGAACCGACGCGGCACCTTCCCGTCCACCCCCACCCGCCGGGCCGCCGGCCTGCTGGCCGGCCTGGCACTCGGCGTCGCCCTGCTCGCCGGGTGCAGCTCCGAGGGCGCCTCCACCGACTGCGGCCTGGACGCCTGCACGGTGACCTTCGACCGGGGCGTCGAGGCCAGCGCCACCATCCTCGGCGTCGAGGCCAAGCTGGTCGGCGCCCAGGGCGACCAGGTGACCGTCGAGGTGGCCGGCGAGCAGCTCTCGCTGACCGTGGGGCAGCAGGCCACCGAGGTCGGCGGCTTCGCGGTCACCCTGGACAGCGTCACCGACGAGCAGGTCAAGATCCGCGTCTCCCGCAACCCCAACGGCTGACCGGGAGGGCCGCCCGGGCGGTGGCCGACGTTTGGGGATCTCCGCAATCGGAGATTGAGGCGCCATGTCACTCACCCGAAACGCCGAAGCCACCGCCTCGCAGGCCGCGAACAGCCGGTGGCTCGAACTACTCGCCCGGGCCGGTTTCATCGGCTACGGCGTGGTGCACCTGCTGTTCGCCTGGCTCGCCCTGCAGATCGCCTTCGGCGACTCGGGCGGCAAGGACGGCGACCAGACCGGTGCGCTCAGCACCCTGGCCGAGCAGCCCATGGGCAAGTTCCTCTGCGTCGCGATCGCCGTCGGCATGCTCGCCATGGCGATCTGGCAGGCGCTGGAGGCCGCCGTCGGGCACCGCACCGAGCAGGGCCGGGAGCGCCTCTTCGAGCGGATCGCCTCCGCCGCCCGTACCCTCGTCTACCTCTACTTCGCCTGGACCGCCTGGAAGGTCTTCTCCAACGCCGGGTCGAGCGGCGCGGACCAGCAGGAGGCCCTCACCGGCAAGCTGATGGAGTCCGGCGGCGGCCGGTTGCTGGTCGGCCTGGCCGGGCTGGTGCTCGCCGCGGTCGGCGTCGGCCTGGTGATCTACGGCTGGAAGAAGAAGTTCCGCGAGCACCTCAAGACCGGCGAGATGGACGCGCACACCCGCACCCTGGCCCTCCGCCTCGGCATGGCCGGCTACGTCGCCAAGGGCGTCGCGTACGGCATCGCCGGCCTGCTGGTGGTCGTCGCCGCGGTCAACTACGACCCGGAGAAGGCCCGCGGCCTCGACGCCGCGCTGCGCACCCTGCGCGACCAGTCGTACGGCCCGTTCCTGCTCGCCCTGGTCGCCCTCGGCATCGCCTGCTTCGGCGTGTACTGCTTCCTCCAGTCGCGGTACCGCAAGGTGTGATCCGGACTGGCCCGGCCGGTTCCGGCCCGGCTTGGCCGACACGGCGGACAGCGGGCACCATTGGGCCTTTGCCCGGATCGAGGGACCCGCTGAAGGGGGAGAGACACCCGTGCAGAGCTACCTCATGACGATCGTCGCCGCGCTCGCCGCGGCGGCGATCGCCCTTTTCCTGGCCGAGGTGGTGCACCGGACGACCCGCCGGCTCGGCCGGCGTTCGTTGCTGATGACCGAGCTGACCGACCACGCGCACCGCCCGTTCCAGGTCGCCGCGACCGTGCTCGCCGTGCAGTTCGCCGTCCGGTTCTCCACCGGCTACGCCGTCGGCACCCCGTGGCGGCAGGTGGTGCTGCACGCGCTGGTGCTCGGCATCATCGCCACCCTGGCCTGGCTGGTCGCCTCGCTGCTGGTGGTGGTCGAGGACGTCGCCCTGGCCCGGTTCCGGGTGGACGTGCCGGACAACCGGCACGCCCGCCGGGTGCGTACCCAGGTGGTGATGCTGCGCCGGCTGACCATCGCGGTGATCGTGATCCTCACCGTCGGCGTGATGCTGATGACCTTCCCGAGCGTCCGCGGGGTCGGCGCCGGCGTGCTGACCTCCGCCGGTGTGGTCGGTGTGGTGGCCGCGCTGGCCGCGCAGAGCCTGCTCGGCAACGTCTTCGCCGGCCTCCAGCTCGCCTTCAGCGACGCGGTGCGCCTCGACGACGTGGTGGTCGTCGAGGGGGAGTGGGGACGCATCGAGGAGCTGACCCTCAGCTACGTCGTCGTGCAGATCTGGGACGACCGCCGGCTGATCCTGCCCACCTCGTACTTCACCAGCAAGCCGTTCCAGAACTGGACCCGCACGGAGGCGGCGGTGCTGGGCACCGCCGAGTTCGACGTCGACTGGTCGATCAACGTGCAGGCGATGCGGGAGGAGCTGCGCCGGCTGGTGGAGGGCAGCGAGCTGTGGGACGGCCGGGTCTGCGTCCTGCAGGTCACCGACGCCACGGGCGGCCTGATCAAGGTGCGGGCGCTGGTCAGCGCGGCGAACGCCGGCAGCCTGTGGGACCTGCGCTGCCTGGTGCGGGAGCACCTGGTCGGCTGGGTGCGGGACCACCGCCCGACCGCGCTGCCCCGGATGCGCGCCGAGGTCGGCGACGCGGCCGGCGCGCTGCCCTGGCAGGCCGTGCAGCCCCGCCGCCCGGCGCGCCGCAGCGCCGAGACGGACGTGCCCGACGACGCCCGGGTCTTCGGCGGCAGCGACGACGGCGCGGCCCGCAGCGAGGCGTTCGTGGGCCCGGACGAGCCCGCCGCCCGCCCGGACGCCCCGGCCCCGCCGGCCGCCGACGCCCGGCCGCCGGCCGCCGACGGCCCGGCCCCGCCCCGGGCCGCCGGGGCGACGCCGAAGGACGCCCCGGCCCGGTCCGGCGACGTCCCCGCCCCGTCCGGGAACCACGCCGCCGCCGGGCGCTGACGGCCGGCGCGGCGCGTCCTGCGCCGGTGGCGGCGCGTTGAACCGCCGGAGGCCCGTCGCGAGGCCGGGTGGGTTTGAACGGCCGTCTCCCGGGGACTGCTGCGCGGCGCGGTCGGTGCGACCGACCGTGCCCGCGCAGGATTGACGGGCGGCGACTCCGGGCATACAGCGCGGTGATGACGAAAGGAGGACAGCATGGCTGACGTCGCGAATCACCGCACGTCGCGGACCGGGAGCGAGCCGTCCACCGCCGAGCTCGTGCAGCGGGCCACGGAGCAGGTCTCCCGGCTCGTCCGTGACGAGCTGGCCCTGGCCCGGGCGGAGCTGACCCAGAAGGGCAAGCACGCCGGCATCGGGATCGGCCTCTTCGGCGGCGGCGGCGCGCTGGCGCTCTACGGCCTGGGCGCGCTGGTCGCCGCCGCGATCCTGCTGCTGGCGCTGGTCGTGCCGGCCTGGGCGGCCGCGTTGATCGTCGCGGTGGCGCTCTTCCTGCTGGCCGGGGTCCTCGCCCTGGTCGGCAGGAAGCAGGTCGGCCAGGCGGTCCCGCCGGTTCCGGCGGCGGCGGTGCGCAGCGTCCGGGCGGACGTGGACACCGTCACCGCCGCGGTGAAGGACAGGGGACGGGCATGACGGGTAGCGCGAACGGCCGCAACGGCACCGGCGACACGGAGGCCCTGCGCGAGGAGATCCGGCGCACCCGGGTGGAGCTCGGCGAGACGATGGAGGCGCTGGCCGCGAAGGCCGACGTCAAGGCCCGGCTGCGCTCCTCCGCCGAGCAGGCGAAGGGGCGGGTGCGGGAGCAGGCCGCGCAGACCGTGGCCCGGGTGCGCGGGCAGGCCGCCCAGGGGGCCGAGGCCGCCCGGGAGCGGGCCGCCGCCGGCGCGGAGCTGGGCCGCAGCCCGGTGCCGTGGGCGGCGGTCGCCGCCGGCGCGGTGGCTACCATGATCGTGCTGTTGATCGTCCGGGGGAGGCGCAGGTGAGCAAGGGCATCGGCAGGGCGGCTTACAAGCCAGTCGGGGTGCTGATGGGGCTGGCGGCCGGCGCGGTCGCGGGCGTGATCTTCCGGCAGGTCTGGAAGATGACGGCCGGCGACGGCGAGGCCCCGAGCGCGACCGACGAGGACCGCGCCTGGGGCGAGATCCTCGCCGCCGCCGCCCTCCAGGGCGCGATCTTCTCCGTGGTCCGCGCGGCCGTCGACCGCGGCGGCGCGGTGGGCGTACGCCGGCTGACCGGCCGCTGGCCCGACTGACCAGCCAGGACAGGCGTGGGCCCCCTTTCCGGGTGACCGGGAAGGGGGTCTTCGTGCGTGCGGGAAGGGCCCGGGAGGTCGGAATTCGGGCGTCCTTCAGGTCACATGTCGAAGAATTTCGTCGGGTAGGCTGTGCAGAGTTTTCGCTACGTGGTTTGCTGTTCCACGCTGTTGCGAGATGGCGTGGGTTGAGAGAAGTCTCCTTGCACAGGGGGCCGCCTCAGGCGCCGCTGCTCGAAAACGGCCAATCGGCCGCACGGCGTGCTCGGCCGCCAGTTTTAGAAGGAGATACACATGGCGCAGGGAACCGTGAAGTGGTTCAACGCAGACAAGGGCTTCGGCTTCATCACCGTCGACGGCGGGGGTGCTGACGTGTTCGTCCACTTCTCGGCCATCCAGACCAGCGGCTACCGCACGCTGGAGGAGAACCAGCGGGTGGAGTTCGAGATCGCCCAGGGTCAGAAGGGCCCGCAGGCTGAGCAGGTCCGCCCGATCTGAGCAGCCGCGGCCGGCCCGCCGGCCGAGGGGATGATCCGACCCGGATCAAGTCAAGCCCCGTGTCCCGTTCGGGATGCGGGGCTTTTCACGTGCCCGGCCCGTCGCGCCCGGGGTCACGGGCGGCGGCGTCGGGCGCGCAGGCCGTACCAGAGGGTTGCGAGTCCGATGAGGACCAGCACCGGGCCGAGCAGCGCCCAGATCCGCTGGTCGGTCATCATGCTCCCGCCGACGTAGCCGAGGCCCTGCACCGTCCAGACGGCGCCGACGACCACCGCGAGCAGGCCGAGGGTGAGCCGGAGCCACCCCTTCATCGCGTTCCCCCTCCGCTCGCCGGCCGGGCGCGCCGGCCCGGTCCAGCATGCGCGTCGTGGCCGCGGCGCGCGAGCACCGCCGCCGGGCGGGTCACCACCGGTCGTGCACCTGCGGCCGGATCAGCTCGTCGTAGGTGTCCCGGACGGCGGCCAGTTCGTCGGGCGTGAGCGGCGCGAGGTCGGCCGTGGCGGCGTTGCGCCGGGCCTGCTCGGCGTCGCGGGCGCCGGGGATGACCACCGTGACGCCGGGCTGGTCGAGCACCCAGCGCAGCGCGAACTGGGCCATGGTGCGGCCCGTGCCGACCAGCGGGGCGAGCCGGCGCACGGCGGCCAGCCCGGTGCCGTAGTCCACCCCGGAGAAGGTCTCCCCGACGTCGAACGACTCGCCGTGCCGGTTGTAGGTGCGGTGGTCGTCGGCGGCGAAGGTGGTGTGCTCGTCGTACCGGCCGGAGAGCAGGCCGCTGGCCAGCGGCACCCGCGCGATGATGCCGACCCCGGCGGCCGATGCGGCCGGCAGCACCCGGTCGAGCGGCTTGAGGCGCAGCGCGTTCAGGATGATCTGGACGCTCGCCACGCCGGGCCGGGCGATCGCGGTGAGCGCCTGGTCGCAGGTCTCCACGCTGACCCCGTACGCGGCGATCCGCCCGTCGGCGACGAGGGCGTCGAGGGCGTCGAAGACCCGGTCGTCGGCGAACACGGCGGTGGGCGGGCAGTGCAGCTGGACCAGGTCGAGGGTGTCCACGCCGAGGTTGGCCCGGGACCGGTCGGTCCAGGCCCGGAAGTTCTCCGCCGTGTACGCCTCCGGCCGCTGCTCGACCCGGCGGCCCATCTTCGTCGCCACGGTCAGCCCCGCGTCGGGGTGGGACCGCAGGAACCGCCCGATGATCTGCTCGCTGCGCCCGTCGCCGTAGACGTCGGCGGTGTCGACGAACGTGACGCCGGAGTCCAGGGCGGCGGTCAGGACGGCCGTCGCGTCGGCCTCGTCGACCCGGCCCCAGTCCGCGCCGAGCTGCCAGGCGCCGAGCCCGACCACGCCGACGTGCAGTCCGAGCCGGGTGAAGGTGCGCTGCTCCATGCCCCCGAGCCTAGTGATCGGCTTGTCCGGCCGTGCGGCGGGCCGTACCTTGAAAACAAGACGGACGTACGGTTTGGAGGCGCGATGTGGGATCCGGCGACGTACCTGCGCTACCGCGACGAGCGCGGGCGGCCCTTCCACGACCTGCTCGCGCGGGTCCCGGCCGAGCGGCCGAGGGCCGTGGTGGACCTCGGCTGCGGGCCCGGGACGCTGACCGCCGGCCTGGCGGCCCGCTGGCCGCACGCCCGCGTCGCCGGCCTCGACGCCTCGGCGGAGATGATCGGGCGGGCCGCCGCCCTGGCCGCGCCGGTCGACTTCGCGGTCGGCGACGTGCGCGACTGGCGTCCCGACGCCGACGTCGACGTGGTGGTCAGCAACGCGCTGCTCCAGTGGGTGCCCGGCCACCGGGAGCTGCTGACCCGGTGGTCCGCCGAACTGCCCGCCGGGGCCTGGCTCGCCTTCGCCGTGCCGGGCAACTTCGGCGCGCCCTCGCATCGGGCGCTGCACGCAGTGGCCCAGGGCGGGCCGTGGGCCGCCACCCTCGCCCCGGCGCTGCGCGACGACCCGGTCGACGACGCGGTCGGCTACGCCACGCTGCTGACCCGCGCCGGCTGCGCGGTCGACGCCTGGGAGACTACGTACGTGCACCTGCTGCCGGCTCCCGCCGACGCCGACCACCCGGTGCTGACCTGGATGGAGGGCACCGCCCTGCGCCCCGTCCGGGCGGCCCTGGACGACGCCCGGTGGGCCGACTTCCGCGCCCAGCTCGCCGCCCGCCTCGCGGCGGCGTACCCGGTCCGGCAGGGGCGGGTGTGCTTCCCGTTCCGCCGCGTGTTCGTCGTCGCCCGCACCGGTGCCCGTCCGCCGTACCCTCCCGAGGAGAGCCCGTGACCGACCTGTCCGCCTTCATCGCCGGTCTGCCCAAGGTGGAGCTGCACGTGCACCACATCGGCTCCGCGTCGCCGCGCATCGTGGCCGAGCTGGCCGCCCGCCACGAGGGGGCCAGCCCGGTGCCGGCGGACCCGGACGCCCTCGCCGACTACTTCGCCTTCCGCGACTTCGCCCACTTCATCGAGGTCTACCTCAGCGTGGTCGACCTGGTCCGCGACCCCGAGGACGTCTGGCTGCTCACCCACGAGGTGGCCCGCGAGCTGGCCCGCCAGCAGGTCCGGTACGCCGAGCTGACCGTCACCCCCTACTCGCACGTGCGCCGGGGCATCCCCGCACCGGCCTTCTGCGAGGCCATCGAGGACGCCCGCAAGCGGGCCGAGGCCGACTTCGGCATCGCCCTGCGCTGGTGCTTCGACATCCCCGGGGAGGCGGGGCTGCCGGCTGCCGAGGAGACCCTGCGGATCTGCCTCGACGAGCAGCCCGCCGGCCTGATCAGCTTCGGCCTGGGCGGCCCCGAGATCGGCGTGCCCCGGCCGCAGTTCACGCCGTACTTCGACCGGGCGCGGGCGGCCGGGCTGCGCTCGGTGCCGCACGCGGGCGAGACCACCGGCCCGCAGACGGTCTGGGACGCGCTGCGCGACCTCGGCGCGGAACGCATCGGCCACGGCATCTCCGCCGCCGAGGACCCCGAGCTGCTGGCCCACCTGGCGCAGCACCGCATCGCCCTGGAGGTGTGCCCCACCTCCAACGTGCGCACCCGGGCCGTCGCCTCGCTCGACGTCCACCCGCTGCCCCGGCTGGTCGAGGCCGGCGTGCTGGTCACCATCAACTCCGACGACCCGCCGATGTTCGGCACCACCCTCAACGACGAGTACGCGGTGGCGGCCCGGCTGCTCAACCTCGGCCCGCAGGGGCTGGCGGCGCTGGCCACCGACGCGGTCACGGCGTCGTTCCTGGCACCGGGGGAGAAGACGCGGCTCGCCGCCGAGATCGACGGCTACCTGGCCGCGACGGCCGGCTGACGGCTTCCGGGCTGGCGCGCGGCGGGAGGAGGTTGTGGGGGGACCGCACTCCCGCCGCGCGCACGGCTCCACCGACCGGTGGAAACCCGGAACTGGCCGGTGGAACTGATGGGTTCGTCCCAGATCCTGCCATCGGGCGTCCGATGTGCCGCCGTGGTTAATCCGGATCTAAGGAAGACTTGCGTCTGCGCACAACCGGCCGGTCCCGGCCGGTCGCCGGGTCAGCCGTCCGACGGGCGTCGGCGGGGCCAGCGGCGGCCCTCGGCCTTCGGCTCCCGCGCGTCCCGGGCCATCCGCCCGACCAGACCGAACCGGCTGACCTGTCGCGGGGTGGCCTCCGGGTCGGCCAGCAGCATCACCACGCTGGCCCCGCCGAGCCGGGCCCGGTCGATGCTGACCGACCCGTTGGCCTGCAACGCCACCCGCTTGGCGATGTCCAGCCCCAGCCCCGTGGAGCCCTGGTCGCTGGCCCCCCGGCGCAGCGCCCGGTCCGGGTTGGCGATGCCGGGGCCGGCGTCGTCGATGCGGATCGCCACATACCCGTCGCGGCGGGAGACCGCCACCTCGAACGCGGTGCCCTGCGGGGTGTAGCGGAACACGTTGCCGATCACCGCGTCGAGCGCGGCGGCCAGCTCGGCGCGCGGCACCGGCGCCGGGATGCGCAGCTGCGCGCCGCTGACCCGGTGCGGCCGGTTCTGGTCGCCGGCGAGGGCCGACCAGAACACCATCCGGTCCCGGACGACCTCGCTGACGTCGCACATCGCCGGCCCGGCCTCGTGCGCGACCGCCTTGCGGGTCGTGTTGATCAGCACGTCGATCTCGCCCTCCAGGGTGACGATCGCCTGCCGGATCCGCCGGATCGCCCGTCGGCGGTCCAGCTCCGCCTCGGTGAACGAGCCGACGCTGGTGTCGTCCGAGTCGAGCCCGTCGGCGTCCAGCCGCAGCACGGTCAGCGGGGTCCGCAGCCGGTGCGACAGGTCGGCCACCAGCTCCCGCTCGTCGGTGCGGGCCGCCACCAGCCGGTCGGCCATCCGGTTGAACGCGTAGCCGGCCTCGGCCAGCTCGCGCGGGCCGGTCGGCTCGACGCGTACCCCCAGGTCGCCGTCGCCGACGGCGAGGGCGGCCTGCACGAGCCCGCGGGTCGAGTCGACCGTGCGGGCCGCGACCCGGTCCACCACCAGCACGGCGGCGCCGACCAGCGCCACCGCCACCGCCCCCAGCAGCAGCCAGCGGCCCGTGGCGCCCTCGTCGAGGGCGGCGTCCGGGACGAACACCTCGACCACGGCCACCGAGTCGCCCAGCACCACCGGGTCGAGCCGCAGCACCCCGCCCGGCACGTCGGTGACCACGGAACGCCGGTCGGCGGCGGCCCGGGCCAGCGCCGCCCCGTCGGCCCGCCCGGCCGTGTCGTCGCCGCCCAACCCGTGCACCACCGGCCGGGTCGCCGGGTCCTCGCCGCTGGCCTCCACCGCGCGCTGCACGACGGCCGGCTCGGTGCTGACCGCGAGGGTCCCGGTGACCAGCGCGCTGCGCCGGGCGGCGTCCGCGATGGCCTCCTCGCGGGTCCGCTCGCCCAGGCTGATGCCGAGGGGCACCAGGAAGGCGAGCGCGACGAGGCCGCACATGCCGGCCGTGAGCCAGGCCAGCGCGGCCCTCAGTCCGGGGCCACCAACCGGAAGCCCACCCCCCGCACGGTGCGCAGGTAGCGCGGCTTCGCCGCGGACTCGCCCATTTTGCGACGTAGCCAGTAGAGGTGAACGTCGATGGTCTGGTCCTCGCCGACCGACGGCTGCCGCCATACCTCCTCCAAGAGTTCCCGGCGGGACACTACCCGCCCGGGCCGGGCGGCGAGATACGCCAACAGGTCGAATTCCTTGCGGGTCAGCGCGAGGGGCACCCCGTCGAGCAGGGCGCTGCGCTCCCCGACGTCCACCCGCAGGCCGCCGACGGTGTGCACGGCCGGCTGCACGGTCCGGCTGGCCCGGCCCGCGCGGCGCAGCACGGTGGTGATGCGGGCGTCCAGGTGCGCGCCGGTGAACGGCTTGACCATGTAGTCGTCGGCCCCCGCCCGCAGCAGCCGCACCACCGACTGCTCGTCGTCGCGGGCGGTGGCGATGATGATCGGCACGTCGGTGATCCCGCGCAGCATCCGCAGGGCGTCCGAGCCGTCGAGATCGGGCAGACCCAGGTCCAGCACCACCAGGTCGGGGGTCTCCGCCGCGACCCGGCGCAGCGCGTCCAGCGCGGTGCCCACGGCGTGCACGGCGTGCCCACGGTCGGCGAGGGACCGCAGCATCGCGCCGCGTACGACGTGGTCGTCTTCGACCAGGAGCACCGTGGCCACGTCAGCACCGTACTCGTGATGGCAAGCGGGGCGCGTTGCGGCGCACCCGGCGACCGGGCAAGCTGGTACGGCCATGGCATTCACGCTCTTCGCGGACACCCGCGCGGCGCTCGCCCGGGACAGCCTGCACGGCCTCTCCGTCGGCGACGCCCTCGGCTCGCAGTTCTTCGTGCCGGGCCGGCGGCCCGCCGACCTTGCCGCCGGCCGGCTCCCGCCGACGCCGTGGCAGTGGACCGACGACACCGAGATGGCCTGCTCCGTGGTGGCCGAGCTGACCGAGGCCGGGGAGATCGACCGGGACCGGCTGGCGCTGGCCTTCGCGCACCGCTGCGAGCCGTACCGCGGCTACGGGCCCGGCGCGGTGACCATCCTGCGTCTGATCCGCACCGGCACGCCGTGGCCCGTCGCCGCGGCTTCCGCGTTCGACGGGCAGGGCTCGTGCGGCAACGGCGCGGCGATGCGGGTCGGCCCGCTCGGGGCGTGGTTCGCCGACTCGACCCGGCAGGCGGCGGCCCAGGCCCGGGCCTCCGCCGAGGTCACCCACGCCCATCCGGAGGGCATCGCCGGCGCCGTCGCGGTCGCGGTGGCCGCCGCGCTGGCCACCCGGGCCCGCCTCGACGGGGACCGCCCGCCGCCGTCGCGGTTGCTCGCCGCCGTGGCCGCGGCCCTCGACCCCGGCGAGGTGCACCAGGGGGTACGCCGCGCCGCCGGCCTGCTGGGCCGCCCCCTCGCGGTCGCCGTGGACGCGCTCGGCAACGGCTCCCGGGTGACCGCGCAGGACACGGTGCCGTTCACGCTCTGGGTTGCGGCGACCCACCTCGACGACTACCCGGCCGCGATCCGGGCCTGCGTCGAGGCGGGCGGGGACGTCGACACCACGGCCGCCATCGTCGGGGCGGTCGTGGCCGCCCACACCGGCGTCGGCGCGCCGGGCGGCGTACCCGCCGACTGGCTCGCCGCCCGCGAGCCCCTGCCCGACTGGGTCGCCTGACCGGCGGGCGTCTCCCACCGGGCCGGGTCGCGTGGCCGGTCGCCCGGCCCGGCGGCCGGGCCGGGCGCGGTCGCGTCGCTGCCTCGCGGAGCCGTCGCCGGGCTACCGGCCCGCCGGCTGCGGCTCCACCACAGCGCCGACCGCGCCGGCGGCCCCGGCCGGCGCGGGCGAGGCGGTCGTCCCGTCGGCGGTCCCGGCCGGCTCGCCCGCAGCGGCCCCGCCCATGGCCCCGGCCGGCGCGTCCGAGGCGGTCGTCCCGCCGACGGTCCCGGCCGGCTCGCCCGCGTCCGGCGGCGGGAGGTCGCCGTCGAGGATGCGGCGCAGGTCGTCGCCGTCCGGCGTGGTCGCCGCCGCCTGGTCGGTCCGCCGCCGCCACCGGGTCGCCAGCCAACCGAGCGCGGCGCCCCCGCCGAGCCCCGCGACCAGACCCGCCGCCAGCAGGGCATCGGTCATCCCGCGGTCGCCTGCCGCGGCGCCGTCCGACAGGGCGACGGCCGGCGTGGGAGCCTCGCCGGCCGCCGTCGTGTCGGACGGGCCCCCGCCGTGCGCACCGGCGGCACCGTCCCCGCCGTGCCCGCCCGCCGCCGCCGGCAGCAGGGTCAACACCGGGGCGGGCCGCGCGCCGCCGGCCGGGTCCGCCCAACGCACGACCGTGCCGTCGGAGTACGTCTGCACCACCTCGAACACCATCTTCTCGGCCTGGGGCAGCGGCCCCATCGAGACGGCGAGGCGGGCGGGACCGGCGGGCGCGCCCTTGGCCCGGGTCCAGACCACCGAGGCGGTGACCGTGTCCATCGTCGTGCCGTGGATGCCGGGGATGGGCTCGGCCAGCTTCCGGGTGGTGATCAGGGGGGCCCAGCCGGTCACCGACATCGGGTACGCCTCGCCCACGGGCGCCGCCGCCGGCAGCCGCAGCTCGATCCGTTCGGTGCGGGCACCCGGGCGCTCCTCGGGCACGACGATCTCCAGCCGTACCGGGTCGCCCTGGCGGGCCTGCTCCGGGGTGCTCGTCACGTCCGCCGCCAGCGCCGTGCCGGCCCAGCCCAGCGTCGCGGCGACGACGGCCACGGCGGCCGACGCCGCCAACCGGAGTCCTCGTTCGTACGTGCGGATCATCGCCACCCTCGCCCCACCCTTCGTCTTCCTCCGGCCGCCTGTGCCACCGGCCCCACCCGGTAGTTCGGCTGGCGCGGCCGAAAGGTTCAATCGGGCGCCCGCCCGCCAGCCACCCACCTTGCCTGGCCGCCCCCGCCCGCCTGCCGGTCCGGCTGCGCTGCCCGGCGGCCCGCCGCCGTGCGCCGCGTTGCCCGGCCCTCGGCGTTAATAAGGGGCCCTTCCACTACCGAATGCGATAAGAAGGGGCCCTTCCTTGCCCGCTAGCATCAGCGGGGGCGGCCGGCCGGCCGCATCTGTCGTCCTCTGGAGGAGTCACCGTGTCCGCACCCCGTACCCCCGTCGTGGCCGACCCCGTCGTCGTCGCCGCCGGGACGACGGCGGCCGACGCGGTGGCCGCGGCCGGGCTGCCGTCCAGCGGCCCGAAGGCGGTCGTCGTGGTCCGCGACCCGCAGGGCAACCTGCGCGACCTGGACTGGGCGCCCGCCGAGGAGACCGTCGTCGAGCCGGTCGCCCTCGACACCCCGGACGGGCTCAACGTGCTGCGCCACTCGACCGCGCACGTGCTCGCCCAGGCGGTGCAGGACGTGTTCCCCGAGGCGAAGCTCGGCATCGGCCCGCCGATCGAGAACGGCTTCTACTACGACTTCGCCGTCGGCAAGCCGTTCCAGCCCGACGACCTGGCGAAGCTCGAGAAGCGGATGCAGGAGATCGTCAAGTCCGGGCAGCGGTTCCGGCGGCGGCGGTTCGCCAGCCTGGACGAGGCGAAGGCCGAGCTGGCCGCCGAGCCGTTCAAGCTGGAGCTGATCGACGTCAAGGGCGAGGGGCTGGACTCCTCCGAGGTGATGGAGGTCGGCGGTGGCGAGCTGACCATCTACGACAACCTCGACGCCAAGGAGGAGAAGGTCTGCTGGTCGGACCTGTGCCGGGGCCCGCACCTGCCGAACACCCGGCTGATCGGCGCGTTCAAGCTGATGCGCTCGGCCGCCGCCTACTGGCGGGGCAGCGAGAAGAACCCCCAGCTCCAGCGGGTGTACGGCACCGCGTGGCCGACCCGCGACGAGCTGAAGGCGTACCTGAAGCTGCTGGAGGAGGCCGCCCGGCGCGACCACCGCAAGCTCGGCGTCGACCTGGACCTGTTCAGCTTCCCCGACGAGCTGGGCTCCGGCCTGGCGGTCTTCCACCCCAAGGGCGGGATCATCCGGCGGGAGATGGAGAACTACTCGCGGATCAAGCACGAGCAGGCCGGCTACTCCTTCGTCAACACCCCGCACATCACCAAGGGCCACCTGTACGAGGTCTCCGGGCACCTCGACTGGTACGCCGACGGCATGTTCCCGCCCATGGAGGTCGAGGGCGCGAACTACTACCTCAAGCCGATGAACTGCCCCATGCACGACCTGATCTTCCGGTCCCGGGGCCGCTCCTACCGGGAGCTGCCGCTGCGGATGTTCGAGTTCGGCACGGTCTACCGCTACGAGAAGTCCGGTGTGGTGCACGGCCTGACCCGGGTGCGGGGCATGACCCAGGACGACGCGCACATCTTCTGCACCGAGGAGCAGATGGCCGGGGAGCTGAAGTCCCTGCTCGCCTTCGTGCTCGAACTGCTGCGCGACTACGGCCTGGACGACTTCTACCTGGAGCTGTCGACCCGCAACCCGGAGAAGTCGGTCGGCACCGACGAGAACTGGGAGCGGGCGACCGAGGCGCTGCGCTCGGCGGCGCAGGAGTCCGGCCTGCACCTGGTCCCCGACCCGGGCGGCGCGGCCTTCTACGGGCCGAAGATCTCCGTGCAGGCCAAGGACGCCATCGGCCGGACCTGGCAGATGTCCACCATCCAGGTCGACTTCAACCTGCCGGAGCGCTTCGGCCTGGAGTACCAGGCGGCCGACGGCAGCCGGCAGCGACCCGTGATGATCCACCGGGCGCTGTTCGGGTCGATCGAGCGGTTCTTCGGCGTGCTCACCGAGCACTACGCGGGGGCATTCCCGGCCTGGCTGGCCCCGGTGCAGGTGGTGGGCATCCCGATCCGCGAGGACCACACCGACTACCTGCACGGGTTCGTCGCGGCGCTGCGCGCCGAGGGCATCCGGGCCCAGGTGGACGCGGGCGACGACCGGATGCAGAAGAAGATCCGCACCGCCCAGCAGCAGAAGATCCCGTTCATGGTGATCGCCGGGGACGACGACGTGGCGGCCGGCACGGTGTCGTTCCGGTACCGCGACGGCTCGCAGCGCAACGGCGTGCCGGTCGCCGAGGCGGTGGCCCACGTGCTCGACGTGGTCAACTCCCGCACCAACGCCGGCCCGTCGGCGCAGGGGTAAGGCGCAAGGAAGGGCCCCCTCTTAACGCATTCGGTAGAGAAGGGTCCCCCTCTCACGGCGGCCGCCGGTGAGGCGCTCGGCGGCTGCCGGGCGAGGGGGACCCTTCTCGCGCGGGGCGGGTCAGATGCCGCAGCTCGGGGCCGACCAGCCGCCCGCCGCTCCGACGTGGACGTGGTCGTTGTGGTCCGGGTACCCGGGGCCGAGGATCTGCGCGAAGCCGTGGTTGCGGGCCTGCTGGGCCAGCCGGCACAGCGAGTGCGGGCCGGAGCCCATGTCGACGCCGTCGCCGTAGAGGTGCCGGCTGTTGGACGCGCCGCCGACCGCGCTGTTGCAGGCGTAGCTGCGGAAGCCGCTGGTGATCCGGATCGACTGGTCGCCGAGCGCGTGCCGCAGGGCCTGGAGCTTCCACATCGACACGAGGGCGTTGAACCGCGCGGTGCTCGCCGACACCGCCCCGCCGGACCAGTCGCCGTTGCAGTTGTTCAGCTCGGCGTAGCTGAAGTTGACCGGCGTGCAGTCGTCGTCCTGGAGCGCGTACAGCTTGGTGAAGGTCTGCGGGCCGGCGACGCCGTCGGCGGACAGGCCGTACGCCTGCTGGAAGCGGATCAGCGCCGAGCGGGTGGCCGGGCCGAACGAGCCGTCGATGCCGAGGACCGCGCCGTAGCCGGGGTAGCCGGCGAGGCGGATCTGGAGCTGCCGGACGTCCTCGCCGGTGGCGCCGGAGGCCAGCGACCGGCCCCACGTGTAGCACCCGTCGGCGTGCGCGGCGCCGGTCGTCACGGTCAGCCCGACCAGGGTGGTGGTGGCGGCGAGAGCGCAGGCGGCCAGGGCCCTGCCGAGCCGGCGGAGTGCGGTCTTCACGTGATCTCCCATCGACGGTTGTCGAGCCTTTTCCTGACTGGAAGCTTCATCGATCAACGTCTCTCCGTCAAGATTCTTCACCCCCTATCCGCCGCCGGGAACGTAGGATCGACGGCGTGACAGGGGCGGAACGGCACACGGACGACGGCATGACCGACGGGCTGGAACGGCTCTGGACCCCGCACCGGATGACGTACGTCTCCGGTTCCGACCGCCCGGAGGGCGGCTACGACCGGCCCGGCGGCTGCCCGTTCTGCCTCGCCCCCGGCCTGCCGGCCGAGGAGAGCCTGGTGGTGGCCCGGGGCGAGCGGGTCTTCGCGGTGCTCAACCTCTACCCCTACAACCCGGGGCACCTGCTGGTCTGCCCCTACCGGCACGTGCCCGACTACACCGACCTCGACCTCGCCGAGACCGCCGAGCTGGCGGCGTTCACCCAGACCGCCATGCGCGTGGTGCGGCGGGTCAGCAACGCCCACGGGTTCAACCTGGGGATGAACCAGGGCGGCGTCGCCGGGGCCGGCATCGCCGAGCACCTGCACCAGCACGTGGTGCCCCGGTGGGGCGGCGACGCCAACTTCATGCCGGTGATCGGGCGCACGAAGGTGCTGCCGCAGCTGCTCACCGACACCCGCGACCTGTTCCGCGGCGCCTGGCCCGGCTGACCCTCCGTGGCCGGTTCGTCTCGTTCCGGTGAAACGGCCGTCCGCGGCGGCGCTCCGAGTGGCACGATCTGGCGGTGGCAGTGACGACACGGACATTGGGTCGCAGCGGCATCGAGGTCAGCGCCCTCGGCATGGGCTGCTGGGCCATCGGCGGCCCCTGGGCCGAGGGCGTCCAGCCGCTGGGCTGGGGCGCGGTCGACGACGCCGAGTCGGTCCGGGCGGTCCGCCGGGCGCTCGACCTCGGCGTGACCCTCTTCGACACCGCCGACACGTACGGCGCGGGCCACGGCGAGCAGGTCCTCGGCCGGGCCCTCGCCGGCCGCCGCGACGAGGCCGTGATCGCCACCAAGTGGGGCTACACCTTCGACCCCTCGACCCGCCAGGCCACCGGGCGGGACGCCTCGCCGGCGTACCTGCGCCGGGCCGTGGCCGACTCGCTGCGCCGCCTCGGCACCGACCGCATCGACCTCTACCAGCTGCACCTGGGCGACCTGGCGGTGCCGCGCGCGCAGGCGCTCTTCGCGGCCTGCGACGACCTCGTCGCCGAGGGGCTGATCCGGGCGTACGGGTGGAGCACCGACCGGGTGGACCGGGCCGACGCCCTCGGCCAGGGCGCCCGCCTCGGCACCGCCGTGCAGCACGACCTGTCGGTGCTGCGCGACACCCCCGACATGCTCGCCGTCTGCGACAAGTACGACCTGGCCAGCATCAACCGCGGCCCGCTGGGCATGGGCCTGCTCACCGGCAAGTACGCCGCCGGCTCCACCCTGCCCCGCGACGACGTGCGGGGGGCGACGGCGACCTGGCTGGAGTGGTTCCGCAGCGGCCGGCCCGCCCCGGAGTGGCTGCGCCGGGTCGGCGCGGTCCGGTCGGCGCTGACCGCCGACGGCCGCACCCTCGCCCAGGGGGCGTTGGGCTGGCTCTGGGCCCGCAGCGGCCGGGCGGTCCCGATCCCCGGCTGCCGCACGGTCGCCCAGGTGGAGGAGAACGCCGCCGCGCTGGCCCTCGGCCCGCTGGCCCCGGACCACTTCGCCGAGGTGGAACGCCGACTGGCGGCGCTGCGGTCGGCGGCCCTGCGTTCCGCCGACCGCCCCTACTGGCCGATGCCGCCGACCCCGCCCACCCGCCCCTGACCGGTCAGTGGGTGGGCGCGGGGTCGTAGCGGGCGAACCGGCGGCGGAAGGTGCCCGTTCCCGAGGTGAGCGAGCGCAGCTCGACGGCGTAGCGCAGCAGCTCGACGGCCGGCACCTCGGCGCGCACCAGCGCGTGCCCCTCGGCGTCCGGGTCGGGCTCGGTGCCGAGCACCCGGCCGCGCCGCCCGGCCAGGTCGCCCAGCACCGCGCCGACGGTGTGCCCCGGCACCCGCACGACCACCTCGTCGACCGGCTCCAGCAGGACGGGCTGGCCCTTCTCGGCGGCGTCGCGCAGCGCGAGCGCCCCGGCGGTCTGGAACGCCGCGTCGGAGGAGTCGACGCTGTGCGCCTTGCCGTCGACCAGGGTCACCCGCAGGTCCACCACCGGGTGCCCGGCGACCAGGCCCCGCTCCAGCTGCGCCCGGACGCCCTTCTCCACCGATGGGACGTACTGGTGCGGCACCGCGCCGCCGACGACCCGGTCGACGAACTCGAAGCCCGCGCCCCGGGGCAGCGGCTCCACCTCGATGTCGCAGACGGCGTACTGGCCGTGGCCACCGGACTGCTTGACGTGCCGGCCGTGTCCCTTCGCGGGCCCGGCGAGGGTCTCCCGCAGCGGCACCCGCACCGGCTCGGTGTCCAGCTCGACGCCGCCGCCGCGCAGCCGGTCGAGCACCACGTCGGCGTGCGCCTCGCCCATGCACCACAGCACGAGCTGGTGGGTCTCCGGGTTGCGTTCCAGCCGCAGGGTCGGGTCGCCGGCGACGAGCCGGGCGAGGTTGCGGGCCAGGGCGTCCTCGTCGGCGCGGCTGCGCGCGACGACGGCGACCGGCAGCAGCGGCTCGGGCATCTCCCACGGGGCGACCAGCAGCGGGTCGTCCTTGGCGGAGATGGTGTCGCCGGTCTCCGCGCTGCCCGACTTGGTGACGGCGCAGATGTCGCCGGCCACGCAGACGCCCACCTCGCGCAGGCTCGCGCCCAGCGGCGTGTAGACGTGCCCGACCCGCTCGTCGGCGTCGTGGTCGGGGTGCCCCCGCTCGGCCATGCCGTGCCCGGCGACGTGCACGGTCAGCTCGGGGCGCAGGGTGCCGGAGAAGACCCGGACCAGCGACACCCGCCCGACGTGCCGGTCCACGGTCGTGCGGACCACCTCGGCGACGAGTGGGCCGGACGGGTCGCAGGCCAGCGGCGGCCGGGGCGAGCCGTCGACCCCGGTGACGGCGGGCAGCTCGTGCTCCAGCGGCGAGGGGAACGCCGACACCAGGCCGTCGAGCAGCACGTCCAGGCCGACCCCGGTCGCCGCGCAGACCGGCAGCACCGGGTGGAAGTGCCCCCGGGCGACGGCCTTCTCCAGGTCGGCGACCAGCACGGCGGTGTCGATCTCCTCGCCGGCGAGGTAACGGTCCATGAGGGACTCGTCCTCGCTCTCGGCGATGATCCCCTCGATCAGCTCGTTGCGGGACTCGGCGATCGCCGGCAGGTGCTCCGGGTCCGGCTCGCGCACCTGCGCCGGCAGGCCGGCGGTGTAGTCGAGGACCCGGCGGGTGACGAGGCCGAGCAGCCCCGCGACCGACTCGCCGTCGTCGCCGAGCATCGTCAGGTGCAGCGGCAGCACGTTGTCGCCGAAGACCCGCTGGCACAGCGCCACGGCCTCGTCGAAGTCGGCGCGCGGGTGGTCCAGCCGGGTCACCGCGACCGCCCGGGGCATGCCGACGGCGGCGCACTCCTCCCACAGCGCGGCGGTGGTGGCGTCCATCCCGTCGACGGCGGAGACCACGAACAGGGCGGCGTCGGCGGCCCGCAGGCCGGCGCGCAGCTCGCCGACGAAGTCGGCGTAGCCGGGGGTGTCCAGCAGGTTGATCTTGACGCCCTGGTGCACCAGCGGGGCGCAGGCCAGGCTCACCGAGCGCTGCTGGCGCACGGCGGCCGGGTCGTGGTCGCAGACCGTGGTGCCCTCGGCGACCGAGCCGGCCCGGCCGATCGTGCCGGTGGCGGCGAGCAGCGCCTCGACCAGGGTCGTCTTGCCGGCCCCGGAGTGCCCGACGAGCACCACGTTGCGTACCCCGCCGGGCTCGGTCACCGTCGGCGCGCCGCCGACGGCTCCCTTGTCCTGACTCTTCTGCGCCATGGGGCGCACCTCCCTTGGCCGGTGGTGGGTGGCGACCGCCGCGCGCGACGGGAAGCGGCCCGATGCCGCTGCCGCGGCGACATCCTCCGGTGATCCGCCGCACGGCGGGCACGGGACGGTCCGGCGGGTGAGCTAACTCACCCCCACGCTCGATCTCACACCTCTTGCGGAGCCGGCACAAGACTTCCTCGGGCGGGTCGGCGACCGGGGCGTACCGTCCCGGGGTGCCGGCCGTTATCGTGGGACCGCCATGGCGAAGATCTTCCAAGTGTCGGCCCGCGCGGGGATGACCCGCGTCGTCGAGCCGATCGCGCGCCGCCTGCTCCGCGCGGGCGTGACCCCGAACGCCGTCACCGTGACCGGCACCCTCGGGGTGCTCGTCGGTGCGCTCGGCCTCGGCGCCCGCGGCCATCTCGTCGCCGGCGCGCTGGTCGTGACGTTCTTCGCGCTCACCGACCTGCTCGACGGCACGATGGCCCGGATGAGCGGGGGCTCGACGCGGTTCGGCGCGTTCCTCGACTCGAGCATGGACCGGGTCGCCGACAGCGCCGTCTTCGGCGCGGTGGCCTACTGGCTGGCCACCGAGGGCGACCACGCCGGCGTCGCCGCCGCGCTGCTCTGCCTGGCCGCCGGGGGCCTCGTCTCCTACGTCAAGGCCCGCGCCGAGGGCCTCGGCATGACCTGCAACGTCGGCATCGCCGAGCGCACCGAGCGGCTGCTCATCGTCGGCGTCGGCGGCCTGCTCACCGGCGTCGGCGTCCCGTACGCCCTCCAGGTCGCCCTCTGGTTGCTGGCCGCCGTCTCGATCTTCACCGTGGGTCAGCGGATGGCCCACGTCTACCGGCAGGCCCAGGCGAGCACGCCGAGCGGGTCCCGGGGGTGAACCTCACCGAGCTGGGCTACGTCGCCGGCTGGCGCCTGGCCCGCGCGCTGCCCCGGCCCGTCGTGGCCGCGGCCTTCCGGGCGGGCGCCGACCGCGCCCACCGCGCCGGCGGCGGGGGTACGGCCCGGCTGCGCGCCAACCTGCGCCGGGTCGTCGGCCCCGAGCTGCCCGAGGCGGAGCTGGACGACCTGGTCCGTCGCGGCCTGCGCTCCTACGCCCGCTACTGGATGGAGGCGTTCCGGCTGCCGGCGCTGAGCCGCGCGCAGCTCCTCACCGGGTTCCGGCTCGCCCCCGACGGCGTCGACCGGCTCGCCGCCGACGTGGCCGCCGGCCGGGGCGCGGTGGTGGCGCTGCCGCACGCCGGCAACTGGGACGCCGCCGGGGCCTGGGTGGCCGCCACCGGCTGGCCGATCACCACGGTCGCCGAGCGGCTCAAGCCCGAGGGCGTCTACCAGCGCTTCCTCGCCTTCCGCCGGGGCCTCGGCATGGAGATCCTGCCCACCCACGGCGGGGACCGCCCCGCCTTCGACGTGCTGGTCGACCGGCTGCGCAGCGGCGCGGTGGTGCCGCTGCTGGCCGACCGGGACCTCTCGGCCCGGGGGATCGAGGTCGACTTCTTCGGCGCGCGCACCCGGATGCCCGCCGGCCCGGCGCTGCTGGCCATCCGCACCGGTGCCCCGCTCTACGTCGCCTCGATGTGGTACGAGCCGGACGCCGCGTGCGCCTCGATCGCCGGCCCGCTGCCCCTGCCCGACGCCGACAGCGGGCCGCTGGACCAGCGGGTCCGGGTGCTGACCCAGCACATTGCCGACGGTCTGTCGGCGGGCATCGCCCGGCATCCGGAAGACTGGCACATGTTGCAGCGGATGTGGCTGGACCAGCGCGGCACCGGCGACGGGTCCCGGCCCGCCGCCGGCCCGCCGGCCGCCACCGGGACGGCCTGAGGCGAAGGGGCGCGGAATGCGGATCGGCATCGTGTGCCCATACTCCTTCGACGTGCCCGGCGGGGTGCAGAACCACGTGATGGACCTGGCGGAGGCGCTGCTCGGGCTCGGGCACGAGGTGAGCGTCCTCGCGCCCGCCGACGAGGACTCCCCGCTGCCGCCGTACGTGGTGCCGGCGGGCCGGGCCGTGCCGCTGCCGTACAACGGGTCGGTGGCCCGGATCGCGTTCGGCCCGGTCTCCTCCGCCCGCGTCCGGCGCTGGATCGCCCGGGGCGACTTCGACGTGCTGCACGTGCACGAGCCGCTGACCCTGAGCCTGTCGATGCTGGCCGTCCTGTCGGCCAAGGGGCCGGTGGTGGCCACCTTCCACACCGCGATGACCCGCTCCCGGGTGCTCGCCGCCGCCCAGGGCGTGCTCCAGATCGTGCTGGAGCGGATCACCGCCCGCATCGCGGTCAGCGCGCTGGCCCGCAAGGTCCAGGTCGAGCACATGGACGGCGGCGCGGTGGAGATCCCCAACGGCGTCACCGTCGCCAAGTTCAGCCACGCGGCCCCGCTGCCCGGCTGGCCCGGGGGGTGCGGGCCCGGCGAGGGCGGCACGCTGGGCTTCCTCGGCCGGTTCACCGAGGCCCGCAAGGGCTTCCCGATCCTGCGCGACGCGTTCGTCGAGCTGGCCGCCGTCCGGCCCGGGCTGCGGCTGCTGGTCGCCGGGCCGGGCGACCCGGACGACCTGTTCGACCGGTTTCCCGCCCCGCTGCGCGACCAGGTCATGTTCCTCGGCCTGGTCTCCGAGGCCGACAAGGCGCGGATGCTGCGCAGCGTCCACCTCTACGTGGCCCCGAACACCGGCGGCGAGTCGTTCGGGATGATCCTCACCGAGGCCCTGGCCGCCGGCACGACCGTCGTCGCCAGCGACCTCGACGCGTTCCGCCGGGTCCTCGACGGCGGCCGGGCCGGGCAGCTCTTCCCCACCGGCGACGCCGGGGCGCTGCGGGCGGCCCTCACGGGCCTGCTCGACGATCCGGCGCGGCGGGCCGAGCTGACCGCCTGCGGCGATCAGGTGGTGGCGCACTTCGACTGGCCCGTGGTCGCCCGCCGGGTCCTGGAGGTCTACGCGGCGGCGATCGAGGCGACCGACGGGCGGGTCATCGACCAGGAATGGGCGGGGCCCGGCTGAGTGGTGTGACCGGGGTGGCTTCCGTGACGGGAGTGACGCCGGCCGCGTCGGCCGCACCCCGGACGAGGCGAACGGAGCAGCACTACGATGCCGGGCATGTGGTGGGTGGTGGGCGCGAGCCTGGTCGTCGGGCTCGTCGCGGCGTACCTGATCTGGACCGCCGGCCGGGTCGAGCGGCTGCGCGTCCGCGCGGAGTCCGCCGCCCGGGCCCTCGACGCGCACCTGCTGCGGCGCGCGGCGGCGGCGGCCGTGCTGGCCGAGCGGCGCTACGGCGTCGAGCTGTACGCGGCGGCCCGGATCGCGCTCGACGCCGAGCCGCAGGAGCGGGAGGCCGCCGAGAACGACCTCACCCGGCAGTTGCGGGCGGTGCGGCTGGACCCGGCCGACCCGGACTGCGAGGCGGTGATCGCCGCGAGCCGGCGGCTCGCGCTGGCCCGCCAGGTGCACACCGACCTGGTCCGCGACGCCCGCTCGGCGCGCGGCCGCCCCCTGGTGCGGCTGTTGCGGATGGGGCGGCGGCACCCCTGGCCGCGCTACTTCGACATCGACGACCCGACCCTGGAGCTCCCGGCCGACGTGCCCGCCTGAGCCGCGCCGGCCGGGTGACGACGGCCACAGGGCAGGCCACCGTGGGTCTGATTGGCTGTCGGAGCGGCGTTGCACCCGACGTAGCATTCAGCTAGCCGTCACCCCCCGAGCACGCCGAGGAGCGATGACCCGTGCCCGAAACCACCTCCCCGAACGCCAGCGCCACCCCCGTCGTCGGGACCGCCCGCGTCAAGCGTGGCATGGCCGAGATGCTCAAGGGCGGCGTGATCATGGATGTGGTCACCCCCGAGCAGGCCAAGATCGCTGAGGACGCCGGCGCCGTCGCGGTGATGGCCCTGGAGCGGGTCCCCGCCGACATCCGCGCCCAGGGCGGGGTGTCCCGGATGAGCGACCCCGACATGATCGACGGCATCATCGACGCCGTGTCGATCCCGGTCATGGCCAAGGCCCGCATCGGCCACTTCGTCGAGGCCCAGGTCCTCCAGGCCCTCGGCGTGGACTACGTCGACGAGTCCGAGGTGCTGACCCCCGCCGACTACGCCAACCACATCGACAAGTGGGCGTTCACCGTCCCCTTCGTGTGCGGGGCGACCAACCTGGGCGAGGCGCTGCGCCGGATCACCGAGGGCGCGGCCATGATCCGCTCCAAGGGCGAGGCCGGCACCGGCGACGTCTCCAACGCCACCATGCACATGCGCAGGATCCGCCAGGAGATCGCCCGGCTCAGCTCCCTGCCGGCCGACGAGCTGTTCGTCGCGGCCAAGGAGCTCCAGGCGCCGTACGAGCTGGTCCGGGAGGTCGCCGAGACCGGCAAGCTCCCGGTGGTGCTGTTCACCGCCGGGGGCATCGCCACCCCGGCCGACGCGGCGATGATGATGCAGCTCGGCGCGGAGGGCGTCTTCGTCGGCTCCGGCATCTTCAAGTCCGGCAACCCGGCGCAGCGCGCCGCCGCGATCGTGAAGGCCACCACCTTCCACGACGACCCGGACGTGCTGGCCAAGGTCTCCCGGGGCCTCGGCGAGGCGATGGTCGGCATCAACGTCGACGAGATCCCGCAGCCGCACCGCCTGGCCGAACGCGGCTGGTGACGGTGCAAGGAGGGGCCCCCTGTTAACGCATTCTGCATAGGAAGGGCCCCTTCCTCACCAACCGGCCAAGGAGAGGAGCGAACGTGACGGCAGCACCCGCCATCGGTGTGCTCGCGCTCCAGGGCGACGTCCGGGAGCACGTGGCGGCCCTGACCGGCGCGGGCGCGCACGCCCGCCCCGTACGCCGGCCGCGGGAGCTGGACGCGGTCGACGGCCTGGTCATCCCGGGCGGCGAGTCCACCACGATCAGCAAACTCGCCGACATCTTCGACATGCGCGAGCCGATCGACAAGCGGATCGCCGCCGGCATGCCGGTCTACGGCTCCTGCGCCGGCATGATCATGCTGGCCACCGAGGTGCTCGACGGCCGCCCCGACCAGCGGGGCTTCGCCGGCATCGAGATGACGGTCCGGCGCAACGCGTTCGGCCGGCAGGTCGACTCGTTCGAGGCCCCGGTGGCGATCGCCGGGGTCGCGGGGGAGCCGTTCCACGCGGTGTTCATCCGGGCGCCCTGGGTCGAGCGCGTCGGCGTCGGGGTCGACGTGCTCGGCGAGGTGACCGAGGGTCCGGCCGCCGGGCGGATCGTCGCGGTCCGGCAGGGCAACCTGCTGGCCACCTCCTTCCACCCCGAGCTGACCGGCGACCTGCGACTGCACCGCTACTTCGTGGACCTGGTGCGCGCCGCCTGAGCCGTGGCCGAGGGCCCGCCCGGACATCCGGGCGGGCCCTCGGCGCGTCCGCAGCCGGGCGTGCCGGTGCCGGGTGTGACACCGCCGCGTGCCACCTCGGTAGGATTGCCGCGGTTCGGCAGGGCTCCGCGCCCGCCGCGGCCATCCACGCAGAGCCGACCGGCCCGTCGTACGCCGGTGGAGAAGTGGAGTTGGCGCGGGCAGTCGACGCCGGCGTGATCAACAGACGGAGGTAGCAGATGTCCGGCCACTCAAAGTGGGCGACCACCAAGCACAAGAAGGCCGTGATCGACGCCAAGCGCGGCAAGATGTTCGCCAAGCTGATCAAGAACGTCGAGGTCGCGGCCCGCACCGGCGGCGGCGACCCGGCCGGCAACCCGACGCTCTACGACGCCATCCAGAAGGCGAAGAAGAACTCCGTACCGAACGACAACATCGACCGGGCGGTCAAGCGCGGCTCCGGCCTGGAGGCCGGCGGCGCCGACTGGCAGACGATCATGTACGAGGGGTACGGCCCGAACGGCGTCGCGATGCTCATCGAGTGCCTCACCGACAACCGCAACCGGGCGGCGACCGAGGTGCGCACCGCGCTGACCCGCAACGGCGGTTCGCTCGCCGACGCCGGCTCGGTGTCGTACATGTTCTCCCGCAAGGGCGTGGTGATCGTCCCCAAGGCCGGCACCAGCGAGGACGACGTGATGCTGGCCGTCCTCGACGCGGGCGCGGAGGAGGTCAACGACCTCGGCGAGGCGTACGAGGTGGTCTCCGAGCCGGGCGACCTGATCGCGGTCCGCACCGCCCTGGAGGACGCCGGCATCGAGTACGAGTCGGCCGAGTCGTCCCTCGTCCCCAGCGTCAACGTGCAGCTGGACGAGGACGGCGCGCGCAAGGTCTTCAAGCTGATCGACGTCCTGGAGGACTGCGACGACGTGCAGAACGTCTACGCGAACTTCGACGTCTCCGACGAGGTCATGGCGGCGGTCGGCTGACCCTTCGCGCCCGGGTGGCGCGCCGCCCGGGCCGGCCCGCAGGTGGCGGACCGGCCCGGGCGCGGGGCCTCAGGCGGCCCGGCGGCGGGCCTGCCCGGCGATGGCCACCGTGTTGCGCACCAGCGACGCCACCACCGCGACCAGGGCGATCGTGTAGACGACGTCGAGGTTGGCGCCGTCGCGCAGCCAGTCGACGCGCTGCACGAACTCGGGGTTGAGCAGCCGGTCGGTGAGGACGAGCCAGGCCACCGGCACCGCGAACGCCAGGTCGAGGGTGACCTTCGTGGCGACCAGCGGCCAGGTCCAGCGGCCGGCCCGGTGCCTGGCCACCTGGAGGGCGATCTCGGCGACCAGCAGGGCGATGAGCGCCGGCAGCCAGAACCGCCACAGCGCGGGGTCGAGCACCGGGATGTGGTCGCCCGCGTCGTCGCGCACCCAGGACCGGAAGTGCTGCCAGGGCAGGAACGCGATCAGGAGCACCAGGGCCGCGATCGACACGGCCGTGTCGGCGAGCGGGGCGGCGCGCCCGGCCGGCCGGTCCTCGGGGAGCTGGTCGACGGTCCACCGGGGCAGGTGGACCGGCAGGCTCAGCCGCTCGACGACCGCGAAGGTGAGCGTGACCCAGAAGGCGACCTGGACGACCACCTCGATGCCGGTGGTGACGCCGACGCCGATGGCCGAGCCCACGCTGCCGCCGTCGACGGCGTCGAGCACGGCCACCAGGGCACCGATGGCGATCGGCACGGTGGCGAGCAGCAGCCGCAGCAGCCGCCGCCAGGCCAGGTAGTAGGTGGGGCCGATGAGCTGGAGGCGATGGTCGGCGTACCGGGCGGCCAGCCGTTCGGGGTTGCCCAGCTCGGTGAGCACCTCGCGTTCGGCGGTCTCGCGGTCCTGGCCGGCGTCGGTGCGGCCGTCGATCATGTCGGCGATGGAGGCCCGCAGTTCGTCGGCGATCTCCGCCCGGCGCGGGGCGGGCACCGCCCGCAGCGTGGCGGCGAGGTAGCGGTCGGTCAGGGAACTCATCGGGCCACTCCTTCGATCAGGCCGGTGAGGGATCTCTGCACGGCGGAGAAGTCGGCGAGCAGCAGGCGCAGCACCGATTCCCCCTCGTCGCTGGTCCGGTAGAACTTCCGGGGCCGGCTCTCCTCGGTGTTCCACTCGCTGGTCAGCAGGCCCTGCTCCTCCAGTCGGCGCAGCAGAGGGTAGAGCGTGTTGGCGTCCACGGGGAAGCCGTGGTCGGTGAGCCGCTGGA
This sequence comes from Micromonospora carbonacea, assembly GCF_014205165.1. NCBI lineage: Bacteria > Bacillati > Actinomycetota > Actinomycetes > Micromonosporales > Micromonosporaceae > Micromonospora > Micromonospora carbonacea. Next base: position 4,248,701 of record NZ_JACHMZ010000001.1, on the reverse strand, counting down.
GCAGGGCGTAGCCGTAGTCGGGTCGGCGCAGCGCGACCAGGCTCGCCACCACCACCGTGCCCCGGCGCAGCTCCTGGAGATGGGTCCGCAGGATGTCGTCGCTTACCACGACTCACACGATAGTGTGTGGCACACAATATTGCTAGCCGCCGGGGCTGCCGCTGCCGTTTTGTCCGTTTAACGCACCATTGGGGCATAGATCTGTTTTCCTCATGTGGCGTACTCCTTCCGAGGGCGGGAGGGCAGATGGACAAGAGGCAGAGCGTGAAACTGGTAAGACGAATGGCATCAGTGGCGACCGTTGCCGTCGCCGGAGCGGGGATGGCGGGGCTCGTCGCCCTGACGACCGGTGGTCCCGCCGTCGCGGCACCTGGTGACGCCAGCGCCCGTGGTGTGGTGGTGGATCTCTCCGCCAGCGTCCTGGGGGTGCCGGTCATCACCGCCAACGCCACCATCGGCAGCGCGACCGCGCCGCCCGGCGGCGGCACCGACACCACCACCGGGCTCGCCGTGACGATCCCCGGTGCGGTGGGGGTCACCGCCAGCGGCACCGTGCTGGAGGTCAGCGCCACCCGTGGGCCGACGGCGTCGTCGGCGAACGCCGACATCGCCGAACTGGCGCTCGGGATCCTGGGCGTTCCGGTCGTCGCCGCCGACCTGATCACCGCCGACGTGAACTGCCCGCAGAGCGGCGCGCTCACCGCCGACACCAACGTCGTCGGGTTGACCCTGTTCGGCGCGCCCGCCGTGCTGGTGCCGAACACCCCCGGGGTGACCGCCAGCGCCGCCGTCGTGGTGCCCGGCCTGACCGAGGCCAGCCTCACCGTCACCCTCACCGCGGTGGAGGAGACCACCGCCGACACCGCCGCCGCGGTCGCGGTGCTGGCCACCGTCCAGTTGACGGGCTCGGTCGACGGCGGCCAGGTCGTCGACATCCCGGTCGGCACCGTCATCCTCGCCGAGGCCAACTGCGAGCGGCCGTTGGCCCCGACGTCGCCGACGGCCACCCCGACGCAGCCGTCGGCGTCGCCCACCGTGACGCCGACGGCGTCGCCCACCCAGCCGACGGCGTCGCCCACCGTGACGCCCACGGCGTCGCCCACCCAGCCGACGCAGTCGCCGACCGCGTCGCCATACCCGACGCGCCACCCGCACCTGCCGGTGACCGGTGACAGCGGAACGGGGCTGTGGTGGACGCTGGGCCTGGGCACCGGGATGGTCACCCTCGGCGCGGGCGCCGTACTGGCCGTCCGTCGCTCTCGTCGGATGACCGGGGCGTCCTGACCGGGGCGTGCTGACCGGCTGTCGCCGCTGAGGCGGCGCGGGGTGGGACCCGGCGAAGGCCGGGTCCCACCCCGCGTCCGGGCGGCCCGATGCGGTCCCGACCCGACCCGTCATCGCGCGGGACCGCGGTCCGGGATCGTGGATGGGCGGTGACCGGCGATCCTGCCGACTGGGACAATCAGCTGGTGCCCAACCTGGACTTCTACGCCGCAGACGCCGACTGGTTGGCGGTCGTCGAGGCCGTCTTCGAGCTGGGCCTGTTCCGTGTCTTCGAGTCCGACTCCGAGCCCGGCTGCGAGCTGCGCGAGTTCCGAGCCGCCGCCGAGGCCGCCGCCGCGCCTCGGGCACGACACCTGGAGTTGTTCGTCGTCGGCTCCGGGCCGGAGCCGACGGTCAGCCGGATCGACCTTCTCGCGGAGGCGCCGGGCGACCCGACGTTCCGGCACTGCTGCGAAGGCTGGGGGCTCGTCCAGCTCCACTACGGCGGGCCGTTCGGCGCGCAGGAGCTGCGCTGGAGCCACACCAACCACAACTCGGAGAAGCGGGCCGCGGCGTGGGCGGCGACCGTGCCCCGACTGGGCGATCCCGCCGCGTGGGACTGGCCGGCGGTCAGCCGCGCCTCAGGCAGGCTGAACCGGGTGATCCGCCGGATGGCCGTGAGCAGGATCGGCGCGCACCCCGTGCTGCCGCACGCCGGCCGGCTCATCGCAGACGCCGGCCTGCGGTACGAGTACGGCACGGGGGCCCACGCGACTCCGTCCCACGGGTAGCCTTCGCGGCTCGTACCCTGAGCTGTCGCCGACAGGCACGGACTGCGCCGCCGCCCGACGTCGGCCGCCGACGCGGAGGGAGGACGATGGGCGGCTGCGCCGCCTGCGGCGACCGGGAGAGCCGCCTGGTCCGCGTCGACCTGTCGGGCGTGCCGCACGGGCAGCCGGGGCACCGGGTCTACCACCGCTGGACCGACCTGTACGCCTGTCCCGGCTGCGACGCCGGCCGGCTGGTCGTCTGGGCAACCTGGGGCCGGTCTTCCGGATGACCGGCCAGCCGCGCGAGGCCCTGCGGGTCATGGAACAGGCGCTGGAGCTGAACCGGCGGATCCGCCGCACCGCCGGCGTCGCCGTCAACCACAACAACCTCGGACTGCCACCAGCCGGGCACCGAGCGGATCGAGAAGCTGCTCGCCGTGCTCCCGACGGTCACCTCGCCCGGCTAGCCGCACCGGGAGGGCCCGGAGCCACCCTGCGGGTCGCGTCCGGCGCGACCGACGGGGACCGGCCGTAGGCAAGGATGGGTCCATGACCGAAAAGTTGACCGTCAGCGTCCTGGGCACGGGCATCATGGGTGCCGCCATGGCCCGCAATCTCGTCCGAGCGGGGCACGCCGTGCGCGTGTGGAACCGGTCTGCGGAGAAGGCGGCGGGGACCGGCGCGACCGTGGCGGACTCGCCGGCCGACGCCGTCCGCGACGCCGACGTGATCATCACGATGCTGTACGACGGCGGCACGGTGCGCGACGTGATCGGGCAGGCCGCGCCGGGGCTGAGGGCGGGCGCGCTCTGGTTGCAGACGACCACCGCGAGCCTGGGCGACGTGGCCGGGCTCGCCGCGACCGCCGCCGAGCACTCGGTGGCCTTCTACGACGCGCCGGTGCTCGGCACCCGGCAGCCGGCCGAGGCCGGCCAGTTGACCGTGCTCGCCGCCGGGCCGCACGCCGGCCGGGAGCGGCTCGCCCCGGTGCTCGACGCGATCGCGGCCCGGGTGGTGTGGCTGGGCGAGGACGGCGCGCGGGGCGACGGCACCCGGTTGAAGCTGGTGGCCAACAGCTGGGTGCTCACGGTGACGCACGGCGCGGCGGAGATGCTCGCGCTGGCCGGGGCGCTCGGCGTCGACCCGGACCGCTTCTTCGAGGTGATCGGGGGCGGCCCGCTCGACATGGGCTACCTGCACGCCAAGGCCGACCTCGTGCGGCAGGGCCGGCTGTCGCCGGCGAGCTTCGCGGTGGAGACCGCCGAGAAGGACGCCCGGCTGATCGTCGCGGCGGGCGAGGACCACGGCGTACGCCTCGACGTGGTGGCCGCCGGCGCGGAGCGGTTCCGGCGCGCGGCGGCGCAGGGGCACGGCGGGAAGGACATGGGGGCGTCCTACTACGCCAGCTTCACCCCGTGACCCGGCAACCGCCCCGCGCGGCGGCACGGACGAGGTCGACGGCGGCGGGGCCGGGTGTGGCGTGCCGTCACAGGTAGTCGGCCGGCCAGTGGAACGCCCCGGGCGCCGCCGTGATCGCGGCGACGTGGTCGGGTGTCGCGTGGACCGGCCGGACCATCCCGGTGGTGTCGGCCTCCGCCGCCGGGGCGGCCAGCAGGAACGGCAGCGCGGCGTCGATCGCCGGGTCGGCGGGCAGCCGGGCCACGCAGTGCCGCACGTCGCGCGCGGCGGCGGCGCGGGCGACGGCGCGGAACAGGGCGGGCAGGGCGTCCGGCCGGTCGGGCAGGGCGGCGGTCTCGACCACCCGGACGCGCCCGGGAGCCCAGTGCGCGGCCAGGTAGCCCGCCACCCGGCCCCGGTGGCGGGCCACCAGCAGTTCGGTGGGCGGGGAATACCAGACCGGCACCCGGAGCCGCCAGTCGTCGGCGTCCCGCACGGTGCTCAGCGGCCGGTCGGCGTTGAACGCCGCGTGCACCGGGGCCAGCTCCGCCCAGTCCACCCCGGGTTCCGCCCGCACCGTCCAGCCCGCCGGTGGGGCCGTGGCCGTGGCCGCCGCCGGCCGCCCGGCCGGGTAGCGCAGGGCGAAGGGCCGGTAGCCGCTGGACGCGTACACGCCGGGCGTGCCGGTGAACAGCAGCGACCAGGCGCAGCCGTCCGCGGCCATCGCCGTGACGGCCAGGTCGAGCAGGCGGCGGACGTGCCCGCGCCCCCGCGCCCGGAGCCGGGTGGCCACGTTGGCGACGCCGCCGACCAGGTCGACACCGCCGGCGGCGTCCCGGATCCGGCGGGGCAGGTAGTAGACGGCGGCGACGACCGTCCCGGCCTGCACCGCCACGAAGGTACGCGGAAGGCGGCCGGGGTCGCCGGACCACAGCCGGACGACGTGCGCGTCGTCGAACGCCTCCGCCCAGGTGGCGTGCAGCGACGGCACGTCCGCCGCGGTGGCCGGACGGTACGCGACCGGGGCGGTCACGCCGGTGCGAGTTCGGTGCGCTGCCGGCCGAGTCCGTCGATCTCCATCTCCATCACGTCGCCGGCGGCGAGGTAGGGGAACCGGCCGGAGAGCGCCACCCCCTGCGGGGTGCCGGTGTTGACCAGGTCGCCGGGTTCGAGCACGGTGAACTGGGAGAGGTGCCAGATCAGGTACGCCACGTCGAAGATCATGTCGGCGGTGCGGGAGTCCTGCCGTGGCGCGCCGTTGACCCACGAGCGCAGCCGCAGCGCCTGCGGGTCGCCCACCTCGTCCGGGGTGACCAGCCAGGGGCCGAGCGGGTTGAAGGTCTCGCACGACTTGCCCGTGGCCCACTGGCCGCCGGGGTCGGCGAACTGGTAGTCCCGCTCGGAGACGTCGTTGGCGACCGCGTATCCGGCCACGTGGTCGAGGGCTTCGGCGGGCGAGTCGAGGTAGCGGGCCGGTTTGCCGATCACCACGGCCAGCTCGACCTCCCAGTCGGTCCGGGTCGAGCCGCGGGGGATCAGCACCCGGTCGTGCGGGCCGACGACGGTGTTGGGTGGTTTGTGGAACAGGATCGGCCGCTCGGGCGGGGCGACGCCGGACTCGGCGGCGTGCGCGGCGTAGTTCTGCCCGATGCAGAGCACCGCGCCGGGCCGGGCGATCGGCGCGCCGACCCGCTCCCCGGTCACGTCGAGACGCGGCAGCGGACCGGCCGCCCGCACCCGCGCCACGGGGTCCCCGGCGAGGAACGCCGCGTCGATGTCGGCGGTGACCCCGCTCAGGTCGAAGTGGTCGGTGCCGTCGAACAGCACCGGCCGTTCGGCGCCGACCGGGCCGATCCGCATGAACTTCATGGTGTCCTCTCCAGATGGTGCGGCGGGCCCCTCGACGGGCCCCGGTGGTGGGGGGTGGCCGCGCCGGTCAGCCGGTCCGGGTGAGCAGCTCGGGCGTGACCGCGTGGGCGAGGGGCCGCCCACTGGCGTACCGGACGATCTCGTCGACGACGATCTCGCCCTGCCGCCGGCGGCCCTGCACGGTGCCGGCGGCCTGGTGCGGGGTGAGCAGCACGTTGGGCAGCCCCCGCAGGGGATGGCCGGTGGGCAGCGGCTCCTCGTCGAAGACGTCCAGGGCGGCGTCGATCCGGCCGCGGGTCAGCTCCGCGACGAGCGCCGCCTCGTCGACCAGCCAGGACCGGGCGGTGTTGACCAGCCCGGCGCCGTCGGGCAGCAGCGCCAGCTCGCGGGCGCCGAGCAGGTGCCGGGTCTCCGGCAGGGTCGGCGCGTGCAGCGCGACGATGCGGCTGCCGGCGAGCAGCTCGTCCAGGCCGACCAGCCGGGCGCCGAGCCGGGCGGCGTCCGCCGGGGTCAGGGTCGGGTCGCAGACGCTGACCTCCGCGCCGAGGGCACGGACCAGTTCCAGGTACGCCCGCCCGGTGCGGGACGCGCCGACGACGCCGACCGGGCAGCCGAGGATCTCGTGCCGGGGCGGCGCCTGCTCCGCCCGGTGCCACCCGGCGCCCGCGTGCAGGGCGTGGTCGAAGCGGGGCGTCTGGTGCAGCAGGGCCAGGGTGAACGTGAGGGCGACCTCGGCCACCGACCGGGCCATGCCCTGCCCGGCCTGGGTGACCGCGACGCCGCGGGCGAACAGCTCGGCGGTCACGAACGGCTTGACCGACGCCCCGGTGTGCGCGACCAGCCGCAGCGCCGGGGCCCGGTCGAGCAGGGCCGCGTCGAGCCGTGGCACACCCCAGGAGGTGACCAGCACCTCGGCCCGGGCCAGCACCGACGCCAGGTCGACGCCGGTGAGCGCCGCGTGGTCGTCGACGAGGGTGGCGTCGGTGGCCGCGGCCAGCCGGTCGCCGACCCGGTCGGGGAAGAACTGGGCCCGCAGCGCGGCGGGCACGCTGACCACGGTGACCGGGCGGCGCGCGCCGGTGGGCGGGGTCACCGCCGGGCCGCCTGCCGGCCCGGCGGCTGCCCGCTGCTCACCGGAGCCAGCCATCGCGGTGCTCCGCGACGAAGTCGTCGTCGGTCAGCCACGGGTAGGCGGCGCTCACCCGGGTCAGCTCCTCCGCCTGGCCGGGCGACAGCCCCTCGGCCGGGTCGAGGCACCACACCCCGTCGAGCAGCCCCTGCCGGCGCAGCACCTCGTGCACCCCGGCGATGCAGCCGTGGAAGCCGTTGGCGGCGTCGAACACCGCCGCGTTCGCGTCGGTGACCGCCGCGCTCCGGCGGGTCAGCTCCGCCAGCGCCGCCGCGTCGCCGTCCCGGGCCGCGCGGGCCCGCGCGAACAGCCCGACGGCGGCGCGGGTCCACACCGCCCACTGGCCGAGCAGCCCGCCGGCGAACCGGCGGCCGGCGAACTCGCCGAGCAGGTCACCGACGATGTGGTCGTCGTTGCCGGTGTAGAGGGCCACCTCCGCGCCCCGGTCGGCGGCGGCGATCCCGCGTACCGCCTCCAGGGTGCGGTACCGGTCGAACGGGGCCAGCTTCACCGCGACGACCGACGGCAGGTCGGCGAACGCGCGCCAGAAGGCCGGGGACAGACGCGGCCCGCCGATGGCCGGCTGGAGGTAGAAGCCGACGACCGGCAGCACCTCGCCGACCGCCCGGGCGCGCCGGAGCAGGTACGCCTCGTCGGCCCCCGGCACGACGGGGGACAGCAGCACGGCGTGGTAGCCGAGGCCGGCGGCGAGTTCGGCCTCGGCGACGGCCTGGGCGGTGTCACCGCACGCCCCGGCGACCTTCACCACGGGCCGCCCGGCCTCGGCGTCGACGGTCTCGGCGGCCAGGGCGAGCACCGGCCGCAGCAGGCCGGCCTGCCGGATCGTGAACTGGGTGGTGTGCACGCCGACGGCGAGGCCACCGGCCCCGGCGGCCAGGTAGTAGCGGGTCAGCGCGCGCTGCCGCCGCTCGTCGAGGCGGCGGTCGGCGGTCAGCGCGAGCGGGTGCGCGGGGATGACGGTCCCCGCGCGCAGCAGGTCCAGGGACACGGTCAGAACCTCCCGTCGCGGACGGCGAACCTGGTGGGCTTGCCCGAGGTGGGCAGGCCGGCGGCCAGCCAGTCGGCCTGCCAGTCGATCAGGGTGCCCAGCGCGACGTCCGGGTAGCCGAACAGCGCGTGGCAGCGAGTGGCGTCGTTGAGCAGTGCGGTCGACGCCTCCTCGCCGGTGTAGCCGACCGGCCGGCCGAGGCGCTCGCCCATCCGGGCGGCGATCCGGCGCACCGGGGCGGTCTCCGGGCCGGTCAGGTTCAGGGTGAACACGTCGGTGCTGGCGTGCCCGAGCGCGCGCAGCGCCACCTCGTTGGCGTAGCCCTGCCAGACCACGTTGACGTGGCCGGTGGTGACGTCGACCGGCTCCCCGGCGAGCACCGCGTGGCCGATGTCGGCGAGCACCCCGTAGCGCAGGTCGACCGCGTAGTTGAGCCGCAGCACCGCGACCGGGGTGTCCCGCGTGGCGGCGGCGTGCGCGAACACCTGCTCGCGGCCGAGGCAGCTCATCGCGTAGTCGCCGAGCGGCCCGGTCGGGTCGGTCTCCACGCAGCCGCCGGTGCCCACCGGCACCATCGGGTAGACGTTGCCGGTGGAGAAGGCGGCGATCCGGGCCGCCGGGTAACGCCGGGCCACCGCCGCGGGCAGCACCGCGTTGACCACCCAGGCCAGGTAGGGGGCGCTGGCGGTGCCGAACTTCGCGCCCACCATGAACACCACGTCGGCGGCGTCGGGCAGCCCGGCCAGGTCGCCGTCGCCGAGCAGGTCGAACGCGACCGGCTCCACCCCGTCGGCGGCCAGCGCGGCGGCGGTCGCCCGGTCCGACCAGCGCGACACGGCGTACACCCGGTCGCCGGTGCGGCCGGCGGCGTCGAGCCCCCGGCGGGCCAGCCGGCACAGCGACGGACCCATCTTGCCCCCGGCGCCGAGGACCACCAGGTCGCCGGCGCCGCCGGCCAGGTCGGCGACGAGCGCCGCCGAGGGCCGGGCGAGCCGCTCCTCCAACTCGGACTGACTAGTGAACACTGCACTCATCCCTTGATTCCGGACATCGTGACGCCCTCGGTGAAGTACCGCTGGCCCACGAGGTAGGCGGCGAAGATCGGCACGAATGCGACGACCGAGCCGGCGAGCATGACGTTGAGCGGCACCTGCTCCTTCTGGAGGGAGGCGATGCCGACGGTGAGGGTGCGCATGTCCCCGCTCTGCCCGATGATCAGCGGCCAGAGCAGGTCGTTCCAGTGCCACAGGAAGACGAACACGCCGAGGGTGGCCAGGATCGGCTTGCACAGCGGCAGCACGATCCGCACGAACATCCGCCACTCGGACGCGCCGTCGATCTTTGCCGCCTCGAAGAGCTCGTCGGGCAGGCCCTGGATGAACTGCCGCATCAGGAACACCGCCTGCGCGTTCGCCAGGGTGGGCAGGATCAGCCCCCAGTACGTGTCGACCCCGCCGACCTTGGCGATGAGGATGAAGGTGGGGATGAGGGTGACGTGGTACGGGACCATCACCATCGCCAGGAACGACCAGAACATGGTCTCCCGGCCGGGGAAGCGCTTCTTCGCGAACGCGTACCCGGCCATGGCGGCCAGCAGCAGCACCGCGACGACGCTGACCACCGAGTAGATGGTGGTGTTCAGCAGCCACCGCAGGATGTCCCGCGAGTCGAGCACCGTCGCGTACGCGTCGAACTCGATCGGCCAGGGCAGCAGGCTGCCGGGGAACTCGACGGCGGCGGCGGGCTTGAGGCTCAGCACCACCATCGCGTAGAACGGGAACAGCGTGACCACGCTGGCCACGGCGAGCAGCACGTAGCGCAGCACGACGCCGCCGGGCCCGGGTTGCAGGGCCCGGTACGAGCGCCGCCGGCGGCGCGGCGGGGGCGCCGGGGTGGGCGCGGGGGCGGTGGTCGTGGCGGTCACTTGTCCCTCCCGAGGGTCAGCCGCTGGATCAGCGCGACGACCAGCGTCATCACGAACAGGGCCACCCCGATCGCGCTGGCGTAGCCGAGGTCGAAGTACTTGAAGCCCTGGTCGTACAGGGCCATGACGAGGGTGTAGCTGGCGCGGGCGGGGCCCCCGCCGGTCATCGCGTACACCAGGTCGAAGACCTGGAACGAGGCGGTCGTCTCGATCACCAGCAGGAAGAACAGCACGGGCTTGAGCTGGGGCAGCACGATCCAGCGGAACCGCTGCCACGGGCCGGCGCCGTCGGTGAGCGCGGCCTCCTCCTGCTCGCGGGGCAGGTCCTGGAGGCGGGCCAGCACGATCAGCATGCCGTAGCCGAAGTGCGACCAGACGCCGACCAGGGCGAGCGCCGGCAGCACCAGCGTGCTGGAGGCCAGCCAGGAGTCGTCGGGCAGGCCGACCCAGCCGAGGATCCGCGACCACGGGCCGTCGGAGGAGAACACCCAGGAGAAGATCGTGGCGACCAGCACCAGGCTGGTGACCACCGGCAGGAAGAACACCGACCGGAACAGGCCGACGCCGCGGAAGCCGCGCCGGACCAGCAGCGCCAGCCCGACCGACGCGGCGACGGTCAGCGGCACGTACAGCACGGTGTAGCCGGCGGTGACCCGCAGCGCCTGCCAGAAGACCGGGTCGTCGACCAGCCGCCGGGCGTTGTCGAGGCCGGTCCATTCGGCGTCGCCGCCGATCGTGTAGTCCATGAAGCCGAGCACCAGGCCGGCGATCGCCGGGCCGAAGCGGAACGCCAGGAACAGCAGGAACGCGGGGAGGACGAAGAGCAGACCCCATCGTGCCTCGCGCCGGGCGATCACCCGCCGGGCTCTGCGGGCCGGCAGCTGAGCAGGTACGGCCATCTCGCCATCCTCTTCGCAGGTTCGACACCGGCCGGTCGGGCCGGTGTGGTGGTGCCCGGCCCGCCGCCGCACCGCGGCGGGCCGGCGGGGCTCAGAGCAGCGCGTCGGCGGCCTTCGCCGCGTCGGCGAGCGCCTGCTCCGGGGTCTTCTTGCCGATCAGGGCGGCCTGGATCTCGGGGGCGAGCACGCCCATCACCTCGCGGCTCTTCTCGTGGAGCGGGCCGACCGTGGTGGCGCCCAGGGTCTTCTCCATCTCGGTGCTCACCGGGTCCTGCGGGTACAGCGACCCGGCGGAGGTCTTGGCGGAGAAGTAGCCGCCGGCGACGTCGTACGCGGAGGCGACCGCCGGCGCGGTGACGAAGGTGATCCACTCGCCCGCGGCCTTCTTGGCCTTGCTGCCCTTGAGGATCGACAGGCTGCCCACGGTGCCGTAGCCGACGCTCTTCACGTCGCTCAGCGGCGGGAAGATCTTGATGTTCTCCTTGCCCCAGAACTGCTCCACGTCGGCGGGGACGTGCTGCCAGGTGCAGGCGACCTTGTTCTTCGCCACGTTGGTCTGCTCGAACGCCGGGATGCTGGTGATCAGGTCCTTCTGGACGTAGCCGCCGTCGACGAGCTGCTTGAGGAAGGTCAGCGCCTTGACGCCCTCGGGCCCGGCGAAGGCCACGGACGTGCCGTCGGCGGTGAACACGTCGCCCCCGGCCTGCCAGAGCAGCGGGTAGAAGGACTGGTTGAGCGTGGCGCTCGGGTCGGCGTAGTAGTTGGTGGCGTCGAAGCCCTTCGCCTTCAGCTTCGGCGCGAGGGCCAGCAGGTCGGCCCAGGTCTTCGGGTATTCGGTGAGCCCGGCGGCGGCGAACACCTTCGCGTTGCACATCAGCGGGTTGCTGCTGGTCAGCAGCGGCGCGCCGAGCATCTTGCCGTCGAGGGTGACGGCGGTCCGGACGTTCTCCCGGTAGTCGGCCTTCGCGTCGGCGGGCAGGTAGTCGTCCACCGGCTCGATCATCTTCTGGAACTTGCCGAGCTGGTCGGGGATCAGGTAGACGACGTCCGGGCCCTTGCCGCCGGCGATCGCCGCCGTCAGCGACTCCTCCCGCTTGGCCCACGGGAAGATCTCGACCTTGACGTCGACGTCCGGGTGGTCGGCCTTGAACGCGGCGACCTGCTTGTCCCAGAAGCCCTTGTGGGTGGCCTCGTCGGGGACCACCGGGTAGATCCACATGGTGACGCTCTGCCTGTCGCCGCCGGCCTCGGAGCCGCCGCCGCAGGCGGTGAGCAGCCCGGCCGCCAGCGCGACGGCCGCGACCGGTGCGAACCTGCGAAGTCTCATCTGTGCGTTCCTCTCGAAGTGGTTCACTGCGCGGGCACGGTCACGACCGTGCCGGTGTGCCGGGCCGTCTCGGCGGCGAAGACCGCGAGGTGGCTGGCGAGGGTCTCGTCCAGCCCGGACCGGATGTGGTGGCGGTCGCCGGTGGCCACGGCGCGGACGAAGGCGTCCATCAGCCCGGTGTCGCCGCCGCCGTGGTCGTCGGCGGCGGTGGACCCGCCGACCGTGCCGGCGTCGAGGACCTCGATCCGGTCGGTGCGGAAGTCGTGCACCCGGACCCGCTCGCCGTCGCCGGACAGGGAGCCGTGGGTGCCGAACAGCTGGGTCTGCCGGTGGGTCTGTTCGGTGAAGGCGGTCATGGTGAACGTGGCGGTGACGCCGCCGGTCAGTTCCATCGCCACGACCTGGTGGTCGACGACGTCGTTGTCGCCGGAGTACACGCACCGCCCGTACGGGCCGGTGCGCAGCGCCTCGACCAGCGCGGCCTCGTCGGTGCCGTCGGTGACCACGCTGACCGGCCAGATCGGCCCGTGCTCGCGCAGCACCGGCAGGTACAGCTTCGGCGCGGAGTAGGGGCAGCCCGGTTCGACCGGGCAGTCCAGGCACCGGGCGGCCGCGCCGGCCGGTGCCTGGTCGGGCCGGAAGTGGCGCAGCCCGCCGAAGCTGGCGACGCGCTCGATGCGCCGGCCGGTGACGTAGCCGAGCCAGTCCAGGTCGTGGCTGGACTTGGCCAGCAGCATCGGGGTGGCCAGCTCCTCCCGCCGCCAGGGGCCGCGCACGTAGGAGTGGGCGTAGTGCCACCAGCCGACCGGTTCGAGGTGCTGGACGCTGACGATCTCGCCCAGCACCCCGCTGTCCACCACCCGCTTCACCAGGTCGGTGTAGGGGGTGTACCGCAGCACGTGGCAGACGGCGAAGAGCACGCCGGTGGCGCGTACCGCGTCGACGATCTCCCGGCACTCGTCGGCCGTCGGCGCGAGCGGCTTCTCCACCAGCAGGTGCCGGCCGGCCTTGGCGAACGCGACGGCCGGCTCGACGTGCATCCGGTCCTGGGTGGCGACGACGACCGCGTCGACCGCCGGGTCCGCCGCCAGCAGGTCCCGCCAGTCGGCGAACTCCGCCGCGCCCGGGTGGGCGGCGGTGATCAGACCCCGCTGGTGGGGCCGCGGGTCGGCGACCGCGACGAGTCGCGCCCGCGCCGGGTTGGCGGCCACCCAGCGGGCGTACGTCTGGCCCCGGTTGCCCGCGCCCGCCAGCGCCACCCGCACCGGCCGGTCCTGCTGTCGCACCTGGCTCCTCGCCTTCTCTCGTCGTGGTGTGGTCAGACCGTGAGGTTCCCGGCGTCGCGGACGCGCGGGCCGGCGGCGGGCAGCTCCCGGGACACGCCCTCCTCGACGCACCCGGTGTGGTGCAGGTACGAGCCCTCGCCGAAGCCGGCGTCGGCCAGCCGCAGCTTCCCGCCGGTGAACTGGACGCCGACGGCGGAGTACCGGTTGGCGCCGGCGTCGACGGCGACGTGCGCGGTGCCGGCGTCGGCGGTGGTGCTGAGGTAGCCGCCCAGCTCCCACCGCACGACGCCGGTGGCCGCGGCGCGCGACAGCAGCGCCCGGGCGGAGTTGGTGCCGCTGAGCACCGCGCCGCCGCCGACGGTGATCCGCTGGTCGGCGGCGCCCGCGAGGCGGATGCCGGTGTCGGTGAGGGTGCCGCCGTGCACGCGCAGGTCGGCGGACTTGACGGTGGCCGGCGCGGCGTCGGGCGCGCCGACGAGCGTCACGTCGGTCAGGTGCAGCCGCCCGGTGCCGCTGAACGTGTGCCCGTCGACCCCGCGGATGGTGGTGCGGACCAGGTGCACCGGCGTGGTGACGCTGGCCTGCACCACGTCGGTGCCGGCGGTGGCGAGGGTGAAGGAGCAGCCCTCGATGACGTTGGGCCGCTGCGACCGGGTGGACTGCTGGGAGATGATCAGCGTGTCGTCGGCGGAGCAGCCGCGCAGCTGCACCCCGTCGGCGTTGACCCACAGCATCCCGGAGCCGGCCAGCCCGGCCTTGCGGATGACCTGGACGTCCTCCAGGGTCAGGTCGGTGACCTTGACCCGGGCCACGAACCAGGAGCACACGTGCTTGCGGACGGTGATCCGCTTCGCCGCCGAGCCCCAGGCCGCCCCGGAGTTGGCGAACGTCATCAGCCCGGAGTTGCCGGTGTAGACGAGGTCGTGCTCGTACTGGCCGTGGGTGACGAAGGGGCCCTGGTCGTCGCCGTCGCCGTGGCAGTTGGTGACGTACCCGTACGCGGAGGCGGTCCAGTCGTTGAGGTGCCGGGCGTTGGAGGTGCGGCAGTCCTCGACGTGCCCGTACAGGCAGTAGATCTGCTGGGTGAGGTAGCCGGCGCCGCCCCAGGTGACGGAGGTCGGGTTCCTCAGGGTGCACCGGGCGGTGTGGAAGTAGGTGCACCAGCGCCGCATGATCACCGGCCAGAAGGTGCCGGTGGCGTCGATGTCGGCGACGTCGCAGTGCACCGCGTACTCGTAGGCGACCGGGTGGGAGCCGGTGTACTGGTCCGCGCCGTTGCCGGTGAAGACGAGGTTGCGCACGTGCACCCGGCTGACCGGTTCGACCCGGGTCCAGGTGAGGGTGCGCCCGGCGGCCAGCTCCCAGCCGTTCTTGTAGTTGACCCGGATGTGGGTGCCGTCGACGATCTGGGTGACCTGGACGAGTTTCTGCAGCTCCCGCTCCCAGGTGCCGGCGAGCCGGTCGACCTCGACGGCGTACCACCGGCCGACGGCGAACGCCGCGGAGTCGGCGACCTGGAACGAGTCCCAGCCCTCCCGGACGGCCTCGGTGAGGGTGTGGGTGCGTACCTCGTCGGTGACCTTGCCCTGGAAGAACAGCACGGCGGCGAACGGGTCGTCGCGGCCGGCGTCGGCGATGCCGTCGGTGGACATGGTGTGCCCGCCGAAGTCGAGCACCAGGTCGCTGCGGGTGAACCGGTGCCGTTTCACGAAGTGCAGGTCGGAGTGGGCCTCGATGCGGTGCACGGTGGGGTCGGTGACCATCGCGTCGAGGGCCGCGTCGGCGGGGGTGCCGGCGTCGAAGATGCCGAAGTGCCGGAACTCGACGACGCCGTCGTGGAGCTGGAGCCAGCGGCCGGGCCGGCTGCCGTCGGGGGCGAGGACGGTGCCGCCGTTGGCGGGCGCGGTGCTGGCCGCGTCCCAGCGGAGCAGGCGGGCGGCGCCGTCGCCGGCGGCGTGGTAGCCGTCGACGTGCACGACCTGCCCGGCGCGCAGGGTGTGCGGCTTGACGGCGAGCAGGGCGGCGACGGTGCCCACGTGCAGCACCCCGTTGAGGCCGGGGGCCGGCGGTGCCGGCGGGGCGGGCGGGCCGTCCGGCTTGGCGGAGGCGGCGGTGGCGGGGGAGAGGGCGAGGGCGGTGCCGGCGAGGGCGAGCCCGCCGAGCCCGGAGGCGCGCAGCACGACCCGACGGGAGGCCGGCGCGAGGCGGTGGGTGGGTGTCCCGTCGGGGTTGGCGTTGTCGGCGTGCATGGGGTGTCTCCTCCTGCGGGGGCGGTCAGAGGGCGAGGTTGTCGCGGGTGACGACGCGGGCGGACTCGGCGGGCAGCTCGCGGGCGACCCCCTCCTCGACGCACCCGGTGTGCAGCAGGGTGGAGCCGGCGCCGAAGGCGGCGTCGGCGAGCGTCAGCCGGCCGCCGGAGAAGCGGGCGCCGACGGCGCGGTACCGGTTGACCCCGGCGTCGACGCGCACGTGCGCGGTCTGCGCGTCGGCCGCGGTGCTGCGGTAGTCGCCCAGCTCGATCCGGACCGCTCCGGTGCCGGCGGCCCGGGTCAGCAGGGCCCGGCGGGCGTTGGTGCCGGTGACCGCCGCGCCGCCGTCGACGACGAGGCGCTGGTCGCGCACGGCGGACAGCTCGATGCCGGTGTCGGTCAGGGTGCCGCCGCGCACCACCACCTCGGCCGCGCCGATCAGCAGCGGCGCCGCGCCGGGCGTCCCGGTCAGCGTGCAGTCGGTGAAGCGCACCGGGCCCGAGCCGCGCAGGATCGCGCCGTCGAGGCCGCGGAAGGTGGTGCGGACGAAGTGCACCGGGTTGCTCACCGGGGTCTGCACGATCACGGTGCCGGCGGGCTGGTCGAAGTCGCAGTCGGCGATGATCGTGGGCCGGCCCGATCGGGCCGAGCGCTGGGCGATGCTGAGCGTCCGCGCCGAGCAGCCGCGCAACTGCGCGCCGTCGGCGTTGACCTGGAGCGTGCCGGCCGGGTCGAACGTCGAGCGGGGGACGACCCGCACGTCCTCCAGGGTCAGGTCGGTGATCTTGGTGCCGGCGACGAACCAGGAGCAGACGTGCCGGCGGACGGTGATCCGCTTGGCGCTGATGCCCCACTGGCCACCGCTGTTGGCGATGTCCATCAGGCCGGAGTTGCCGGTGAAGACCAGGTCGTGCTCGTACTGCCCGTGGGTGGTGAACGGGTTGCCGCCGGCGTCGTCGCCGTCGCCGTGGCAGTTCTCCACCGTGCAGTACGCCGAGGCGGTGAGGTCGTTGAGGTGCCGGGCGTTGCTGCTGCGGCAGTCCACCACGTGCCCGTACAGGCAGTAGATCTGCTGGGTGAGGTAGCCGGCGCCGCCGTACATCACGGCCGGCGGGTTCTTCAGGGTGCAGTTCGCGGTGGTGAAGTGGGTGCACCAGCGGCGCATGATCACCGGCCACCAGGTGCCGGTGGCGTCGATGCCGGAGACGTCGCAGCGCACGGCGTACTCGTAGGCGACGGGGTGGGAGCCGCTGTACTCGCGGTCGTCCGGCCCCGACCCGGGGTACTCGCCGGTGAAGGCGACGTGGCCGAGGAAGACCATGTCGCGTACGTGGGCCCGCTGGACCGGCTCCACCCGCTGCCAGGTGATCCGGCGGCCCGGCTCCAGGGTCCAGCCGTTGAGGTAGCCCACCCGGATGTGGGTGCCGTCGACGATCTGGGTGACCTGGACCATCTTCTGCAGTTCGCGCTCGTCCGCGCCGGTGAGCGCGTCGCTGGTGGCGGTCCACCACTGGCCGACGGCGAACCGCGCCGAGTCCGGCACCTGGAAGACGTCGGTCAGCTCGGGGACGGTCTCGGTGAGGGTGTGGGTGATCACCGTGTCGGTCACCGTGCCGCGGAAGTACAGCACCGCGCCGAACGGGTTGTCGTGGGTGTTGCGCTCGATGCCGTCGGTGTGCACGGTGTGCCCGCCGAAGTCCAGTTCGATGTCGCTGCGGCCGAAGGTGTGCCGCTTGACGAAGCGCAGGTCGGTGTGGGCCTCGATCCGGCGGATCGCCGGGTCGCCGACCATGGCGTCCAGCGCGGCGTCGGCGGGGGTGTCCCGGCCGAAGATGCCGAACCGCCGGAAGTCGCCGGTCCCGTCGTGCACGGCCAGCCACCGGCCGCGCCGGTCGCCGCGGCCCGGGTACGGGGCGTGCACGGTGCCGCCGTTGCCGGCGGCGGTGCTGGTGGGGTCCCACCGCAGCAGGCCGCCGCCGCCGTCGCCGGGGCGGTGGTAGCCGGCGACCCGCACCAGGGCGCGGGCGGCCAGCGTGGCGGGGGCGAGCCGGGCCAGGTCGGCGACGGTGTCGACGCGCAGCATCTGGTCGTGGGGGGTGGGCGTGGACGTGCCAAGTAGACCCATGGAGAGCCTCAACCTTCGCGGTCCAGCCGTCCGGCGGGGCGCCGGACGGCGGCTTGAGGGCCTGGGGGCGCCAAGGGGCGGCCACAGGCGGGGGAAGGTCGGGCAAACGCGCGAGGCGCGCAGGCGGCGGAGCTGCTGACCGGAACGCCCGGCGCCGGGGCTGCGGCGCGACGGGAGTCAGCTGTTCGCCCGAGACGGCCGCGGCTGGGGGGCCGCGACCTGCCACGGCCGGGGCCGTGGCGTTGGCGGGAACGTTAAACAGCAGGTGAACCGGCTGTCAAGGGGTCTGCTCCGCCGGGACGTGGCCGAGCCGGACGGAGATGGCCTCGGCGGCCTGGCGCACCTGCCGGCCCAGCTCCTGGTAGCGCCAGCTGGGCAGGCCGAGCTTCAGCCCGGTCACGCTGATCGCGCCGCAGCACCCGCCGCTGTGGTCGCGCAGGGCGCTGCCGATGCAGAACACCCCCTCGGCGTCCTCCTCGTCGTCGAGGGCGTACCCGGCCTTGCGGACGTCGTGGAGGTGGGCCACGAGCGAGTCCAGGTCGGTGATGGTGTGGTCGGTGCGCCGGGGCAGCCCGACCCGGCCGATCAGCTCGGCCACCTGCGGCGGGGTCATCTCGGCCAGCAGGGCCTTGCCCAGCCCGGTGCAGTGCGGCAGCTCGCGGGTGCCCATCCGCAGCTCGATCTGGATGCGCTCGCCGTTGCTGACCTGGTCGATGACGACCGCGTGGGCGCCCTCGGGGACGGCCAGCCGGGAGCTGAGCCCGGTGTCGCGGGTCAGCGCGGCCAGCACCGGACGGGCGATGTCGCGCAGCGACAGCTGCTCCTGGGCGCGGACGCCGAGGCGGGCCAGGGCCATGCCGAGCCGGTAGCGGCGGTTCATGCCCTCGCCGTCGTCGGCGGCCAGGCCGTGGTGGCACAGCGTGTGCAGGGTGGCGAACGCGGCGCTCTTGGACAGGCCGCAGGCGCGGGCGACGTCGGTGACGCTCAGCCCCTCGTTGGGAGCGGCGGCGGAGAGCACCTCCAGCACCTCGGCCGCGCGGCTGACGCTGCGCACCAGGTAGCGGGAGCTGTCGCCGTCTTCGGTGGTGGTCATGGTCCCTCTTTCGGTCAGGGAAGCCGAATCTGTTCGCCAAGGCCGAACAGCGTAACAAACCCGTTCGGAAATCGGGTCCCCGCTGTTGACCGTCGCGATTTCGCCTGCCTAGTATGCCGAACATCGTTTGGTATGGCCGAACACTGTTCCGAAGTTCTGATGGGTTCCTCCCGCGGCGGACAAACCGCGGCGTCGCGACCGGGCTGGGTCGCCGCGCCGCACCGATGAGGAGAAGGTGTGAATTCACGATCGGCCCCGTCCGGCGTCACCCTCGCCGAGCGGGCACGCCGGGTCATCCCCGGCGGCGTCAACAGCGGGCAGCGCAGCATCCCGGGCCTCACCGAGATGGTGATCGCCCGCGCCTCCGGCGCGCGCTTCTGGGACGCCGACGGACGCCAGTACACCGACTACCACGCGGCCTTCGGGCCGCCCCTGCTCGGCCACAACGACCCGGACGTCAACGCCGCCGTCGCCGAGGCCGGCACGCGGGTCGACCTGTGCGGGGTGGCCGTCACCCACGGCGAGATCCAACTCGCCGAGACCCTCGCCGAGCTGGTCCCGAGCATCGAGAAGGTGCTGCTCACCAGCACCGGCAGCGAGGCCACCTTCCACGCCCTGCGGGTCGCCCGCGCGGCCACCGGCCGACGCCTGGTGGTCAAGTTCCAGGGCTGCTACCACGGCTGGCACGACTCGGTCAGCCTCAACGTGATCTCCGCCCCCGACCGGGTCGGCGTGCCCGACCCGATCTCCACGGGCATCCTGCCGGAGGTCCTCGACGCCACCCTCGTGCTGCGCTTCAACGACGTGGCCGCCGTCCGGGCCGCCTTCGCCGCGCACGGCGACGACATCGCCGCCGTCATCGTCGAGCCGGTGCCGCACAACGTCGGCTGCCTCCTGCCCGACCAGGAGTTCCTCCGGGCGCTGCGCGACGAGTGCACCCGGGCCGGCAGCGTCCTGGTCTTCGACGAGGTGATCACCGGTTTCCGGCACGACCTGGGCGGCTGGCAGCGGATCAGCGGCGTCACCCCCGACCTGACCACCCTCGGCAAGGCCATCGCCAACGGCTACCCGATCGGCGCCCTGGGCGGCCGCGCCGACCTGATGGACCTGTTCAGCACCCGTCCGGGCGCGCCCGCCTTCTTCGCCGGCACCTACAACGGGCACCCCGCGGTGGTCGCCGCCGCCCTCGCCACCCTCGGCAAGCTGCGCGCCGAGCCCGTGCACGAGCACGTCTACCGCCTCGGCGAGCGGGCCCGCGCCGGCATCCGGGAGGTCCTCGCCGACCTCGGCGTCCCCGCCGTGGTCACCGGGCACGGCTCCGTGTTCGTGACCTACTTCATGCCGGGCCCGGCACCCCGCAGCTACGACGACCTGCTGCGCAACGATGCCGGCATGTTCATCGGCTACCGTCGGCGGATGCCCGAGCACGGCATCTTTGAGCTGCCGCTGAACCTCAAGCGCAACCACATCTCCTACGCGCACACCGACGCCGACATCGACCACCTGGTCGAGGCCACCCGGGCGGCGGTGCGCGACACCCTCGCCTCCGGCGGGACGACCGAGCTGGCCGGCACCGCCACCATGGGCGGCGCGGTCGCCGGCGGGGAGGGGCGCTGATGCTCACCGTCGACAAGACCCGGCCGGTCGGGCCGGCCGGGCGGATCAGCCGGGTGGAGACCCTCACCCTCGGCACCGCCTGGCGCGACTTCTCCTACGTGCGGGTGCACACCGACGCCGGGCTGACCGGCGTCGGCGAGATCACCCACCCGTACCGGGCCCGGGAGACCTGCCAGCTCGCCGAGGCGATGGCCGGGCGGCACCTGATCGGCGCCGACCCGTTCGACGTCGAGGAGATCTGGCTGCGCATGTACCAGGGCGACTTCCTGCGCGGCGGCGACGTCGGGGGGATCGTCGTCTCCGGCGTCGACCAGGCCCTCTACGACCTCATGGGCAAGGCCCTCGGGGTGCCCGCGTACCGGCTCACCGGCGGCGCCTGCCGCGACCGGGTCCGGGTCTACGCCAACGGCTGGTACACCGGCGACCGGGAGCCCGCCGCGTTCGCCGAGCGGGCGCGGGCCACCGTCGCCAAGGGCTACCCGGCGCTGAAGTTCGACCCGTTCGGCGCCGGCCTCGGCGAGCTGTCCCGGGCCGAGCTGCGCCGCTCGATCGACATCGTCGCCGCCGTCCGCGCCGCCGTCGGCCCCGAGATCGAGCTGTTCGTCGAGGGCCACGCCCGCTTCGCCATGCACACCGCCGCCCGGCTGGTCCGGGAGCTGGAGCCGTTCGACCTCGGCTGGTTCGAGGAGCCGCTGCCGTGGACCCACATCGAGCGGTACGCCGAGCTGCGCGCCCGGGCCACCATGCCGATCTCCGGCGGCGAGCACTTCCACAACCGCTACGAGTACGCCCGGCTGTTCGCCACCGACGCCGTCGACATCATCCAGCCGGACCTCTCCATGGCCGGCGGCTTCACCGAGGTGCGCAAGCTCGCGGCCATCGCCGACCAGCACGCCATGGTGGTCGCCCCGCACAACTCCAACTCGCCGCTGTGCACCACCGCCTCGGTGCACGCCGTCCTCGGGATGCCGAACTTCAAGATCCTGGAGACCTTCGACGGGCTGCTGGAGGACTATGTCTTCGACGCCGTGCGGGGCGCCCTGCCGGTGGTCGACGGGCACATCGACCTGCCCACCGCGCCCGGCCTCGGCGTCGAGCTGGTGGACGAGGTGTTCGCCGAGCACCCGCCGAGCCACGGCTTCTGGAACATGTTCGCCGAGGGGTGGGAGAAGCGGGACCGCCGATGATCGTCGACGTGCACTCGCACCTGTTCGACTGCCCCGACCACGTCGGCGACCCGTTCGCCGCCGAGGCGGCGCGGGCCCACGGCGGCGAGGTCGACCTGACGGTGCGGTGGTCGCAGTACGCGGCCACCGCCCCGGCGGACACCCGCACCGTCGTCGTCGGCGGCAAGGCCCGCCGGTCCGGGCTGTGGGTCGACGACGCCGCGGTGGCCGCGTACGTGGCCGCCCGGCCGGACCGGCTCGTCGGGTACCTCGCCCTGGACCCCACCCAGCCCGGCTGGCGCGACGAGCTGGAGCACGGGCACCGCGACCTGGGCCTGCGCGGCATCAAGCTGATGCCGATGTACGCCGGCTTCGACCCCGCCGACCCCGCCCACGACGACCTGTACGCCTACGCCGAACGGCACGGGCTGCCGCTGCTGGTGCACACCGGCACCACGTTCGTCTCCACCGCGCCGCTGCGCTACGCGCTCCCGGTGCACCTCGACGAGGTGGCCATCCGCCACCCGGAGTTGCGCATGGTGCTCGCCCACCTCGGCCACCCGTACGAGGGGGAGTGCATCGCGGTCGTCCGCAAGCACCGGCACGTCTACGCCGACGTGTCCGCGCTGCACTACCGCCCCTTCCAGCTCTGGCACAGCCTGCGGCTCGTGCAGGACTACGGCGTGTGGCACAAGCTGATGTTCGGCAGCGACTACCCCTTCACCACCGTCGACGCCTCGATCGAGGGGCTGCGGGCGGTGGGGCGGGTGCCCGGCATCCCCGGCCTCGACCCGCTCGACGCCGAGCAGATCGAGCGGCTGATCCACCGCCCGTCCCTCGACCTGCTGGGGTTGGCATGACCTCCTCCGTCCCGCCGTCGTTCGACCTGTCCGGCCGGCTGGCCGTGGTGACCGGCGCCGCGCGCGGGCTCGGCGCCGCGTTCGCCGCCGGCCTCGCCTCGGCCGGCGCCGACGTGGTGGTGGTGGACCGGCCCGGCGTCGACCTCGACCCGGTCGTGGCCGCGGTGACCGGGCAGGGCCGCGCCTGCCACCCGTACCCCTTCGACCTCGCCGACACCGAGGCGATCGCGGCCTGGTTCGACGGGGTACGCCGCGACCGCGGCCCGGTGCACATCCTGGTCAACAACGCGGGCGTGGCCCGGCTGGAGCACTTCAACGAGATCACCGTCGCCGCCTGGCGGGACGTGATGCGGGTGAACGTGGACGCCGTCTTCTTCCTCGCCCAGCGCGCCGCCGAACACATGATCGCCGACGGCGTGGCGGGCCGGATCGTCAACGTCTCCTCCAAGAACGGGCTGGTGGCCGAGGCCGGGCTGGCCCACTACAACGCCTCCAAGGCCGCCGTCGAGCTGCTCACCCGGTCGCTCGCCGCCGAGCTGGGGCCGCACGGCATCACCGCCAACACGATCGCCCCCGGCATGATCGCCACCCCGATCGACGGCGAGTTCCCCCTGGACCGCGAGGCGTTCGAGGCCGCCTGGGCGGAGCGGATCCCGCTGCGCGGCGGCTACGGCACGCCGGCCGACTGCGTCGGCGCGCTGCTGTTGCTGGCCTCCGCCGCCGGCCGCTACATCAACGGCACCCACCTGGTCGTCGACGGCGGGGTGCTCGCCGACCAGATGCCCCGGCTGCGGTTCATGCCGCCCTACCGCAGCAGCCTCTGACCCGCGACCGGTCCCGCCGTGGTGTCCCCGGGCCGGGAGCGCGAGCGGTGCGACCGCTTCCGGCGCTGCCCCACTGTCGGTAGGTTGAAGCTGCCTCCGCGTGACGGCCACGGGGCGTCGTGAGGTGGCCGGCCCCGGGTTGGCGCCGAGCGGACAGGGGAGGCCCTCGAATGAAGATCGTCGCGTTGTCCTGCACGCAGAAGCGGCTGCCGTCGGTGACCGACGCGCTGCTCGAAGCGGCGATCGGCGGCGTCGTCCGGGAGGTCGGCGACGCGCGGATCCAACGGATCCGGCTGATCGACCACCGCATCGGGATGTGCGAGGGCGAGGACACCTGCCTCGATCCCGAGGTGGGCCGGTGCACCCTGGACGACGACTTCGCGCACGTCGTCGACCTGGCCGAGGGCGCGCAGGCGATGCTGCTCGCCATGCCGGTGTACGCGGGGAACGTGCCGGCCGTGCTGAAGATCTTCCAGGAGCGCCTGAAGAGCTTCATGAACGCCCGGCAGCGCCCGTTCGGCAACCTGCTGGTGGGGACGATCGTCCATTCGCGCACGATGCTGACCGAGCCCGCGTTGGGCTCGCTGTTCCCCTGGTACCTGCGCCTGCGCAACCGCAACGTGGCGTCGGCGTGCGTCACCCAGAACGACCACCAGGACCTGACCCGCACCGCGGCGATCGACCTGTGCGTGGCCGTGGGCCGGCAACTCGGCATGACGCTCGACGTCAGCCGGTCGCCGGCCCCGGACCGCACGGCGCTGCCGGTGGTTCAGCCGGTGGCGCGTCCCCGCTGCGGCGACCCGGCCGCGTCGCATTCCGTGGGCTGAGGGGACTCGGCGCGCCAGGTGCACCCGTCGCCCGCCTGCTCGCAGGTGACCGTGACGTCCGGTTCCACGTAGCGGGCGGCGATGGCGGTGTTCAGCTCCTGGCAGTACGCGCACGGCGACGAGAACGTGAGCACGACGCCCGCGCGGGCGGCCCGCTTGCGGTACCGCAGGATCCCGCAGTCGGCGTTGCGCAGGACGGTGCCCGAGGGGCCGGCCTCACTGGTCACCGCCGAGTCGTACAGCAGGAGCTGGTTGCGCAGCCGGGTCATGAAGTGGTCGGTGGCCGACACGCCGGTGGGCCGCTGTGCCCGCAGCAGCTCCGCGGTGATCCGGGAGTTGGCCTGGATCCACGCGGCCAGGCCCGCTTCGCCGTGCTCGCCGAGGACGAACTCCTCCGCGGCGGCCTGGGCCTCGAAGAACCGCTGACGCCACAGGTCGACCTTCTCGGCCGGGCCGAGGGGGGACGGCTCACCGGTCACGGTCCGCATCCTTTCCCGCGGTGGCGTCCAGCTCGGCGAAGACCTCCTGGGCGACGCGCAGCCCGTTGTTGGCCACCGGCCAGCCACCGTAGTAGGCGAGCTGGATGATGACCTCGACGACCTTCTCCCGCGACATCCCGAGGTGCAGGGCGGCGCCGATGTGGCCGCGCAGCTCCCAGTCGGTCCGGGCCAGCGCGACCGCGGTCAGCGCGACCAGCTCCCGCTCCTCGACGCTGAGGTGGGGGCGGGTCCAGATCTCGCCGAACAGGTGGTCGACGGTGATCCGCAGGAACTCCGGGTGGGAACCCGGGCGCGGTTCGCGGCCGAAGACCTGGTGGAACATGGCCACGCCCTGCTCGTGCCGGGCATCCGGCTGACTCATCGATCAACTCCTTCGCTTGGGCCGAACAGTTGGCAACGCCCACGACGCCACGAGGGCGGCGGACAGCAGCGCGGCACCGCTGCCGAAGGCGGCCGGAACCCCCACCCGCTCGGCGACGAGGCCGACCACGACCGGCCCGACCACGGCGCCGACATCGGTGCACATCGAGAAGACGGCGACGCCGCTGCCGGCGCGGCCGGCGACGACGTCCCCGATCAGCGCGGCCGGCGCGGCGTTGAGCAGCGCCGATCCCGCCGCGTACCCGCAGAGCAGCACGACGAGCCAGGCGTAGCTGTCCACGAACGCCAGGGCGGCGACGGCCGCCGCCGCCACCCCGGTGCCGGCGATCATGGCGGGCCGGCGGCCGGCCCGGTCGACGACCCGGCCGGCCGGCACGATCAGCAGCGCCTGGACGACGGCGGACGTGGTGAACGCCCAGCCGACCCACGCCACGTCGTGCCGCCACGCCACCACCACCGTGGGGACCAGCGCGCTGCGCAGCCCGAACAGCACCCAGCCCTGCGCCAGCGCGGCGAGGCACGCCACCTGGTAGCGGCGGTCCCGTAGCAGAAGTGGCAGCCCGACCGCGCCCCGGTCGGGCCCCGCGCCGACCCGGGGGCCGGTGCGCAGCACCGCCAGGGCCAGCCCGGCGGCGGCCAGCAGCAGCCCGGCGTACGCCAGGAACGGCGTGGACAGGTCGACGAGGGCGAGGAGCCCGCCCAGCGCCGGCCCGCAGATCCCGCCGAGCAGGAAGCCCGCCTCGAACACGGCGCTGGCCCGGCCCCGCTGGTCGGCCGGCGCGATCGACAGGAGCATCGCCAGGGCGGACACCGAGAACAGCACCGAGCCGACGCCGCCGAGGCCACGGAACACGAGGAGCTGCGCGTAGGACGAGGCGAACGCGGTGAGGGCCGAGGAGACCGCGCACAGCAGCAGGCCGGCGACCAGGACCCGCCGCTCCCCGAACCGGACGCCGAGCCGGCCGCAGAACGGGCTGGCGGCCAGCCTCAGCAACGCGAACAGGGCGACGAGCACCCCGATCTGGGTGGGCCCGGCCCCGAAGGTAGCCGCGTACACCGGGAGCACCGGGAGCACCAGTCCCAGGCCGAGCATGACGCAGCCGCCGACGACGCTGAGGACGTGGACCTCGCGCGGGAGGCCCGGCTGGGCGGTGGCAACGGGTGGGACGTTGCCGGTGTCGGCCGCCGTCACTGCCCGGTCACAGGATGATGCTGAGCTTGCCGTGCTCGTACAACGTCTCGTGGTCGAGCACCACGACCCGCCGCCGGATCCGGAACGACTCGCCGTCGACGACCAGCTCGAACCGGTACCTTCCGACGTAGGCGTCGGAGCGCCCGTGCCCGAAGCGGTGGACGACGACGTTGGCCGCCACGTCGAGGTGGGCGCCCCGATCGGCCAGGATCTCCACGTTGCCGATCATCCGGTTCGTCCGTGACCGGGGGTTCTCGCACCACACCTCGCCGTTGAGGAGCTGCTCGACGCGTTGGCGCAGCCGGGCGGCGTCGTCGTCGACGAGCCCGAGCGCGTCGCCCGCGCCGTCGCGGACGTCGGTGGCCGGCACCGCGTAGCGGATGTCGTCGGTCAGCATCTCGTCGTACCACTCGCGCAGCCGCCACTCGTCGAGCAGCCGCGCCTCGCGGAACAGGAACTGGCTCACCCGGTGCCACAGCCGCACCTGGGCCGCCCCGTCGACGCTCAACTCGATGGTCATCGTGGCCCCGCCCCCTGCGCCCCGGCCCGGCGGCCGGGCTCGTGGTGACCGTCGTCGCCGTGCATCAGCCGGTCCCACTGCCGCCAGAACTCGCGGGCGGGAAGCTCGTCGGTCGTCTCCGGGACCTCCTTGTTCATGCCCCGGGACAGGTCCGAGTAGCGGACCGCGCGGTTGAGGTAGCCCCGCTGGCACGACTCGATGATCTCGATGTCGTCGGGGGTGGCGAAGCCGGCGGGGCCGAGGAACGTCAGGTAGTGGCTCTTGCGGAGTTCGCGGATGTCCGGGTCCTCGTCCCTGGGTGCCAGGGCGACCGAGGTGATGGCCATCCGGCCGGCGCCGACCGGGTCGATCTTGCGGATCGTGATCGCGATCGCGTCGATGATCATCAGGTTGGGGAAGATCAGCAGCGCGCGGTTGGTGCCGGTGATCCGTTGCGCGCGTTCGGGGCCGAACCGCTCGACGAACCGCGCGGCCGTCGCCTCGATCCGGGGCCGCACCTCCGGGCCGAACATCGGTGTCCAGTAGGCGAGCGGGCGCGCCGCCGCCGGCGGCAGCTCGTTGGCCCCGTGCCCCAGCCCGAGGGCACGGCCGAAGCCGCCCCGCCGCCGGGGCGGCACCGACCCCAGCGATTCCATGTAGCCGACGTATCGCTTGTGCAGGGCCCGGAAATGGTAGATGTCGACGCTGTTCTCCATCATGAGTTTCCAGTTGGCCTGGGCCCCGTGCAGTTGCGCGCCGCGGATCACCTCCATTCCGGCCGCGGACTGGTCGTCGACGAGGTCGAGGTATTCCGTCGCGCCCGCCAGGTATTCCGTCAGGGTGCGCGGCTGCTGCGGATCGAAGGTGACGAACACGAAACCGCGGTAGCTGTCGCTCTGGTGCCGCGCGAGGCCGAAGTCCGCCTTCCGGAACCCCGGCCCGTACCCGTCGGGGATCGGGACACCGACCAGGTCGCCCTGGTTGGAGAAGGTCCAGTCGTGGTAGGGGCAGCGGAACGATCGGACCTGCCCGGCCGGCTGCGAGCAGACGAGGGCCCCACGGTGCGGGCAGCTGTTGGCGAACACCCGGATCACCCCGTCGGACCCGCGCGCCATCACCACCGGACGCCCGCCGACGTCGCGGGCCACGTACGAGCCCGGCGCGGGCACCTCCGACTCGTGCCCGACGTACAGCCAGCAGCGGTCGAAGATCCTCGTCAGCTCCCGGGCGGCCAGGTCCTCGTCGGTGTAGGCGCGGCGGTCCACCCGGAACGAGAGACGCTCGGGGTCGTCGAGCACGATCGGGTCGTGCACCGGCCGGTGCAGCTCGATGGTCACCGCGCCACCTGCCGCCGCAGCGTCTCGACCGTGCCGGCGACCAGCTCGGCCGTGCGGGCGGCGGAGTCGCCGCACTCCGGCTGCGCGGCGAGCAGCCGCGCCCGGTAGTCCCGGGCGGGATCGAGCAGGTCGGTGACGGCATCGGCGACGGCCTGCCCGGTGACGGCGGCCGGCTCCAGCGCCGTGCCGAAGCCCGCGCGGGCCACGAAGTGCGCCTGGATGGGCTGGTCCACCGCCAGCGGGACCACCAGCATCGGCGTCGCCGCCCGGACGGACTCCGCCACGGAGTTGTAGCCGCCGTGGGTGACGAACACGTCCGCGCGGTCGAGCACCTCACGTTGCGGCAGGTAGGGGGCGGTGAGCACGTCGTCGGGCAGCGCCAGCTCCGCCGCCAGGTCGCCCACGGAGGCGATCACCTGCGCGCCGGTCGCCGCCGCACCGAGGATCACCGTGCGCAGCAGGTCCGGCCGCCGGTAGAAGATCGTGCCGAAGGAGACGTAGACCACCGGGCGGTCGGGGTCGAGCCGGTCCAGGGCCGCGAAGGCGACCTCGTCGCCGCGGGCCCCCGCCGCGCCCGGCAGGCCGACGAGCTGCACGCCGTCGTCGGTGACCGCGTCGGCGCCGACGAGGGCGGGGATCGTCGGCATCAGGTTGAGGATCGGCGACCGCGCCGAGTGGGTCCGGGTCGACCACCCCACCCCGTGCCCGGTCAGGTAGTCGCCGACCTGCTCGTCGTAGGCCCAGCGGCCCCGCCGGTGCTCGGCCGGGCACACCCCGCCCAGGTTGGCCCAGATCATCCCGTACGGCACGCCGGAGGCGTGCGCGCCGACCATGGCCGCCGCCGTGACCGGCAGCGAGTCGACGAGCACGAAGTCCGGCTCGGCCGCCCGGATCGCGTCGGCCGTCTGCTCCGCCACCGGCGACGACCGCAGCATCGGGCCGATCCTCGCCGGGTCGCCGCTCCACGGCGCCATCTCGACCTTCCCGACCCCGTGGACCTGTGCCTTGCCCAGGGCCTGACGACGCTGCTCGTCGAGCGCGCCGCCGTCGGCGGACAACAGCAACAACGCGACCTCGCCGCCGGCGGCCTGGAGCGCGTTGACCACCGGGACATACGGGTTCAGGTGGCCGTGCTGAGTCGTGGTGAGCAGGGCGACGCGCATCAGATCTCCGATCCGTCGAAAGAGCCGGGACGGCGACGCACGAACGGCAGGACTTCACCCCCGGACAGGTGGGAGACGCCCGGCAGGCGAAAGGGACCGTCGACGTCCAGGTACTACTACGAGGCGCTATGCGTTTTCCCTCACCGCTGAGGGAAACGTCGATTGACGTTACTCGGCACAACTCGAAACAACCCGGTTCGCCGCCTGCCCGCAGACGGTGCACAAAGCCTGCCGGGGCGCGCAATCGATGTCAATGCCTGTGCGTGTCGCGGAGCGAACTGGCCGTGACCGTCGGCCATGGACCGCCGGTGGGGGAGGTTCCGCTGGCTGCCGCCCCGGGCCGCCGGATGTTACGGCTTGACGTCCGGAGTGTTATCGCACACAGTCAATGTGCTCGATGTGAGCGCTAACAGGAGTTGGTGTCGGCGGCTCCGGCCGCGCATCGACCGTCCACGAAGGAGGGACATGGCACTCATCGGACAGGTCATGCCGGGCGCGCGACGGCGTGGCCGGCTGTCCCGGGTCGCCGCCGCCGCGCTGGCGATGCTGCTCGGCGCGGGGATCGTCGCGGTGGTGCCGTCGGCGGCCGTGGCCGCGACGGTGGACACCACCGCGTGGTACGTGTTGGTGAACCGCAACAGCGGCAAGGCGCTGGACCTGTACAACCAGGCCACCAACGACGGGGCGCGGATCACCCAGTGGACGCGCAACGACGGCGCCTGGCAGCAGTGGCAGTTCGTCGACTCCGGTGGCGGCTACTACCGGCTGAAGTCGCGCCACTCGGGCAAGGTGCTGGACGTCTCCGGCGCGTCGACCGCCGACGGCGCGGCGGTGGTGCAGTGGTCGGACACCAACGGCACCAACCAGCAGTTCCGCCTGGCGGACTCCGCGGGCGGGTACGTGCGGCTGATCGCCCGGCACTCCAGCAAGGCCGTGGAGATCCAGAACGCCTCCACCGCCGACGGCGGGAACGTCGTCCAGTACGCCGACTGGGGCGGCAACAACCAGCAGTGGCAGCTCGTCCGCGTCGGCGACGGCGGCAACCCCGGCGGCTCCACGTACACCAACCCGGTCGTCTGGCAGGACTTCGCCGACGTCGACATCATCCGCGTCGGTGACGCCTACTACCTCTCCTCGTCCACCATGCACTACTCCCCGGGCGCGCCCGTGCTGCGCTCGTACGACCTGGTCAACTGGGAGTTCGTGGGGCACTCGGTGCCCCGGCTGGACTTCGGCACCAAGTACGACCTGCCCAGCTCCACCTCCCGGGCCTACGTCAACGGCATCTGGGCGTCGACGCTCAACTACCGCGCCAGCAACGGCACGTTCTACTGGATCGGCTGCATCGACTTCAACAAGTCGTACGTCTACACGTCGACCTCGGTCAGCGGCACCTGGCAGAAGCGCTCCGAGATCAACAACTGCTACTACGACGCGGGGCTGCTGATCGACGACAACGACACGATGTACGTCGCCTACGGCAACAGCACCCTGCACGTGGCGCAGCTGTCGGCGGACGGGCTGAGCCAGGTGCGTACGCAGCAGGTCTACACCACGCCGTCGAACATCGGCACGCTGGAGGGCTCGCGGTTCTACAAGCGCAACGGTTACTACTACATCTTCGTCACCAGGCCGGCCAACGGGCAGTACATCCTGCGGTCGACCAGCCCCTGGGGCCCGTACGAGACGCGGCAGGTGCTGCTGAACATGCCCGGCCCGATCTCCGGCGGCGGCGTGCCGCACCAGGGCGGCCTGGTGCAGACCCAGAACGGCCAGTGGTACTACATGGCCTTCGTCGACGCGTATCCCGGTGGCCGGGTGCCGGCGCTGGCGCCGATCACCTGGACCTCCGACGGCTGGCCGCAGATCCAGACCGTCAACGGCGCCTGGGGCAGCAGCTACCCGTCGCCGCTGCCGGCCCGGCCGGTCGCGCCGATGACCGGCGCGGACACCTTCACCGGCACGACGCTGAGCCCGCAGTGGGAGTGGAACCACAACCCGGACAACACGAAGTGGTCGACCGGCAGCGGGCTGCGCCTGCAGACGGCCACGGTCACCAACGACCTCTACAGCGCCCGCAACACCGCGACCCGGCGCATCCAGGGGCCCACCTCCACCGCCACCATCGAGCTGGACTACTCGACCATGCGCGACGGCGACCGCTCCGGGCTGGCCATGCTCCGTGACTCGTCGGCCTGGATCGGCGTGCGGCGGGACAACGGGGCGACCCGGGTGGTGATGACCAACGGCCTGACCATGGACGGCAGTTGGCGGACCACCAGCACCGGCACCGAGATCGCCAGCGCGGCGGTCAGCGGCGGCCGGATCTGGCTGCGGGCCAAGGCCGACATCAGGCCGGGCAGCGGGCGGCAGGCGTCCTTCTCCTACAGCACCGACGGGGTGAACTTCGTCCCGTTGGGCAACGCGCTGACGTTGAACAACGCCTGGCAGTTCTTCATGGGCTACCGCTTCGCGGTCTTCAACTACGCCACCCAGGCGCTCGGCGGCGCGGTCACCGTCCGCCGGTTCGACCTGACCACCCCGTGACCGACGCCGGGCCGGGGGCGACGCCCCCGGCCCGGTGCCACGGCCTGCCGGCCCTCGGCGGCTCAGCGCGCGAGCCAGCCCCCGTCGACCGGGATGACGGCCCCGTTGACGTACGCGGCCGCGTCGGAGGCGAGGAAGACGGTGGCCCCGGCGAGGTCGTCGGGCCGCCCCCAGCGACCGGCCGGGATCCGCTCCAGGATCGCCCGGTTGCGCTCCGGCTGCTCCCGCAGCGCCCGCGTGTTGTCCGTGTCGATGTAGCCCGGCGCGATCGCGTTGACGTTGACCCCGTGCGGGGCCCACTCGTTGGCCAGCGCCCGGGTCAGCCCGGCGACCGCCGACTTGGCCGCCGCGTAGCCCGGCACCGTCACGCCGCCCTGGAAGCTCAGCATCGACGCCGTGAAGATGATCTTCCCGGTGCCGCGCCGGACCATCTCCCGGCCGACCTCCCGGGCGAGCAGGAACGGTGCGGACAGGTTGACCTCCAGCACGTGGTCCCAGTCCTGCTCGGAGTGCTCGGCGGCGGGGGCGCGGCGGATCGTGCCGGCGTTGTTGACCAGGATGTCGACCGGCCGGGGCGACTGCCCGAGCCGCTCGGCGAGCGCGCGGACGGCGGCGCGGTCGGACAGGTCCGTCCGGTACGCCTCGAACGACCGGCCGTGGGCCGCCACCCGCCGGCCGACCTCGCTGCCGGACTCCTCCAGCGCCGCGCTGACGCCGACGACGTCCGCGCCGGCCGCGGCCAGGGCCTCCGCCATGGCCAGGCCGATCCCGCGCCGGCAGCCGGTCACCACGGCCAGCCGGCCGCTCAGGTCGAACGGGTTCACGCCGCACCTCCACAGTCCACGAGGACCTTCACCTCACCACCGGCGGCGAGCGCCCGGAACGCCTCCGCCACCTCGGTCAGCGGCACGATCCGGGTGATGAGCCGCTCGGCGGGCACCTGCCCGTCGTGCACCAGCCGGACGGCCTCGGTGTAGTCGTCGCGCTCGTACACCCGCACGCCGATCAGCTCCAGCTCGCGCCAGAAGACGCGGTGCAGGTCCACCGCCGGCGGGGTGGGGTGGATCGCCACCACCACCAGCCGCCCGCGTACGGCGAGCAGGTCGGTCGCGGTGCGGACCCCGGCGGCGGAGCCGGACACCTCGAACACCACGGCGGCGCCGGCCCCGCCGGTCGCCTCGTGGACGTGCCGCGCGACGTCGACCGCCGCCGGGTCCAGGGCGCGCAGCCCGAGCTCGGCGGCGAGCGCCCGGCGGTGCGGGTCGAGTTCGAGCACCGTCACCTCGGCGCCGACCGACCTGGCGACCGTGCCGATGAGCAGCCCGACCGGTCCGGCGCCGACGACCACGGCGTGCTCCCCGGCGGCGAGCCGGGAGCGCCGCACGTCGTGCACGGCGACCGCGGTCGGCTCGACCAGCGCGGCGTGGGCCAGGGGCAGGCCCTCGGGCAGCGGCACCAGCAGCCGCGCGGGCACCGTCCAGGAGCGCTGCATCGCGCCGGGCGAGTCGATGCCGACGAAGTTGAGCCGGTGGCAGACGTGGCGGTGGCCCGCGCGACAGGCCGGGCACTCGCCGCACCAGTCCAGCGGCATGACGGTCACCGGCTCGCCCACCCGGTAGCCCTCGACGCCCGCGCCGACCTCGGCGACGCGGCCGGACATCTCGTGGCCGATCACCGCGGGCACCCGGACCCGCCGGTCCATCGCGCCGTGCGCGACGTGCAGGTCCGTGCCGCAGATCCCGGTGTACGCGACGTCGAGGCGCACCTCGCCGGGGCCGGGCGGCACGGGGTCGGTGTCGGCGACGACGAAGGTGTTGTCGCCGACGTACTGCGCGCTGCGGTTCACGACGCCTCCTCGGTCAGGTGCCAGACCTCGTCCATCGGGGCCCACCAGTGCCCCGAGCCGGGCTCGGCGAGCGATTCCTGGCACGGATCGGTCAGCTTCCACCAGGCCCGCGTCTGCGGGTCCTCGGCGATGCGGCGCTGGTCGGCGTCGTGGTCCTCGCCCACGTACTCGTAGTAGCCGAACAGCAGGTCCCGGTGCAGGAAGATGCTGTAGTTGCGGATGTTCGCCTCGCGCAGCCGCCGTTCGACGTCGGGCCAGACGGCGGCGTGCAGCCGCAGGTAGGTCTCGCGGCGATCCGGGCGCAGCCGGATCACCCAGCCGTAGCGTCGCACGTCAGGCCCTTTCCGTCGGGTGTCGTCCCCCGGCGGATGCCGGGGGGAGCTGCGCGACCCGCCGCGCCAGGTCGTAGGCGCGCACGGCGGTGCCGGCGAGGATCTCGTGCCGCTCCGTGGCCGACAGCGGGGGCAGCGCCGCCGCCAACGCCCGGCCGACGCCGGCGTAGTCCGAGCGGAGCAGGCAGACGGGCCAGTCCGAGCCGAACATCAGCCGCTGCGGCCCGAACTCCTCCACCGCCACCTCGACGAACGGGCGCAGGTGCTCCGGCGTCCAGTCCGGCCCGGCCTCGGTGACCAGGCCGGACAGCTTGGCGGTGACGTTGGGGCAGGCGGCCAGGTCGGCCAGCGGGCCGCGCCAGCGCCGCAGCCCCGCCCCGCCGGAGTCGATGCGGGGCTTGCCGAGGTGGTCGAGGACGAACCGTAGCTGCGGCACCGCCCGGGCGGCCCGGGCCGCCGCCGGAAGCTGGTCGGCGCGGATCACCAGGTCGAACACGAGCCCGGCGGCGGCGAGCTCGGCGAGCCCGCGCCGCACGTCGGGCCGGTCGAGGTAGTCGGGGTCGGCCTCGCCCTGCACCTGCGAGCGCACCCCGGCCAGGTACTCGCCGCCGCGCAGCGCGCGGTACCGCCCGACGGTGGCGGACACGTCGCCGGACGCGACGTCGAGCCAGGCCACCACCGCGAGGATCGCCGGAGTGTCGGCGGCGTAGCCGAGGAACTCGGCGGCCTCGTCGGGGTGGCAGCGGCCGCCCTCCACCAGCACGGTGCCGTCGACGCCGGCCGCGGTGAGCTCGGCGGTCAGGTCGGCCGGGGTGAACGGCCGGCGGATGGTCGCCAGCTCGGGCGCGTCGAGCCAGGCGTAGCCGCGTTCCGGCCGCCACAGGTGGTGGTGCGCGTCGATGATCATGCGCTCGGCGCTCCCGCCGCCGCCGGCCGGCGCGTCCACTGCGGGCCGTCCGGGTAGCGGTAGTCGGTCACGGACGCGGCGACGATCTCCGCGCTCATCCCCGGCGCGGTCGGCGCCAGGTACCGCCCGCCGGTGACCCGCACCGGGTCCACGAAGTGCTCGTGCAGGTGGTCGACGTACTCGATGGCCCGGTCGTCGGCGCTGCCGCTGACCGCGACGAAGTCGAACATGGCCAGGTGCTGCACCAGCTCGCAGAGCCCGACCCCGCCCGCGTGCGGGCAGACCGGCACCCCGAACTTCGCGGCGAGCAGCAGGATCGCCAGGTTCTCGTTGACCCCGGCGACCCGGCACGCGTCGATCTGCACCACGTCGACGGCGTCGGCCTGGAGGAGCTGCTTGAACATCACCGCGTTGTGCACGTGCTCGCCGGTGGCCACCTTCACCGGCGCGAGGGCCTTACGCACGGCGGCGTGCCCGAGCACGTCGTCCGGCGAGGTCGGCTCCTCGATCCAGTACGGGTCGAACGCGGCCAGCTCGCGCATCCACCGGATCGCGTCCGGCACGCCCCAGATCTGGTTGGCGTCGACCGCGATCCGCACGTCGGGCCCGACGGCCTGCCGGGCGATGCCCATCCGGCGCACGTCGTCGGCCAGGTTCCCGCCGACCTTGAGCTTGATCAGCCCGTACCCGTCGCGCACCGCCTCGGCGCAGAGCCGGGCCAGCTTCTCGTCGTCGTAGCCCAGCCAGCCGGGGGTCGTGGTGTACGCGGGGTAGCCCTCGGCGAGCAGCCGGCGCTCCCGTTCGGCCCGGCCGGCGGCGGCGGCCCGCAGCAGCGCGAGCGCCTCGTCCTCGGTGAGGGCGTCGCGCAGGTAGCGGAAGTCGACCTGGGCGACGAGCTGCTCCGGGGTGAGGTCGGCGAGCAGCTTCCACAGCGGCTTGCCCGCCCGCCGGGCGGCGAGGTCCCACACCGCGTTGACCAGGCCGCCGGCCGCCATGTGCACGACGCCCTTCTCCGGGCCCAGCCAGCGGATCTGGCTGTCGCCGACGAGCCGGCGGGCCAGCGCGCC
Source organism: Micromonospora carbonacea (assembly GCF_014205165.1). Taxonomy (NCBI): domain Bacteria; kingdom Bacillati; phylum Actinomycetota; class Actinomycetes; order Micromonosporales; family Micromonosporaceae; genus Micromonospora; species Micromonospora carbonacea. The sequence continues at coordinate 4,213,295 of NZ_JACHMZ010000001.1, read as the reverse complement.
CGGATCGGCGGTCAGCGCGTCGACCGGCTGGCCGACCACCATCGGGGCGAGCGACTGGACGGCCGCGACCTGGATCTCGGTGCCGCGGCCCACCGTGAAGACGAGGCCGTGGCCCGTGGCCCCCGCCGAGGTCCGCAGGATCACGTACGCCGCGGAGTAGTCCGGGAACGGGTTCATCGCGTCCGACCCGTCGCGGTGCCGGGAGGTGGGGAATCGTACGTCGATGGTGGCTACGGACGTGATGCGCTCGGTCACCGCAACTCCTGGGGTAGAACGTCGGCCGGTGGGCGCCCGGCTCGTGGGGTCTGCCTCGTGACGGGCCCGACCGGCGGGCCGGGTCGCCTCACGTCTGCGCCTTGCCCCCGGTGATGCGGGAGACCACCAGGGCCACCAGGATGACGGCGCCGTTGAGGAAGTTCGTCCACTGCGCGGGCACCCCGGCCAGGGTCAGAACATTGATGATCATAAATAAAAGTAGCACGCCGGTGAAGGCGCCGAACACGGTTCCCCTGCCGCCGTTGAGGCTGACGCCGCCGATCACCGCCGCCGCGAAGACCTGGAAGATCGCGCCGCTGCCCTGGGCCGACGGCACCGCCGCGAGCCGTCCGCTGATCAGCAGGCCGGCGAGCGCCGCGAGCACGCTGGCCACGACGAGCGCGATCCACAGCACCCGGTCGGTGCGGATGCCCGCCGCGCGCGCCGCGTCCTCGTTGCCGCCGATCGCGTACAGCGCCCGGCCGGCGCGGGTGTGCCCGAGGACCACGATCCCGGCGGCGAACAGCAGCAGCGACACCCAGATCGAGGCCGGCGCACCGAACCAGCTCGCCGAGCCCAGGTACGTCATCGACCCGGGCAGCGCGAAGAAGGTCTGTCCGCCGGAGATGCCGGTGAGCAGCCCGCGCAGGATGATGAGCATGCCCAGCGTCACGATGAAGCCGTTGAGGCCGAACCGGACGATGAGCAGCCCGTTGAACGCGCCGACGAGGGCGCCGACGAGCAGGACCACCGGGATCGCCCAGCCGTCCGGCAGCACGCCGAGCCCGAGCCCCCGGGTGAGCGCGGGGTCGACGATCAGCCAGGCGGCGATGCCGGGCGCCAGGCCGAAGGTGGACTCCAGCGACAGGTCCATCCTGCCGGTGATCAGCACGATGGTCTGGGCGAGGACCAGGATGGCGATCTCCGACATGCTCTGCAGCACGTTGATGATGTTGTCGGAGCTGAGGAAGACCGGGTTGACGATCGACCCGACGACCGCGACCGCGATGATCGCCGGCACCAGCGCCAGGTCCCGCAGCCGGGCGACGACCAGGCTCCGCGACGGCGCGCGCGACGGCGGGGGCACCGGGGACGACGCCGTGGCGGTGGACAGCGTGTCAGACATGGTGGAGGTCCACCCCTTCCATGGCGGCTACCAGATCGTTGTCGTTCCAGCCGTGGGCCATCTCGCCGACGACCCGGCCCTGGAACATCACCAGCACGCGGTCGCAGATCCGCAGGTCGTCGAGCTCGTCGGAGACCACCAGCACGGTGCTGCCCCGGCCGCGCACCTGCTCGACGACGCCGAGGAGGGTCTGCTTGGACCGCACGTCGACCCCGGCGGTCGGCGTGACGAGGACCAGCACCCGGGGGTCGCTGGCCAACGCCCGGCCCATCACGACCTTCTGCTGGTTGCCGCCGGAGAGCTCCGAGACCGGCACCTGCGGCCCGGCCGCCTTGATCGCCAGGTCGGCGATCGTGTCCCGGGCCAGGGCGTCGCGCCGGGCCGACGAGATGAGGCCGTACCGCCCGACGCGGCGCGGCACGGTCATCGTGACGTTCTCCGCGATGGACAGCGCCGGCACCAGGCCCTCCCGGTGCCGGTCCTGCGGCACCAGCCCCACGCCCGCGTCGAGCGCGTCGGGCACGCTGCCCGGCCGCAGCGCCCGGCCACCGACGGCGACCGTCCCGCCCGCCGGGCGGGCCAGACCGACGATCGCCTCGGCGACCTCCACCTTGCCGCTGCCGCCGCCACCGGCGATGCCGACGACCTCGCCCACCCGGGCCTCAAGCGACAGCCGCGCGCCGGACGAGGTGACCAGGTCGCGCACCGACAGCAGCACCGGCGCGTCGGACGCCAGCCGCCGGTGTTCGGCCTCCGGCATCGTCACGTCCTCGCCGGTCATCGCGGCCACCAGCGCCTGCCGGCTCAACCCGGCCACGTCCGCGGTGACGACGTGCCGGGCGTCGCGGAAGACCGTCACCCGGTCGCAGAGCTCGTAGATCTCCTGGAGGTGGTGGCTGATGAACAGGAACGTCACCCCGTGCGCCCGCAGGTCCCGGATCCGGGCGAACAGCCGGCTGATGCCGGCGGCGTCGAGCTGGGCGGTCGGCTCGTCGAGGATGATGAACCGGGCCCCGAAGGACAGCGCCCGGGCGATCTCCACGAACTGCCGCTGCTCGACGGTGAGCGTCGACGCCGGCTGGCGCACGTCGACGTCGACCGACCACGCCGCGAGCAGCTGCTCCGCCTCCCGCCGCAGGCCCGACCAGCGGATCAGCCCGCTGCGGCCCCGCGCGTGCCGGTTGAGGAACAGGTTCTCCGCCACGGTGAGGGTGGGGATGATCGTCGACTTCTGGTAGACGCACGCCACCCGCTGCCGCCAGGCGTCGCGGTCACCCAGCGGCGGGGCCGGACGGCCGTCGAAGGCCACCGCGCCGGAGTCGGCGGCCTGCAACCCGGTGAGGATGCTCACCAGCGTCGACTTGCCGGCGCCGTTGCGCCCCACCAGGGCGTGCGTCTCGCCGCGGCGGACCAGGATGCCCGCCCCGGACAGCGCGAGCGTGGACCCGAAGCGCTTGGTGATGTCCACGGCCTCGACGACGGGCTGGCCGTCGCCGGCCGGCCCGTCGCCGGGGCGGTGCGGGGCGGCACTCATGCGTTGCGGCCCCACAGCGACGCGTCGTCGAACTTCACGGTGGGCTGCCCCGCGACCGGCGCGCCGTCCAGCGTCACCAGCGGCGCGGGGAGCTGGTCCTCCAGCAGGCCGTCGCGCACCTGGATGATGGTGCTGCCGTGCGGGGTCGGGCCCGGCTGGAACGTCCTGCCCTCGATCGCCGCCTTGGCGTACTCCAGCCCGTACCTGGCGTACAGGTCGGCCGGTTGGCTGACGGTGGCGTCGATCAGGCCGTCGCCGATGTTCTTCAGCTCCTCGGGGATGCCGTCGTTGGAGACGACGAAGACGTGCCGGGGGTCGGTCGGCGGCACCTGGAGGCCGCGCTGCTTGAGGATCTGCAACGTGCCCGACAGCGCGAACGAGGACTGCATGTAGATGCCCTTGACGTCCGGGTCCGACGCGAAGCGGGTCTGCAGCTTCGACGCCGCCACGTCGGCCTTCCAGTCGGTGGCCTCGCCGAACACGGTGATGCCGGGGAAGTCCTTGCGCATGCACTCGTTGAACGCCTCGGTGCGGTCCCGGCCGTTGATCGAGTCCAGGCCGCCCTGGAGCATGACGACCTTGCCCTTGCCGCCCAGCTTGGTGCCGAGGAACTGGCACGCCTTGGTGCCGTAGGCGCGGTTGTCCGCGCGCACCACCATGAACACCTTGCCGGTGTCCGGCCGGGTGTCGATGGTGACCACCGGGATCTTGCGGCTCTCGAACTGCGCCAGGGTCGGCGCGATGGCGGCGGTGTCCTGCGGGGCCATCACCACCCCCTTGACGCCCTGGCTCAGGAAGGTCTGCGCGTTGGAGATGAGGTTGGCGATGTCGTTCTGCGAGTTGGTGGTCTTCAGCTCGACGCCCAGCTCCTCGGCGGACTTCGGCACGTAGGTGATGTACGAGTTCCAGAAGTCGGTGTCCGAGCGGGGGTAGTCGACCCCGACGAGCGGCCGGCCGCCGCCCGCGCCGGCCCCGTCGCCCGCCTGGCCACCGCAGCCGGCGGTGAGGGCCGCCGTCGCGCCGAGCAGCAACGTCAGCCCCGTACCCAACAGGTTTCTTCGGTTCATCGTGTCCTCTCCATCTCTCCGGTGGTGGGCGGCGCGCCGCGGGGATCAGGCGGTGGTGACGGCCCAGAGCAGGTTGCCGCCGCCGTCGTGGCCGGTGTCGGCGTTGACGCTGGCCGGCGCGGTGCCGGTGGGCCCGCCCAGGGCGGCCAGCAGCGAACGTCGGGAGAGCGAGGGACGGGACATGATGCTCCCTCCAGCGGCGGAGTGGGGCGGCGGTGGTGTGGTGGCGTGCCTCACGGCCAAGACGTCAGACGTTAAAGGTTTCCGATGCGTAACGTCAATGCACGTCGGCGCTCTCAAGGGCCGCGCCTGCGGTGCCTTCCCGGCTGGGTTGCGGGCCTGCGCCCCGCAGGCATCAGACCAATACCCGCGGCACCCGTCGGGGCGGCAGGGTGTCGGCCGCGCTGCGGGCGGCGGCCGTATGAACGTTAACATCGATGGCCTTCATCTTCACCCCGGTCGCCCCGGGTTCACGCGACGCGGCGGCGACGCGGTGCGCGCGGGGGTTTCGGCGGTCGGGCCGCCTCCCGTAGCCTCGTGTGAGCGATAACATCGCGGCGTCGGCGATGGAGGGCTGCCTGTCGGCCCCGATTCCGGGGGCGTGGGTGGGAGTCCGGTAGGTGGGCGGAGTTTCCGCCTCGCATCTACGCCGTTAAATCTTGACGAGCGGCTATGTGATCGCTCACAGTGGGGAAACGCCGGCCGGCACGCTCGCGGCGGACGACGGACGCCGCCGCCCGCCGCGTCGACGGGACCGTCCTCCGGGTCGCCGACCTGGCCCGCTCGGGCCGGTCTCCGTTGCGCGCGCACGGGTTCCCCGGCCGGCGCCTGCGCCAGCGGGGCGACCAGTTCTCCCGCCACGAGACCGCCACCGTCGCCGAGAGGGGGAACGCGACCCGCCCGGTCGGCTGCCGGCCGAGCCGACAGCCACGCACGCCACCACCAGGAGATGACGATGACAGCCGCAAGCCCATCCGTGACCCGGGCCCGGATCAGACGCGCCGGCGCCTGGCTCGTGAGCCTTTTCCTGATCGCCACGCTGCTCCCGGCGAGCCCGGCCCACGCCGACAATCCGATCGTGCAGACGATCTACACCGCCGACCCCGCCCCGTTGGTCTACAACGGTCGGATCTACCTCTATACCGGCCATGACGAGGATGGGTCGACGTACTTCACGATGAAGGACTGGCGGGTGTTCTCCTCCGCGGACATGGTCAACTGGACCGACCATGGTTCGCCGATGAGCCTGGCCACGTTCTCCTGGGCCGAGGCCGACGCCTGGGCCGGTCACGTTGTCGCCCGCAACAACAAGTTCTACTGGTATGTGCCGGTGAAGCAGCGTGGTGGTGGGATGGTGATCGGTGTCGGGGTGGCCGACAGTCCGACGGGGCCGTTCCGGGATGCGATCGGCCGTCCTCTGGTGGGTAACGGTGAGATCGACCCGAACGTGATGATCGACGATGACGGGCAGGCGTACCTGTACTGGGGCAACCCGAACCTGTGGTACGTGAAGTTGAACGCGGACATGGTCTCGTACTCGGGGAGCCCGACGAAGATTCCGTTGACCACGGCGGGGTTCGGGACGCGGACGGGTAACGCGAGTCGGCCGACCCTGTATGAGGAGGGGCCGTGGGTGTACAAGCGTAACGGCATGTACTACAACGTGTTCGCGGCGGAGTGTTGTTCGGAGTTCATCGGTTACTCGACGGCGCCGGGTCCGACGGGGCCGTGGACGTATCGGGGGACGGTGATGCCGCGGCAGGGCGGCAGCTTCACGAACCACCCCGGTGTGATCGACTTCAACGGGGGGTCGTATTTCTTCTATCACAACGGGGCGTTGCCGGGTGGGGGTGGTTACACCCGGTCGGTGGCGGTGGAGAAGTTCTCCTACCGTAGTGACGGGACGATCCCGACCATGAACATGACCACCACCGGGGCGCCGCAGATCGGGACGTTGAATCCGTATGTGCGGCAGGAGGCGGAGACGATCGCCTGGTCGGTGGGGGTGGAGACGGAGCCTGCCGGTGAGGGCGGGATGAACGTGGGTTTCCTCAACAACGGTGACTACATCAAGGTGAAGGGGGTGGCGTTCGGGTCGGGCGCGGCGTCGTTGAGCGCGCGGGTGGCGTCGGCGGGCAGTGGTGGCACGATCGAGGCGCGGCTGGGCAGCCCGACGGGCACCCGGGTCGGCGTGTGCACGGTGCCGGTCACCGGTGGGTGGCAGACGTGGCAGACGGTGTCCTGCCCGGTGACCGGCGCGACCGGCACCCAGGACCTGTACCTGCGGTTCGTCGGCGGCAGCGGCAACCTGTTCAACCTCAACTGGTGGCAGTTCACCGCCGGCACCGGGACCGGCACGTCCTACCGCGTCACCAACCGCAACAGCGGCCAGGTCGTCGACGTGCAGGCGCCCAACCTGAACGACCTGGCCGTCATCGGCCAGTGGACCAGCAACGGCAACCCCTGGCAGCAGTGGAGGTTCAACGACGCCGGCAACGGCAACGTCACCCTCCAGAGCGTCAACAGCGGAAAGTGCGCCGACGTGCTCAACGCCTCGACCGCGGACGGCGCGCAGATCATCCAGTACACCTGCCACGGTGGGGCCAACCAGACCTTCACCTGGCGCTCGACCGGTGACGGCTACTACCAGCTCGTCAACCTCAACAGCGCCAAGTGCCTCAACGTGGCGGGCGGCTCGACCACCCCGGGCGCGGCCCTGGAGCAGCGCACCTGCGGCTCCGCGACCAGCATGCAGTGGTCCCGCGCCTGACGGCCGGAGACCCGCCCCCGGTGGGGGCCGACGCCGATCCGCCGCGCCGGCCCCACCGGGCACCCCGCGCCCGCCGTCCGCCACCCCCGGCTGCGGCAGGTGGGCGTACCACGCTCGCCAGCCGCAGCCGCAGCCGGCCGGGGAGCCGGGACGTTGCTCGACCGGCCGGGCGCCACCGCCGTGGGTAGGCTCTGCGGGATGAGGCTGGCGGCACGGTGACCGCGGTCCCGGTCGTCATCGTCGGCGCGGGTCCCACCGGGCTCACCGCGGCGACGCTGCTCGCCCAGCACGGCGTGCAGTGCCTGGTCCTCGACCGGTGGGCGGAGATCTACCCGCTGCCCCGGGCGGTCGCCCTCGACGACGAGGTGCACCGCATCCTTGCCCGGCTGGGGCTCCGGGAGGAGTTCGCCGCCATCTCCCGGCCGCACCGGGGCCTGCGCCTGGTCGACCGGAGCCTGCGGGTGCTGGCCGAGTTCCCCCGCGACGTGACGCCGGGCCGGCACGGCTACCCGCAGGGCAGCCTGTTCGACCAGCCGGAGCTGGAGGCGATCCTGCGCCGCAACCTCGGCCGGCACGACAACGCCACCCTGCGCGGCGACACCGAGGTCACCGCCCTGACCCAGGACGCGGACGGCGTGGCGGTGAGCGTCACCGACACGGTCACCGGCGCGCCGGGCGTCGTCCGCGCGGGCTACGTCCTGGGCTGCGACGGCGCCAACGGGTCGACCCGGGCCGCGATCGGCGCCGGCATGCGCGACCTCGGGTTCACCCAGCGCTGGCTCGTCGTCGACGTGGTCACCGAGGCCGAGCTCGGCCACTGGGAGGGCGTGCACCAGCTCTGCGACCCGGTCCGCGCCGGCACCTACCTGCGGGTCGGCCCGACCCGGCACCGCTGGGAGTTCCTGCTGGCCCCCGGCGAGGCCGCCGCCGACTTCCGCGACCCGGCCCGGCTGTATCCGCTGGTCGCCCCGTGGACGGGGGCCGTGCCCCGCGCGGAGCTGGAGGTCGTCCGGGCGGCCGAGTACACCTTCCGTGCCCAGGTCGCCGACCGGTGGCGCGACCGGCGGATCTTCCTGCTCGGCGACGCCGCCCACCTCACGCCGCCGTTCGTCGGTCAGGGCCTGGGCGCCGGGCTGCGCGACGCGATGAACCTCGCCTGGAAACTCGCCGGCGTGCTCGACGGGAGCCTGCCCGAGGGCGTCCTCGACACCTACGAGACCGAACGCCGGCGGCACGCCCACGCCATGATCAGGCTGGCGAAGCTGGTCGGCGTCGCCATGACGGCCGGCGGCCGGTGGGGGGACGCCGTCCGCCGGGTGGTGGCGCCGCGCCTGCGCCTCGTGCCCGGCCTGCAACGCCTCGCCACGGACAGCGAGACGCCCGCGCTGCGGCGGTCCGCCCTGGTGCGGCGGCCCCCGCTGGGCCGTGGCGTCGCGGGCCGGCTGTGCCCGAACGCCGTGCTCGACGGCGACGTCCGCTTCGACGACGTGGCGGCGGGCCGGTTCGCGGTCGTCACCTCCGTCGCGCCGTCGGCCGAGCAGCGGGCCGACCTGACCCGCCGGGGAGCGGTCGTCGTCGACGCCCCACCGGGCAGCGAACTGCGCCGGTGGCTGGCCGGTGGCCGCGCCCGGGCGGCCGTCGTCCGCCCCGACGGCACCGTCCTGGCCGCCGGCGGGACGCTGGCCGACCTCTGCCGGGCCGTGCCCGGGCTGCCGCCGGCGCGGCACCCGCCGACCAGCCGGGTGTGACCGTCCCCCGTGGGGCGGGGCTCAGCCGGCGAAGGGCTGGGCCGGGAAGCCGGGCACCTCGGGGCGGAACCGGAACAGCGCGCCCGCCGGGGAACGGTCGTCGTCCGGCAGGCCCAGGCGGGACGACGTGACGTAGAGGTCCGCGTGGTCGGGGCCGCCGAACGCGCACGCCGTCGGCCGCCGGACCGGCAGCTCCACGACGGCGGTGAGGCGGCCGTCCGGCGCGTACCGGTGGACGGCGCCCCCGTCCCACAGGGCGACCCACGCGCCGCCCTCGCTGTCGACGCAGAGCCCGTCGGGGGTGCCCACCGCCGGCGGCACCGTCACCACCGGCCGCCGGTCGCGCAGCTCGCCGGTCGCCGGGTCGAAGGCGAAGGCGTCCACCCGTTGGGTGGCCGAGTCGACGTACCAGGCGGTGCCGCCGTCCCGGGTCCAGGCCAGCCCGTTGGAGACGGTGAGCCCGGTGAGCACCGTCTCGACCGTCCCGTCGGCGGCGAGCCGGTGCAACGCGGCCCGGCCCGGCGCCGCGTCGTACGCCATCGAGCCACAGTAGAAACGCCCCAGGGGATCGCAGGCCCCGTCGTTCATGCGGATCGACGGGTCCGACCAGACCTCGGGCAGCAGCTCGACCGAGTCGTCCCCCAGCAGCGCGAAGCCCCGCTCGACGGCGACGACCAGCCCACCGGCGGACCGGGGGCGCAGGGCCGCGACCACCGGGGCGACGTGTCGACGGGTGACGGTGCCGGTGGCCGGGTCCAGCGCCAGGACGTCCCCGGCCAGCATGTCGACCCAGCGCAGCCGCTGGTCGGCCGGGCACCACACCGGCCCCTCCCCGTGCCCGGCCACGTTCGGGGTGACCTGTTCGACGTCGACCATCCGACACTCCTCAGTCGATCCGTTCGCCGGTCACGTCGAGTCGCGGCAGGGGATCGGCCGCCCTGGCCCGGGCGGTGGCGTGCCGGCGTCGGGATCGCTCCGGGTCAGTCCAGCTCGCGATAGTAGTAGAACATCGGCTCGGGTGCCCCCGGCTCGAAGTTGGTGAAGCCGTGCGCCTCGTAGAAGCGGCGGGCGTCGACGTCCTCGCCGTCGACGTTGATCTCCAGCGATCCGGCGCCGCGTTCGCCGGCCAGCCGGCAGGCGGCGTCCAGCAGGGCGTGTCCGTAGCGCTGCCCGCGCATCTCGGGGCGCACGTAGAGCTCGTCGAGGGTGGCCACCGGGCCGGCGTACCAGAGGCTGGGCCGGAAGGAGACCACCGCGACCCCGACGGCTGGCGCGCCGCCGAGCAGCACCAGGAAGTGCTCTCCGGCGAGGAGCCGCCGCAGCCGGGCGGCGAGCACCCGGGGCCCCGGCGTGGGGGTGTCGAACTCGCGGTTGAAGGCGTCCAGCAGCTCGGCGGCCAGGTCGGCGTCGGACGCGGTGGCCGGCCGGACCGGGCGCTCGGGTTCGGGCTCTGTCCCCATCCGGCGCAGCCTTGCGGTCGGCGCGGCGGCGGGCAACGCAATATCCCGGCGCGGCCGGGCGGCAGCCACGGCGCTCCGGGTGGCGGTGGTTCCGAATGTTTCGGTACCGGGTGCGTGGACTGGGGACGACGGGCGGGCGGTGCGCTTCCTCCGGGGCCCGGAGGGCCGCGGACGCCCCGCTCCTGCCTGCGCCGACGTGCCCCCGCCGGCGCGCCGGGCCTGCGGCGAGGTTTCCGAAACATTTCCGGAAGTTGTTGACACTGTGGCTGACCCGTATCGATACTGGCCCTCCGATAAGGATGCATGAACTTCGATTATTGGCGGCATGCCTCGAGGAGGGTCTGTGACCGGCAGCCTGAGACAGCGGAAGCGACTGACGAGAACCGCCCTGCCGGCGGCGGTGCTGCTGGTGGTGAGCGGCGCGGTGGCGGTCCAGTCCACCGCCCCCGCCGCCGCGGCCGAGACCACGCTGCGGGCCGCGGCGGCCAAGGCGGGGCTGTTCTTCGGCGTCGCCGCCTCACCCAACCGGCTCTACCCGATCGTCGGTCAGGAATTCAACCAGCTGACCCCCGAGAACGACATGAAGCCGGACCGGATCGCCACGTCCAGCGGCGGGTTGCAGAACACCGGCGGCGCGGACACCCTGGTCAACCACGCCCAGAGCAACAACATGCTGGTCCGGGGGCACACGCTGGTGTGGCACTCGCAGGCCGGCGCGTTGCAGGGCGCCAGCCAGGCGACGCTGAACACCTTCATCGGCAACGCCATCAACCGCTGGGGCAGCAAGATCGCCTACTGGGACGTCGTCAACGAGGCCCTGGAGGACAACAACACCGGCCGGCGGCGCAACCAGTGGCCGCACACCATGAACCGCGACGCCAACGGCGACGGCGACTACTTCGACGCCGGCGACACCGACGTCATCCGGGACTCGTTCATCCGGGCCAAGCAGGTCGTGCAGGCCGGCGGATACTCCACCAAGCTCTGCATCAACGACTACGACGTCGAGGGCCTCACGGTCCAGGGCGGCGGGCCGAACCGCAAGGCCAACGCCCTGTACGACATCGTCCGCACCTACCGGCAGTACATCGACTGCGTCGGGTTCCAGTCGCACTTCAACGACAACCCGAACAGCATCATCACCAACGACCTCCAGGCCAACATCCAGCGCTTCGCCGACCTCGGCGTCGAGGTGCACCTGTCCGAGGTGGACATCGACGACGACCTGAGCAACAACGACATCGGCGCGGGCCAGGCGGAGAACTACCGCAAGGTCGTGCGGGCCTGCCTGAACGTCCCCAAGTGCACCGGCATCACCGTCTGGGGCATCTCCGACAGCGAGTCGTGGCGCTCCTCCGAGCGGGGCCTGCTGTTCACCGGCGGCAACGGCAACTACCAGAAGAAGGCCGCCTACCACGCGGTCCTCGACGAGCTGAACAAGGGCCGCACCACCACGCCGCCGACGACCACGCCCCCGCCCACGACGCCCCCGCCCACGACGCCGCCGCCCACCACCCCGCCGCCGACCACTCCGCCGCCCACGACGCCCCCGCCGACCACCCCGCCGCCGACCACGCCCCCGCCCGCCGCGGGCTGCTCGGCCACGGTCTCGCTGAACTCCTGGCCCGGGGGCTTCGTCGCCACCGTCCGGGTCACCGCCGGCACCTCGCCGATCAGGGGCTGGACCGTCCAGGTCACCCTGCCGGCCGGGACCACGGTGACCGGCACCTGGAGCGCCACCGCCAGCGGCGCCAGCGGCAGCGTGCAGTTCACCAACGTCAGCTACAACGGCGCGGTGAACGCCGGCCAGTCCACCGAGTTCGGTTTCCAGGGCACCGGGACCGCCACCGGCCTGACCCCGGTGTGCACCGCCTCCTGAGCACCACCGCCCGTCCCCGACGGGCGCGCGACACCCGCCCAGGACGGGCGGGACGGTGATCGGCCACCGGCCGGCCCCGGGAACTCACCCGGCGCCGGCCGGTGGACGTCGTCCGGGCCGGCCGCCCCGGGCCCCGCCGGGTGAGCGCGGCGGCGGCGAGCACGGTCAGCCTCTCCGGCGTCGTCATGGCCCAACTCGCCGTCGGGCTGCTCGGCGTCGCCGTCGGTGTGCCCGTGCGCGCGACGGCGGGCGCGATCGCCATCGTCACCGCGGCGACCTTCCTGATTCCGGCGTTCACCCCGGCGCTGCCCGACTCGCTCGCCCGGTTCGTGGGCACCTACTGGCCGTCGATGGCGGGGCGGCAGCTCATGCTCGTGCACCGCGGCCCGAACCTGCCCGCCCCGTGGGCCGGGTTCGCGTTGCTGCTGCTGAGCGTCGCCGTGGTGCTCGCGGCGGCGTTCGTGGTGTTCCGCCGCCGGGACGCCTGAGACGAGCCGGGGCTTCCATTCAGTGAAAGCCCCGGTTCCCCGTCCGGGACGCCGCACGGGACGATTCGGCCCCATCGATGTTCGTTCGGGAGGGGGCCGGTCGCATGGCGTTCGCCCGTGACCAGTGGTACGTGGCGGCCTACGGTGCCGAGGTCGGGCGGGACCTGCTCGCCCGCACGGTGCTCGGCGAGCCGCTGGTGCTCTACCGCACCGGAGCCGGGGCGGCGGTGGCGCTCGCCGACCGGTGCGTGCACCGGCGCTACCCGCTGTCGGAGAGCCGCCTCGACGGTGACACGATCGTCTGCGGGTACCACGGTTTCACCTACGACCCGACCGGGGCGTGCGTCTTCGTGCCGGGCCAGCAGCGCATTCCCCGCACCGCGCGGGTCGCCGCGTACCCCGTGGTGGAGCAGGACTCCCTCGTCTGGGTGTGGATCGGCGACCGGGAGCGCGCCGACCCGGCCGGGATCCCCCGCGCCCCGTGGCTGGCCGACCCCCGCTACGCGGTGGTGCGCGGCATGGCGCCGTTGAACGCGCGGTACGGCCTGCTGGTGGACAACCTGATGGACCTGTCGCACGAGACCTACCTGCACGGCGGCCACATCGGCACCCCGGAGGTGGCGGACACCCCGATCGTCACCGAGGTGGACGAGGAGCGGGGCGTCGTCCGCGTCAGCCGGCACATGGACGACGCCGAGTGCCCGCCGTTCTACGCGCGCTCGACCGGGATCCGGGGCCGGATCACCCGGTGGCAGGACATCGAGTACCACCCGCCCTGCCTCTATCTCCTGCACAGCCGGATCGCGCCGCGGGGCGTCCTGCCGCCCGCCGAGGGTGAGGACAGCGGCGCGTTCCACGCCGAGATCGTGTACGCCATCACGCCGTCGACCGAGCACACCACGTACGACTTCTGGGCGGTGGCGCGTGACTTCGCGGTCGACGACGGGTCGGTGAGCGAGTACCTGCACCACAGCAACCACACCGTGGTCATGCAGGACGTGGCGGCGCTCGACGTCCTGGAGCGGGTGATCGCGGCCGAGCCGGACCGGTACCAGGAGCTGAGCGTCAACATCGACGCCGGTGGCCTGGCCGCCCGGCGGCTGCTGGCCCGGATGGTCGGGCCGGGGGCGGCGGGAGCGCCCCGGTGACCGCCCCGCCCGACCCGGCCGGCGGTGCGGACACGGCGATCGAGGTCGAGCTCGCGCTCTCCGGGCGGACGGTGACCGTGCCGCCGGGCACGTCGATCCTGCGCGCGGTGGAGGAGGCCGGCGTGGGGGTCCTGTCGTCCTGCCGGGAGGGCACCTGCGGCACCTGCGAGACCCCGGTGCTCGACGGCGTCCCCGAGCACCGCGACAGCCTGCTCACCGAGCGGGAGCGGGCCGCCGGGGACACCATGCTGATCTGCGTCTCCCGGGCCCGTACGCCCCGGCTCGTCCTGGAGCTGTGACCGGCCGGCGCGGGCGGGATGATGGCGGGATGCGCGGGCAGCCGGGCCGGTCGGTGACGGGGCGGACGCTGGCGCTGCTCGCCGCGTTCACCCCGGCCAGCCCGGCGTTGACCCTGACCGAGCTGGCCCGCCGCGCGGGGCTGCCGCTGCCGACCGCGCACCGGCGGGCGGCGGAGCTCCTCGCGTGGGGGGCGCTGGAGCGCGGCGACGACGGGCGGTACCGGATCGGGCTGCGGCTGTGGGAGGTGGGCTCGCTCGCGCCGAGGGGCCTGGGGCTGCGGGAGGTGGCCCTGCCGGTCATGGAGGACCTGTACGAGGTGACCCACGAGAACGTCCAGCTCGCCGTCCGGCAGGACCTCGAGGTCGTCTTCGTCGAACGGATCGCCGGGCGGCACGCGGTGCCGGTGCTGACCCGGGTCGGTGGCCGCTTCGCGTTGCACGCCACCGGCGTCGGGCTGGTCCTGCTCGCCCACGCGCCCGCGCAGGTGCAGGAACGGGTGCTGTCCGCGCCGCTTCGGCGGTACACCGACCTGACCGTGACCGACGCGGGCCGGCTGCGCCGCTGCCTCGCCGACGTGCGGCGGACCGGCTACGCGGTCAGCGACCGCCAGGTGACCATGGACGCCCTCTCGGTGGCCGCGCCGATCCGCGCGCCGGAGGGCGTGGTGGCGGCGATCTCGCTGGTGGTGGCCCACGACCGGGCCGACCCGGTGGCGCTGGTCCCGCTGGTGCGGGCCGCGGGCCGGGTGCTGTCCCGGGCGCTGGGCTGAGCGCGCGGCGGGGCGCGGCCGGTCACGGCAGCGGGCGGGCCAGGCCGGCGGCGGTGCGCAGCAGGTGGGCCAGCCGCTCGTGGTCCTCGGGCGGCACGGCGGCCAGCAGGCCCAGCTCCACGGCCCGCGCGGAGGCCTGGGCGCGGGCGAACAGGGCCCGGCCGGCGTCGGTGGCGACGAGGACGTTCGCGCGGCGGTCGGCGGGGTCGGTGCGCCGCTCGACCAGTTCCCGCCGTTCCAGGCCGTCGATGAGGGCGACGACCTGGCTCGGGTCGAGGCGGAGGAACTCGGCGAGCTCCCGCTGGGTGGGGCGGGTGTCGTCGGCGGCGAGGGCGAGCACCGAGTAGGAGCGCGCCTTCAGCCCGTGCTCGGCGAGGGCCGCGTTCGCGGCCGCGAGGGTGAGCGCGTTGGCGCGGGCCAGCAGGAAGCTCAGGTCGCCGGCGAGCACGCTGTCCCGCAGCCGGTCGGGTCCGGTCGGCCGGGTCTTCCCAGTTGGCGACATGCCGCCGATGGTAGCAAGATCTGTCAATAATTGACTTTATCAATGGATCGTGCTCAGATCGCATCGACGCGAAGGAGCATCCATGTCACTGGACGGCAGAGTCGCCATCGTCACCGGATCCGGGCGGGGCCTCGGGCTCGCCTACGCGCGGGAGCTGGCGCGGCGGGGGGCGTCCGTCGTGGTCAACGACGTCGACGCCGGGGCCGCGGCCGACGCCGTCGCGGCCATCGAGGCGTCCGGCGGCCGGGCCGTCGCGGTGGTCGCGCCGGTCGGCCCGACCGAGACCGCGAAGGAGCTGGTCGCCACGGCGGTCGGGCGGTTCGGACGGCTGGACGTCCTGGTGACCAACGCCGGCGTGCTGCGCGACACCGTGCTGTGGAAGATGAGCGACGACGACTTCGACACCGTCGTCGACGTGCACCTGCGTGGCACGTTCACCACCGCCCGCGAGGCGGTGCGGCACATGCGGCAGGCCGGCGAGGGCGGCCGGATCATCTGCGTCGGGTCGCCCACCGGGCAGCGGGGCAACTTCGGCCAGACCAACTACGCGGCCGTCAAGGCGGGCATCGTGGGCATGGTCCGCACCTGGGCGCTGGAGCTGCGGCGGGCCGCCATCACCGCCAACGCCGTCGTCCCGGTCGCCGCGACCGCGATGACCGCCACCATCCCCTACTTCGCCGCGGCCGTGCGGGCCGAGGAGAACGGGGAGCCGGTGCCCGCGTTCTTCCGGCACGACCTCGGGTTCGGCACGGCGGACGACGTGGCCGGGCTCGTCGCGTTCCTCGGCTCCGACGCGGCGGCCTCGGTGACCGGCCAGGTGATCGGGGTGGGTGGCGACCGGCTCCAGATCTGGACGCACCCCGAGGCGGCGCTGACGGCCCACCGCGCGGGCGGCTGGACCTACGACGCGCTGCGCCAGGCGTGGCCGACGACGTTCGCCGGGGCCGCGCAGAGCGTCGGCGAACGCTTCCCGGAGCTGCCCGAGGAGTTCCGGCCCGCGACCTCCTGACCCGCCCGACGAAGGTTGGCCCCCATGTACCAGCCCGCGATCGACCTCGACGCCGTCACGGCCATCGACGTGCACGTGCACATCGAGGTCGACGACCACGGCCACGCCTCGCTGCCCGAGCCGCTGGTGGCGGCGGCGTCGGCCTACTTCCGGACCGACGGGCCCCGGCCCGCGGTCGGGGCGGTGGCGCAGTACTACCGCGAGCGCGGCATGGCCGCCGTCGTCTTCACCGTGGACGCGCGCACCCAACTGCGGCACCCGCCGCTGTCCAGCGTCGACATCGCCCGCGCGGCGGCCGAGCACGCCGACGTGCTCATCCCCTTCGGGTCGGTCGACCCGCGCACCGGCGCGGCGGCCCTCGACCTCGCCGCCCGGCTGATCGAGCAGGAGGGCGTGCGCGGCTTCAAGTTCCACCCCACCGTGCAGGGCTTCGACCCCAGCCACGACGAGTACGCGCCGCTGTGGGGCCTGATCGAGCGGGCCGGCGTCCCGGCGATCTTCCACACCGGACAGACCGGCATCGGCGCCGGCACCCCCGGCGGCCACGGCCTGCGCCTCGGCCTGTCGAACCCGATGCTGCTCGACCCGGTCGCCGCCGACTTCCCCGACCTCCAGATCATTCTGGCGCACCCCTCGGTGCCCTGGCAGGACGAGGCGCTGTCCGTGGTCACGCACAAGCCCAACACCTGGATCGACCTGTCCGGCTGGAGCCCGAAGTACTTCCCGGCCGAGCTGGTGCGCCACGCCAACTCGTCGCTGCGGCGACGGGTCCTCTTCGGCACCGACTACCCCCTGCTCACCCCCGACCGCTGGCTGCGCGACGTGGCGGCCACCGACCTCAGGCCGGACGTGCTGCCGGGCATCCTCAAGGACAACGCGGCCCGGCTGCTGGGCCTCGCCCGGTGACGACGAGAGGAAGCGCCATGACGACGACCACCACCTACGAGCGGCTCGCCGACCTCGCCGGCGTCGACCTGGGCTGCACCGGCTACCGGACGGTCAGCCAGGACCAGGTGAACCTGTTCGCGGACGCCACCGACGACCACCAGTGGATCCACGTCGACCCCGAACGGGCGCGGACCGGCCCGTTCGGCGCGCCGATCGCGCACGGCTTCCTGACCCTCTCGCTGGCCGTTCCCTTCTGGACGGAGCTGCTGGAGGTCGAGGGCGTGGCCACGAAGGTGAACTACGGGCTCGACCGGGTGCGCTTCCCCGCCCCGGTCGCGGTCGGGTCGCGGGTGCGGATGCGGGCCACCGTCGTCGAGGTCACCGAGGTCCGCGGCGGCTACCAGCTCGTCGTCGACCAGACGATCGAGATCGAGGGCGGGACGAAGCCGGCGGTCGTCGCGCGCGGGCTGTACCGCTTCCACGCCTGAGCGCGGGAGGCTGTACCGCTTCCACGCCTGAGGCCGGGAGCCCGCCGGCCGGACCGGCACACCACCTCCACCACCAGGAGACCGACGATGCACCAGCACGGGATCGGCGTCTGGACGGCCAGGCGTCGGCTCAAGTCCCCGGACAAGGTCGCCCTCGTCCACGGCGAGGGCGACACCGTCACGTACCGGCAGCTCGCCGACGCCGTGGACCGGGTCTCGGCGGCGCTGCGCCAGCTGGGCGTCGGCCGGGGGGACGCCGTCGCCTACCTGGGGGAGAACAGCCCGGAGTTCCTCCAGGTGATGTTCGCGGCGGCGCAGGTCGGCGCGGTCTTCGTGCCGGTCAACACCCGCCTCGCGCCGCCCGAGATCGGCCACGTCCTCGCCGACTGCCGCGCGCGCGTGCTGATCCACGACCCCGACCTCGCGGGTTCGGTGGCCGTCGTCGGGCCGGCCGCCCGGCCCCCGCACGTCGTCGTCACCGGCGCGGGCGGCGCGGACCGGCCGGGCCTGGCCGACCTGGCGCGGGCCGCCGACGCCGGTGCCGCCGGCCCGGTCGAGACCGGTCACGGGGACCCGGCGGCGATCGTCTACACCTCGGGCACCACCGGCCGGGCCAAGGGCGCGGTGCTGACCCACGGGAACCTCACCTGGGTCGCGCTCAACTGCGTGGTCGACTACGACGTCGTCTCGACCGACGTGGCGCTCATGATCTCCCCGCTGTTCCACGTCGCCTCGCTCGGCATGGGCGCCCTGCCGGTCATCCTCAAGGGCGCCACCCTGGTCGTCGAGAAGGGCTTCGACCCGGGGCGGGCGCTCGCGCAGATCGAGCGGCACGGGGTCACCATGCTCAGCGGCGTGCCGACCACCTACCAGTTGCTGGCCGACCATCCCGCCTGGGCGTCGACCGACCTGTCGACGCTGGCGAAGCTCACCTGCGGCGGCTCGGCCGTGCCCGCGCGCATCCTCGACGCGTACGAGGCGCGGGGCCTGTCGTTCTCGCAGGGCTACGGCATGACGGAGGCGTCCCCGGGGGCGACCGCCCTGCCGACGGCGATGACCCGCGCCAAGCAGGGCAGCGTCGGCCTGCCGCACTTCTTCACCGACGTGCGCGTCACCGACGCGGCGGGCCGGCCGGCGTCCACCGGCGAGGTCGGCGAGATCGAGGTGGCCGGGCCGAACGTCTTCGCCGGCTACCACGGGCTCGCCGGGGCGACCGCCGAGGCGTTCACCGCCGACGGGTGGTTCCGCTCCGGCGACCTGGGCCACCTGGACGCCGACGGCTACCTCTACATCGCCGGCCGGCTCAAGGACATGATCATCTCGGGCGGCGAGAACATCTACCCGGCCGAGGTCGAGCAGCTCCTCGCCGAGATCGACGGGGTGGTCTCGGCGGCGGTCATCGGCGTGCCGGACGAGCGCTGGGGCGAGGTGCCGTGGGCGGTCGTCACCGTGCGGGCGGGGGCGAGGGTGGACACCGACACCGTGCGGGCGCGCCTCGACGGCCGGATCGCCCGCTACAAGCTGCCGAAGAACGTCGTCATCGTCGACGAGCTGCCGCGGACGGCGTCGGGGAAGGTGCGGAAGGCCGAGCTGCGGGCCCGGTTCGCCGGCTGACCGCGGGACGGGCCGCGACGAGCGCGGCGAACTCCGCCGTGGACGCCTCGGCCAGCGCCCGGTGCACCCGCCGGTAGGTCTCCACCGACCGGGTGGCCGGCCACTGCGCGTCCATGAACTCGGCCGGCAGCCGCGGGTCGGCGCGCAGCAGCGCGAGCCAGTCGGCCACCAGCATCGTGCGCACGGTCAGGGCGCTCGACGCCATCGCCGGCGCGGCCGGGTCGCCCCACACGTCGATGAACGCGAGGTGCGCGCGCCGGATCGCCTCGATGTCCCAGGCGGCGCGGACGCTCTCGGCGATCGGGAACCCGGCGAGCTCGCGGGCGTGGAACGCCACCACGGCGTGCGGCGGGAGGTCCTGCCGCAGCGGCTCCAGCGACCCGGCGAGGTCGACCTCGCCGGGGGCCAGCCACAGCCCGTCCCGCAGCGGCGCGAAGCCCTCCCAGGTCAGCGTCGAGCGCAGCCGGTGCCGCAGCATCCGCTGGTCCTCCGGGATCGAGAAGGTCACCAGGGTCCACCCGCTGCCCTGCGGGTCGAACGGCCGCGGCCCGCGCACCCGGTGGGTCGCCTCCCGCAGCACCGCCATCCCGTGCTCGGTCAGCGCGAACAGGATCTCCCGGCCGTTGCGGCTGCGCGCGAGGATGCCGCTGCGCACGAGCCGGTCGAGGGTCGCCCGCGTCGCCGGCGCGGCGACGCCCGCGCCCTCCAGCACCTGGATCAGGACGCTGGCCCGGATCGGCCCCGTGGCGCCGTCGACGACGTGCTCGCCGAAGAAGGCGAGCAGCAGTTGCTTCGGCTGGCGACTGGCCACGGCCCTTCCCTTCGCCGGGTCCGCCGTCACGGCGCGGGCCGTGGGGCGACGGCCCGCCCGCGCTTGGCCCGCTGGATCTCGCCGTAGACGTGCGTGCGCAGGTGCGTGAAGCGGGGCAGGGCGCGGGTGCCGATCTGGTCGCGTTCGGGCGGCAGGTCGATGGCGAGGTCCTCCTGGACCCGGGTCGGCGAGCTGGACAACACGATGACCCGCTGGCCCAGGTAGACCGACTCGTCGATGTCGTGGGTGACGAAGACGATCGACATCCCCCGGCTGGCGTGCAGCTCGCGGACCAGATCCTCCAGGTCCGCCCGGGTCTGCGCGTCCACCGCGGCGAACGGCTCGTCCATGATCAGGACCTCCGGCTGGTACGCGACGGCCCGCGCGATCGCCACGCGCTGCTGCATCCCGCCGGAGAGCTGCCACGGGTGGCTGGGCGCGGCGTGCGCCAGGCCCACCGCGTCGAGCGCGTCGTCGACCAGCCGACGCCGCTGCGCGCGGGAGAGCTTCTTGTGCCGCAGCGGCAGCTCGACGTTGCCGCGCACCGTCAGCCACGGATAGAGGCTGCGGCCGTACTCCTGGAACACGACGGCCATGGCGGGGCTCGGCCCGGTCACCGGCGCGCCGTCCATCTCGACCACGCCGCCGGTGGGCCGCAGCAGCCCGGCGAGACACTTCAGCAGGGTGGTCTTGCCGCAGCCGGACGGCCCGACGACGCAGACCAGCTCGCCGGCCGCCATCGTGAAGCTGACGTCCCCGATCGCCTCGACGCCGCCCGTCGTGGACTCGTAGACCTTGCGCAGGTGCTCCACCCGCAGCAGGGTGCGGTCAGGCACGGTGGACCTCCCGGATTCCGTGGTACCAGCGCAGGACGCGCCGTTCGACGAGACCGAAGGCGACGGCGAGCAGGACGCCGACTCCGCCGAGCAGGAGGATGCCGCTCCACATCTCGGCGATGAGGTAGTTGCGCTGGAAGTAGGCGATCCGGTAGCCGAGCCCGGCCGACGAGGCGAACATCTCGGAGATGACCATCAGGATGAGCGCGACCGAGAGGGCCTGCCGGACCCCGGTCATGATCCGGGGGCTGGCGGCCGGCAGCACGAGGAACCGGAGCCGCTGCCACCGGGACACCCGGAACGACCGGGCCGTCTCCGTCATGACGCTGTCGGTCGCCCGGACGCCCTCGACCGTGTTCAGCAGGATCGGCCAGACCGCGCCGGAGGCGATCACCACGACCTTCATGGTGTCGGTGATGCCGAGCAGGAGCATGACCACCGGGATCAGCACGGGCGGCGGGACCGCCCGGAGGAACTCCAGCAACGGTTCGAGCAGCTCGCGCAGCCAGGGGGTCAGGCCGATGACGGCGCCGGCGGCGACGCCCAGCACGATCGACGCGGCGACGCCGAGACCGAGGCGGTAGAGGCTCGGCAGCACGTCCTCGACGAACGCGGGGCCGACCCAGGTGTCCACGAAGGCGTCGAGGATCGCCGCCGGGCCGGGGAGGAACCGGTTCGTCGCCCTCGTCGCCGCCAGGCCCCAGGCCACCAGGAGCAGCGTCGGCAGCCCCAGCGCGTGGCCGAGGCCCGCCGCGATCCGGGGCCCGACGCCCCGACGGCGCGGCGTGGTGGCGATCCGGCCGGGGTGGGTCGTCATCCGGCCTCCTCCCCCCGTACGGACTGGTGCCACGACAGCGCCCGGCGCTCGACGAACCGGAAGACGAGGTTCACCGTAAGCCCGAGCAGCCCGGTGACCACGACGAGGGCGTACAGGCCGACGGCGTCCCCGGCGGAGCGGGACAGCTCGATCATGCGCCCGAGCCCGGGGTTGCCGATCACCATCTCCGCGGTCACGGCGAGGATGAGCGCGACCGCCGCCGCGAGCCGCAGGCCCGTCATCAGGTACGGCAGGGCGGTCGGCAGGACCAGGTGCGTCAGCCGCTCGCGGCGGGTCAGGCCGAAGCTGCGGGCGGTGTCGCGGGCGACCGCGTCGACGTCGGCGACGCCGTAGATCACCTGCACGAACACCTGCCAGAACGACGCGTAGACGATGATGACGAGGGCGGCCTGCCGCTGGATGCCGAACATCAGCACGGCGAGCGGGATGAGGGCGACCGACGGGACCGGCCGCAGGAACTCGACCGTCGTGTGGGTGGCGCGCCGCAGGGGCGGGGCGAGGCCGACGACCGTGCCGAGGACGACGGCGGCGCAGGTGGCCACCGTCAGGCCGATCGCCCAGGACGTCATGGTGGCGCCCAGCCGCCGCCAGAACGCGAGGTCGACGAGCTGCTCGGACAGCCGCGCCAGCACGTCGGTGACGTACGGCAGGTACTGCGGATCGACCAGGCCCAGGGCCGGGACGAGCTGCCAGCCGACGAGGAACCCGGCCAGGCCGGCGACGCCCAGCAGCGCCCTGCGCAGCGGCCGGGCGGCTCGGGTGGTGCGGACGCTCATGTCACCTCCGTGTTCGCGTGGGTGCCGGCCCTTTCCGCCCGGGTGGCCGGGGAGGGCGCGGGCGCGCCGGCTACCGCTGGCGGACGAGCCGGTCGAGGTCGGGCTGCCGGTCGAGCACCTGGTACTTCTGCGCGAGTTCGGCGAGCCTCTGGAGGCTCGACCGGTCGACCTGCCAGCCGAACGCCGGCAGCCGCACCGAGTCGGCCACCGGCGGCGGCAGTTGGAGGTTGTCCTTGATGGCCTGCCGGACGGCCGTCTCGTTGGCGGGGTCCCCGGCCCACTCCAGGGTCCGCTTCATCGCCGCCGAGAAGTCCTCGACCAGCTTGGCGTCCTTTTCCGTGCGGTCGGCGGTGGTGATCGTGGTGAGGGTGGTCAGGCCGGGCACGACCGCCTGGTAGGGCGCGACGACGAAGGTGTCGCCCCGGCTCCTGAGCTGGGTGACGAAGGGCTCCGGCACCCAGGCGGCGTCGATGTTGCCCGCCGCCAGCTGGGCCGGGGCGTCGGGGAAGGCGACCTCGACGAACTTGATCTTCGACGGGTCGCCGCCGTCCCTCTCGACCGCCGCCATGATCGTCACGTCGCCGGCGGCGCCCAGGCTGTTGACCGAGACCCGTTTGCCCGCGAGGTCGGCCGGCCGCCTGATGCCGGACTTCGCCGAGGCGACCACGGCGTTGATGTCGTCGCCCTCGGCGTACGAGGAGGCGTAGTTGCCGATGATGACGACGCCGAGGTTGCTCAGGTCGGCCCGGAACGGGCCGAAGGGCTGGCCGATCGCGAAGTCGATGTCGCCGTTGAGCAGGGCGGGGATGGCCTGCGCGCCGCCCTGGGCCGGCAGCACCTCGACCTGGAGCCCGCGCTCGGCGAAGAGGCCCGCCTTGATGCCGCCCCACAGCGCGGCGGTCTCGGTGATGGGCAGCGCCGCGACCCGGACCTTGCGCAGGTCGCCCGAGGTCTGCTCGGACGGGGCGGACGCGTCGGAGTCGGTGCATCCGGTGAGGGCGATCGCGGCGGCGGCGATCAGCCCGAGAGCCATGACCTTCTTCATTGACGGGGCCCTTCCTGGGCGGGGGTGGCGCGGGGTGGTGGTGCGTCGGAAGCCGGCGGATGCCTCGGGCCTGCGGGTGGATCGACCGCCGCGTGGGGGCGCACGCCGCCGTGCTGGCCATGGTCGGCCACCCGGGCATCGAAAGTCAAGAATTTCTGACGCCCGTCATGAATAGGTTGAACAACGCTCCGCTGTGGCGGCGTCGCTCCCCTCAGACCTCGGGCAGGCCCACGTAGTTCTCGGCCAGGCTCGTGGCGAAGGCGCGGGACGTGGCGACGTAGCGCAGCGTGGCGGTCTGCACCTTCGTCTCGTACGGGTCGTCGCGGTCCAGCCGGTGCAGCATGGAGGTCATCCACCAGGAGAAGTGCTGTGCCCGCCAGACCCGGCGCAGCGCCGTGGCCGAGTAGCCCGCCAGCAGGTCCGCGCGCCCCCGGTCGTACCACCCGGCGAAGGCGTCGGCGAGCAGCGCGACGTCGGCGAGGGCCAGGTTCATGCCCTTCGCGCCGGTGGGCGGGACGATGTGCACGGCGTCGCCGGCCAGGAACAGCCGCTCCCAGCGCATCGGCTCGACCACGAAGCTGCGCATCGGGGTGACGGACTTCTCCAGGATCGGCCCCGCGGTGAGCGACCAGCCGGGCACCGTCTCCAGCCGCGTCCGCAGCTCCGCCCAGATCCGCTCGTCCGGCCACGCGGCGACGTCCTCGTCGGGCGCGACCTGGAGGTAGAGCCGGGAGATCTCGGGCGAGCGCATGCTGTAGAGGGCGAAGCCCCGGTCGTGGTGGGCGTAGACGAGCTCCGTCACGGCCGGCGCGGCGGCGGCGAGGACGCCCAGCCAGGCGAACGGGTACGTCCGCTCGTAGGTGGTCAGCGCCCCCTCGGGCGCTGCGCGCCGGCTGACCCCGTGGAACCCGTCGCAGCCGGCCACGAAGTCGCAGCGCAGCTCCTCCTCGCGCCCGTCGCGTCGGAAGTGGACGACCGGCGAGTCCGAGTCGAGGCCGACCAGGCGGACGGCGTCGGCCTCGAAGAGGATCCGGCCGCCGGCCGCCAGCCGGGCGGCGATCAGATCCTTGACCACCTCCTGCTGCCCGTAGACGGTGATCGCCCGCCCGGTCAGCTCCGTCATCGGCACCCGGTGCGACTCCCCGGCGAAGCGCAGCTCGATGCCCTCGTGCCGCAGCCCCTCCCGCAGCAGCCGCTCGCCGAGCCCGGCGCGGCAGAGCAGGTCGACCGAGCCCTGTTCGAGGACCCCGGCCCGGACCCGGTGCTCGACGTGGTCGCGGCTGCGGCTCTCCAGCACCACGGACTCGATCCCGCGCAGGTGCAGCAGGTGCGACAGCATGAGCCCCGCCGGCCCGGCGCCGACGATCCCGACCTGGGTACGCATCAGCGGCATCCTCCCGGGAGTGTTCGCTCAGCGAACGGGTGTTCTCCTGTGGAACGTTGGCACGCGTCCCCGGCCCGCGTCAACGCGCGGCCCGCGCGCGCGGGCCCTCCCCGGTGGACGGTGGCCCCGGCGTTGACGGATGCCGTCGGCCGCGCCTACGTTCGACATCTGTACGGCGGTCCGCATGGCGAACGTCCGGCGTCCCCGGGCTCTCGTGGCCGGCGGGAGGCCCCGGCGGGGGCGCGTCGCCGCGACCGCCGACAGCCCGACGGGAGGACCATGACCCACGACACCGTCCACCAGGCCGGCGGCGGCCTGCCGCTGCCGCGCTACCGGCGCGACGACGTCGACGCCCACCCGCCCCTGCTCAGCCCCGGCTACCGGTCCACCGTGGCGCGCGCGCCACGGCGGCCGCCAGCCCACCTGCCGCAGCGGCTGACCGAGATCACCGGGCCACTGCTGGGGGCGGGGCGGCTCGGCGACCTCGACCACGACCTGACCCGCCAGCACGACGGGGAGCCGCAGGGCCAGCGGATCGTCGTGCACGGCCGGGTCCGTGACGGCGACGGGCGGCCCGTCGCGCACACGCTTGTCGAGATCTGGCAGGCCAACGCCGCCGGCCGGTACCGCCACGCCAGCGACACCTGGCCGGCGCCGCTCGACCCGCACTTCGACGGCGTCGGCCGGGCGCTCACCGACGAGCACGGGCGGTACCGCTTCGTCACCGTGCGGCCCGGCGCCTACCCCTGGCACAACCACGACAACGCCTGGCGGCCGGCGCACATCCACTTCTCCCTCTTCGGCCGCGCGTTCACCCAGCGGCTGGTGACGCAGATGTACTTCCCCGACGACCCCCTCTTCGCCCGGGACCCGATCGCCCAGTCGGTCCGCGACCCCGCCGCCCGGCAGCGGATGGTCGCCCGCTACGACCACGCCGCCACGATGCCCGAGTGGGCGCTGGCGTACGAGTTCGACATCGTGCTGCGGGGCCGGGAGGGCACCCCCTTCGAGGACGGGGCCGACGGCGATGGGTGAGCGGCTGGGCGTCACCCCCGCGCAGACCGTCGGGCCGTACCTGCGCATCGGCCTGCGCTGGCCCGACGGCCCGTACGTCGTGCCCGAGGGCACCCCGGGCGCGTTCTGGGTGCGCGGCCGGATCACCGACGGCGCGGGCGGACCGGTGACCGACGCCCTGGTGGAGAGCTGGCAGGCCGACCCCGACGGCCGGTTCGACCACCCCGACGACCCGCGCGGGGCCCGGCCGCCAGCGCTCGCGGGCTTCCGCGGCTTCGGGCGCAGCGAGACCGACGGGCAGGGCTGCTACCGGCTGCTGACCGTCAGGCCGGGCCCGCTGCCCGACCCCGACGGCGGCGTCGAAGCCCCCCACCTGACCCTGTCCGTCTTCGGGCGGGGGCTGCTGCACCGCCTGGTCACCCGGCTCTACTTCCCCGACGAGCCGGCGGCCAACGCCGTCGACCCCGTGCTGCGCGGCGTCGACGCCGACCGCCGCGACACGCTGCTGGCGGCTCCCGCGCCGGACGGGCTCCGCTTCGACATCCGCCTGCAGGGCGACCGTGAGACCGTCTTCTTCGCCGTCTGACGGCCTGCCCGGCGGGCTGCTCGGTGGCCTCTCCGGGGCCCCGGACGTCGACGCGGAACTCGGCGACCCGGCCCTGCTGCGGGCGATGCTCGACGTGGAGGCCGCGCTCGCCCGCGCCGCGGCGGACGCCGGCGTGACGCCCCCGGCGGCCGCCGACGCGATCGTCGCGCACTGCCACGCCGGGCGGTACGACCCGGTGGCGCTCGGCCGGGCGGCCGACGCCGCCGGCAACCCGGTCGTCCCGCTCGTGCGCGAGCTGACCGCCGCCGTGCCGGCGTCCGCCCGGCCCTGGGTGCACGTCGGGGCGACCAGCCAGGACGTCCTGGACACGGCGCTGACCCTGGTGGCCGTGCGGGCGCACGACCCGCTGCGGCGGCACCTCGACGCCGCCGTCGCCGCCGCCGCCCGGCTCGCCGCCGCCCACCGGGACACGGTGATGGTCGCCCGGACCCTCGGGCAGCAGGCCGCGCCGACCACGTTCGGACTCAAGGCGGCAGGCTGGCTGACCGGCCTGGCCGACGCCCGCGACCGGCTCCGGCAGGCGGCCGCGGCGCAGCCCGCGCAGCTCGGCGGCGCGGTCGGCACCCTGGCCGCGTTCGGCCCGGCGGGCCCGCAGGTCGCCGAGCGGTTCGCGGCGCACCTGGGCCTGCCCGCCACCGCGCTGCCCTGGCACACCCGCCGACAGCCCCGGCTCGACCTGGCCGCCGCCTGCGGCGGACTCCTCGTGGCCACCGGCAAGGCCGCGCTCGACGTCGGGCTGCTCGCCCAGACCGAGGTCGGCGAGGTCGCCGAGGGCGACGCCGGGCGGGGCGGCTCCTCGGCCATGCCGCACAAGCGCAACCCGGTGGACTCGGTTCTCGTCACCGCCGCGACGCGCCGCGCCCCGGGCCTCGTCGCCACGCTGTTCGCCGCGGCCGTGCACGAGCACGAGCGCGCCGCCGGCGCCTGGCACGCCGAGTGGGAACCCCTGCTCGACCTGCTGCGCTGCGCCGGCGGCGCGGCCGCCCGCTGCGCCCGGATGCTGGCCGGGCTGCGGGTCCACCCCGGGCGGATGCGGGAGAACCTCGACGCGGCCGGCGGCCTCGTGCTCGCCGAGGCCGTCGCCGCGCGGCTCGCCCCGGCCGTCGGCCGCGGCGTCGCACACGACCTGGTCGCCCGCGCCGCCGCCGCGCCCGCGTTCCGGGCCGCGCTGCTCGCCGACCCCGACATCCGCGCCCACCTGTCCGAGGCCGACGTCGACGAGGCGCTCGACCCGCGCCGCTGGCTCGGCTCCGCCGGCCGGCTCGTCGACCGCGCCCTGGCCGCCACCCGGGACGGCCACGGGTGACCGCCCGCCTGCACCTCGCCGTCGACGGCCCGGCCGCCGCGCCGGTGCTGCTGCTCGGCGGCTCGCTCGGCACCACCGGGGCGATGTGGGGACCCCAGGTCCCGGCGCTCGCGCGGCACTTCCGGGTCATCCGGTACGACCACCTGGGCCACGGCCGCTCGGCGGTGCCGGCCGGGCCGTACACGATGGACCTGCTGGGCCGGGAGCTGCTGCGGACGCTGGACGACCTCGACGTGCCGTGGGTCCACTACGCGGGGTTGTCCCTCGGCGGCATGGTCGGCATGTGGCTCGCCGCGCACGCGCCCGAGCGAGTGCGGCGGCTGGCGCTGCTGTGCACCTCGGCGTCGCTCGGCCCGCCCGGGCAGTGGCGGGCCCGGGCGGCGACGGTGCGCGCCGGCGGCCTGGCGGCGATCGCCGACGCGGTGGTGGCCCGCTGGTTCACCCCGGCGTTCGCCGCGGTCCGGCCGGACGTGGTCGCCGGCTACCGCGCCATGCTGACCGCGACCTCCCCGGCCGGCTACGCCGCCTGCTGCGAGGCGATCGCCACGATGGACCTGCGCGCGGATCTCGGCCGGATCGGCGCGCCGACGCTTGTCGTCGCCGGCGCGGACGACCCGGCCACCCCGGTCGCGCACGCCCGCGAGATCGTCCGACGGATCCCCGGGGCGCGGCTGGCCGTGGTCGACGCGGCGGCGCACCTGGCCAACGTGGAGCAACCCGGGCGGGTGGGCCGGCTCCTGCGGGACCACCTCCTCCCGCCCGGCCCCGTCGACGAGGAACCCGGTGACCGATGAACGACCGCGAGCGGCACGACGCAGGCATGACGGTGCGCCGGGAGGTGCTGGGGGACGCGCACGTCGACCGCGCGATCGCCGGCACCGACGCGTTCACCGCCGACTTCCAGGACTTCATCACCCGCTACGCGTGGGGGGAGGTGTGGACCCGGCCCGGCCTGGACCGCCGCGCCCGGAGCTGCGTGACCCTCGCCGTGCTCGCCGCCCTGCACCACGACGAGGAGCTGGCCCTGCACGTCCGCGCCGCGCTGCGCAACGGGTTGAGCCCGCAGGAGGTGGCGGAGGTCCTGCTCCAGGTCGGCGTCTACGCTGGCGTACCGGCGGCGAACCGGGCGTTCAGGGTGGCCCGGGAGGCCCTGCGGCAGGAGCCCGGCGAAGCGTGAGCCCGGTGGGCCTCGGCGCACGGGCCAGGAAGGGAGCGAGGGTGGCGCAGCGCAGAGCACTGGTGGTGCGGGGCGGATGGGAGGGGCACGAGCCGGTCCGGGCCACGGAGCTGTTCCTGCCGTTCCTCGAACGCAGCGGCTACGCGGTACGGATCGAGGAGTCGACGGACGTCTACGCCGACGCCGACGAGCTGGCCGCCACCGACCTCGTCGTGCAGTGCGTGACGATGTCGCAGATCACCCCGGAGCAGGTCGCGGGCCTCAGCGCGGCGGTCGCCGCCGGGACGGGGTTCACCGGCTGGCACGGCGGCATCGTCGACTCGTTCCGGATGTCGTCGGACTACCTGCACCTCGTCGGCGGCCAGTTCGCGACCCACCCGGGCAAGGAGCCGTGCGAGCGCCACGGCGGGGCGGAGGACAACTTCCTGCCGCACACGATCCGCCTCACCGACCTGGGCCGGGAGCATCCGATCACCGCGGGGATCGGCGACGTCGAGCTGGTCACCGAGCAGTACTGGGTGCTGCACGACGACCTGATCGACGTGCTGGCCACCACCACCCACCCGGCGCAGCCGTGGCAGCCGTGGCACCGGCCGGTCACCTCGCCGGCGATCTGGACCCGGCGGTGGGGCGCCGGGCGCGTCGTCGTGACCACCCCGGGGCACAGCCTCGACGTGCTGGAGCACCCGAGCATCCGCACCGTCATCGAGAGGGGCATGGTGTGGGCGACCCGCACCGCGTCGGCGTCGTAGGGCTCGGGGTCATCTCCCGCGCCTACCTGGACACGCTCGCGGACCACCCGGCGGTACGCGTCGTGGCGGTGGCCGACCTCGACCCCGCCCGGTCCGCCGCGACCGCAGCCCGGCTCCCCGGCGCGGAGGCGGTGCGCGTCGAGCGCCTGCTCGACCGCCCCGACGTGCAGACGGTGCTCAACCTGACGATCCCCGCGGCGCACGCCGAGGTCTCCCGCGCCGCGATCGACGCCGGCAAGCACGTGTACGTGGAGAAGCCGCTCGCCGCCACCTTCGCGGACGGCCGGGCGACCGTCGAGCGGGCCGCGGCGGCCGGCGTCCGCGTCGGGTGCGCGCCGGACACCGTCCTGGGCACGGGCACGCAGACGGCGCGCGCCGCGATCGACGGCGGGCTCATCGGCCGCCCGCTGTCCGCGTCGGCCGTCATGGTCACCCCCGGGCACGAGCGGTGGCATCCCCACCCCGACTTCTACTACGCCCCGGGCGGGGGGCCGCTGCTGGACATGGGGCCGTACTACATCTCGGCGCTGGTCCACCTGCTCGGGCCGGTCCGGGCGGTGCACGGAGCCGCCAGCCGGCTGCGCGACGAGCGCGTCATCGGCTCGGGCCCGCGCCTCGGCCAGCGGGTGCCGGTGCGGGTGGACACCCATGTCACCGGCGTGCTCGAACACGCCGACGGGGTGCTGTCCACCCTCACCACGAGCTTCGACGGCGTCGCGACCACGGCCGCGCCGATCGAGGTGCACGGGGAGACCGGCACCCTCGCCGTGCCCGACCCGAACCACTTCGACGGCGAGGTCCGCCTGTTCGCGCTCGGCGACGGCGGGTGGCGCGCCCTGCCACCGGGGGCCGGCTACGTCGACGGTGCCCGGGGCGTCGGCCTGATCGACGCCGTCACCGCCGACGGCCGGCGTGCGCCGCGGGCCGGCGGCGACGTCGCGCTGCACGTGCTCGACACGATGACCGCCCTGCTGCGCTCGGCCGCCGAGGGGCGGCGGATCGAGCTGACCACGGCCGTCAAGCGGCCGCCGCTCGTGCCGCTCACCCCGGCCGAGCAGTGGCGGGCACACCGGGCGTGACGCCGCGCGCGGTCAGTCGAGCAGCTTCTCCGTGAGCTGCATCAGATGTGCGGCGTTCTGCGGGTCGAGCGTGGGAAGGTCGAGCGGAAGCCGCTTGTGGCGGTCGACGGCCGTCAGCGGCTCGGCCGGTGGCGTGTCGAGGAACCGGTGGATCGGGGCGACCGAGTCCGCGACGGGGCGGGCCGCCACCGACGCCGCCGCCAGCAGCCCACGCACGAGCAGCGGCAGCGGGCCACGGTCGCCGCTGCGGGTGAAACCGGGATGGTAGAGCACGTAACGGGCGCGACTGCCGGACTGCGCGGCGAAGCCCACGCCGAGCAGATCGTTGGCGCGACCGGCCTGCAACTGGGCGGTGACGGCCGAGTAGCCCGAGGTCAGCTGCGGGTCGGCCCAGCGCACCCCGCCCCGCGTGACGCCGACGCCGGCGACGTTCACGATCACCGGTGCGGCGGCCCGGTCCAGGGCGGGACGCAGGCCGAAGCTGAGCAGATGGCGACTGAGATAGTAGAGCGCGAACGTCTGCTCCAGCCCCTCGTCGGTCACGACCCGACGCGGCGCCACCGCGTTGGCGAACAGCGTCAGCGCATCCACGACGTGGTGCTCGGTGAGGATGTGCGCGACGACCTGCCGGGTCTCGGCCACGCTGGAGAGGTCCACCGGAAGGAACGCGACGGACCCACCCGCCAGCGCCTCGCCGCGTTCGCGGTTGCGGCCGAGCACCAGCACCCGGTCACCGCGTTCGGCCCGCCCGACGGCGAACGCCCGTCCCATTCCGTTGGTGCCGCCACTGACCACCACGAAGCCCATGCCGCCTCCACTACGGTTCCTCACCGACCGGGTCCATCCTGGGCAGTCGACCGGCGCGAGCGAAAGAAGGCACCTTCATGGCCACAGGGAACACCGGTGTGCGTGCCGGGCTGGGCGGCCACCGGTTGCCGCAGCCCGTGCCGGCCGGCGAGTACGAGAACTGCCCGGTCACCGACGTGCTGCGGCGGGTGAGCGACAAGTGGACGCTGCTGCTGCTCACCCTGCTCGACCAGCGGCCGCACCGGTTCAACGAGTTGCATCGGGCAGTCGACGGCATCAGCCAGCGGATGCTCACCCGGAGCCTGCGCACGTTGGAGAGCGACGGTCTGGTCGAGCGGGAGGTGTTCCCCACGTCGCCGCCGAGCGTCGAGTACCGGCTGACGCCACTCGGCGTCAGCCTGCTGGAGCCGCTCTCCGCGCTGGCCGGTTGGGCCGTCGGCCACCATCCCGAGATCGCCGCGGCCCGTCGGCGATCCGCCCGGGAGCGGGTCTGACCCGGCGGCACGGTGACCCGGAGGGTGCGGCCACCGCCCCAGCCACGGCGGGCTAACCTGCCCTCATGGCGACTGCCGAGCTGGACGAGTTGATCGTCGCCGACGCGGACGCGCTGCGCGCGTGGCTGTCGACCCACCACGCCACGTCGCCCGGCGTCTGGCTCGCCCTGACCCGCAAGGGCGGCACCGTCACGACGCTGACCTGGCAGCAGGCGGTCGACGAGGCCCTGTGCTTCGGCTGGATCGACGGGCAGGCCCGCAAACGGGACCAGGAGACCTCCTGGATCCGGTTCACCCCGCGCCGGCCCCGCAGCGCCTGGTCGCAGCGCAACGTCGCCCACGTGGCCCGGCTGGAGGCGGACGGGCGGATGCTGCCCCCGGGCCGCGCGGCGGTGGAGGCCGCCAAGGCCGACGGGCGGTGGGCGGCCGCCTACGCCCCGTCGTCGGAGGCCGAGGTGCCGGCCGACCTCCTCGCCGCCATCGCCGCCGACCCCGCCGCCCAGGCCATGTTCGACGTGCTCACCAGGACCAACCGGTTCGCTCTCGCCCACCGGCTCAACGCCGTCAAGCGGGCGCAGACCCGCGAGCGGAAGATCGCCGAGTTCGTCGCGATGCTGGCCCGGCACGAGACCCTCCACCCGCAGAAGGCCAGGCCGCTCGACCCGCCGTGACCGGTCCGCCCGTGGCGTCGCCGCGCCCGGCCCGACGACCGGCGGTGCGGCGGGCGGCCGGAGTCGTGTTGACTCGGGCGGTGGATCGTCAACGGCTCAGCAGCATCGCGCACTCGCGCCACCCGATCGCGGCGCCGATCTTCGGCGTCAACGTCAACCGGCTCCTACGCCGGGCGGGCCGGCAACCGACGGCCCGCGTGCTCGACCTCGGCTGTGGCGAGGCGGCCTGGGCGTTGCAGGCCCTCGCCCACCATCCGGACGGGCACGCGGACGGCGTGGACGTCAGCGCGTACGCCCTCGAACGCGCCGCCGACGCCGCCGACGCGCGCGGCCTCGCGGACCGGCTCACCCTGCACCGGCGCGACGCACGGACGTACGTGCCCGACGGCGACTACGACCTGGTGCTGTGCGTCGGCTCGACCCACGCGTTCGGCGGCTTCGGCGGGACGCTGGTGCTGCGCCGCGACGGGCGGTGAGCAGCGCGCCCGCCCGGCGGCCCGACAGGCGCGGCCCCGCCGCCCCGCCCCGCTACCGCCGGACGGCCGGACGGCGGTGACCGGCGGCCACCGGCTCGGCGACCGGCAGCCGGATGGTGAAGGTGCTGCCCCGGCCGAGGACGCTCTCGACGCCGATCGTGCCGTCGTGGGCCTCGGCGAGCTTGCGGGCGATCGACAGGCCGAGCCCGCTGCCCCCGGTGCTGCGGGCCCGCGAGTCGTCGGCCCGCCAGAAGCGGTCGAAGATCCTGGCCTGGTCGGCGGGCGCGATGCCGGTGCCGGTGTCGGACACGGCGATGGCGACCTGGTCGTCGTGGACGGCGCAGCGCACGGTGACCGAGCCGCCGGCGGGGGTGTGCCGGACCGCGTTGGCGACCACGTTGCCGACGAGCTGCCGCAGCCGGGGGCCGTCGACCGGCAGCTCCGGGTCGGCGAGCAGCTCCGTGCCCAGCCGCACCCCGGCGGCCTCGGCGGCGCCCCGGTGCGCCTCGACGACCTGCTCCAGCAGGTCCGCCACGAAGTGCGGCTCGCGGTGGATGCGCAGGTCGCCGGCGTCGGCGGCGGCCAGGTCCCGCAGGTCGTCGATGATGTGCTGCAACAGCAGCGCCTCGTCGAGCAGCAGGCTGAGCAGCTGCGCGTCGGGCTGGGCGAGGCCGTCCTGGGCGGCCTCCAGCCAGCTGCGGATGTTGCTCAGCGGCGTCCGCAGCTCGTGCGCCACGTCGCTGACCATGCTCTTGCGCAGCTCCTCGGTCTGTTCCCGCCGGGCGGCGAGGTCGTTGAGGGCGGTGGCCAGCAGGCCGATCTCGTCGCGGGTGGTCACCGGCACCCGGGCCTGCTCGTCCATCGGCTGCCGGGTGGCGTCGGTCAGTGCCCGCAACGGCCGGACCAGCCGCCGCCCGACCAGGACGGTGATCAGCACGGTGGCGGCCAGCACCGCTCCCGTCACCTGGGCGATGCGGACCAGGTTCCCCCGGGACAGGTTGAACACCGGCCCGGTGGAGCCCTGGGCCTCGTCGGTCACGAAGAGCAGGGCCGGCGGGGCCACGTACGACCTGAGCTGGGCGAGCCGCGCCTTCTGGAAGCAGGCGTCGGCCTGCCGGTCGACGCGGGCGTCGCCGCTGCGGACCATGCTGCGGTCCGCCCGGATCGTGACCCGGTCGGGCAGCCTCGCCTCGCGCAGGCACGTCTTCGTCGCGGTCGTCAGCTGCGCGATCCCCTTGGCCTCGCTCGGCATCGGCTCGGCCAGCTCGGTCGGCAGGCAGAAGCCGGCGACGTCGCGCACGTCCGGCCCGGTCACCTGCACCGCCGCCCGTCCGCCCGGGCCGACGACGACCTTGCCGTCCAGCGTGGACTCGCCGCGGATGCAGCCGAGCCACCGGGAGGCCAGCGCGCGGCTGAAGGCGCTCTCCTGCGCGGTCAGCACGTACGGCCCGAGCACGCGCGGGTCGATCCGCTCGGTCCCGCCGGTCAGGCCCAGGTCCACCTGCAACGGGTCGACGGTCGCCGACGGCCGCGCCCCGTGCAGCGACGGGCCCTGCGGCGCGGAGTCGGCGATGACCTGCCGGTCGGGGGTCATCAGGGTGATCCGGCGTTCGAGCTTGCCGGCCCGCTCGGCGAGCACGGGGGCCACCTGCGACCAGTCCCGGTGGGTGGCGGCGTAGCCCACCATCGTGTCGTAGATGCTCTTGTCGTCGGCGAGCGAGCGGCCCTGCTCCTGCCGGATCGCCCGGGTCGTCGACTGCACGGCCAGCCAGGTCGTCGCCAGGATCGCGCAGACCGCCACCAGCAGGGAGGTGGCCAGCAGCCGCACCACCAGGCTCCGGTGCGGCGGCACCCGCTGCCGCCTCACGGCGCGCCGGGGCCGAGCTTGTAGCCGACGCCGTAGACGGTCAGCAGTTGCTGGGGCCGGCGGGGGTTGAGCTCGATCTTGCGGCGCAGGTTCATCACGTGCACGTCGATGGTGCGCTCGGTCGACTCCCGGTCGACGCCCCGGGTGTGTTCCAGCAGCTGGCCGCGGGTGAAGACCCGCCCCGGCTGGCGGGTCATCGCGGCCAGGATCGCGAACTCGCCGGCGGTGCAGTCGACCGGGACGCCGCCGGCGGTCACGGTGTGCCGGGGCTCGTCGACGGTGAGCCGCCCGACCCGGTGCACGGGGAACTCCTGCCCCGTCGTCCGGACGCGCCGCAGCAGCGTCCGGATCCGGGCCACCAGCTCCCGGGGGCTGAACGGCTTGGTCATGTAGTCGTCGGCGCCCAGGTCCAGGCCGCGCAGGAGGTCGTCCTCGCTCGACCGGGCGGTCAGCATCAGCATCAGCACGTCCGATTCCTGCCGGAGGATGCGGCAGACCTGCATGCCGTCCAGCCCCGGCAGCATCACGTCGAGCACGAGCAGGTCGAACGGCCGCTGCCGGGCCTGCCGCAGCGCCGCCTCGCCGTCGTGCACGACCGTCGCCTCGTGCCCCTCCGCGGTGAGGTAGCGGCGCAGCGCCTCGGCCTGCCGCCGGTCGTCCTCCGCGAGCATCACCTGTGCGCACATGGTGGGGACTATAGGTCAGGCGCGTCGCCCCCGAACCGGCCGTGACCTCGGCGGCGACGGGGGTGGCAGCGGGCCCGCGCAGCCCAGGGGCGGTGCGCCGCGGCCGCGTGGCGACGGTGCGGAACAGGTCACGTCCGGGCCTGACAGGATCCTGATATTCCCGGGCCACCATCGCGCCATGCCACTGCCCCGAACGGTGCCGCCGTCGGACACCGAAACCCAGGTCATTCCCGTCGTCGGCGCGGAGCCGGCCCAGCGCCGCCGACGCCTGCCGAGGCCGGTGGCGCCCGCCGTCGTCCTCGCGGTGCTGGCCGTCACGGCCGGTGTCGTCTGGTCCGGCCGGGACGCCGGGCCCCCGCCGGCCGTCGACGGATCCGCCGGGGTGCGCAGCGTGGCACTGGTGCAGCAGGACATGTCGATGTCGCAGTCGCTGCCGGGCACGCTCGGCTACGGCGCCGCGCGGGTGGTCAAGGGCGGCAGGGACGGCACGGTGACGTGGCTGCCCGCGCCGGGGGCGGCGGTCCGGCGCGGGAAGCAGCTCTACCGCGTCGACGACCGGCCGGTGCCGTTGTTCTACGGCGGGATGCCGCTCTACCGCCCGCTGCGTGACCTCGGCACGGTCGGCCGGGACGTGCGGATCGTCGCCGACAACCTCGACGCCCTCGGCTACGAGATCGGCGACCAGCCGAGGCCCGGCACCCGGCTGGTCCCGTCGCCGGCTCCGTCGCCGTCCGCGTCCCGCCCGGCGGTGACGGTAGGCCGGGGCGAGGCCGTCCTGACCACCGGGCTGCGCGCGGCCGTCAAGCGTTGGCAGGTCGACCTGGGGGTCCCGGCGACCGGCGCGGTCGAGCCCGGGGACGTTGCGGTGCTCGTCGGCGCGGTCCGGGTCGACTCGGTCGCCGCCCAGCCCGGCGACAGCGCGGACTCCCCGCTGATGTCGGTCACCCAGACCGCGAAGGTGGTCACGGTGCAGATGGACGTCGGTGACGCCGCCTCGGTGGGTCCGGGCGACGTGGTCGACGTGCGGCTGCCCGACGAGAGCGCGGTCGGCGGCAAGGTCGCCGCCGTCGGCCAGGCCGTGCAGGCCGCGGCGGGCGACGACCCGACGGGCGGCGGCCCGGCCAAGGTCACCGTGACCGTCACCCTGGACAGGTCCGCCGCCGTCTCCAAGATCAGCTTTGCCGACGTGCAGGTCGACTTCGTCGCCGAGACCCACGAGGACGTCCTCGTCGCGCCGGTCGGCGCGCTGCTGGCGCTCGCCGAGGGCGGCTACGCCGTCCAGGTCGAGGGCGGCGGCCTGGTCGCGGTCGAGACCGGCATGTTCGCCAAGGGCCTCGTCGAGATCAGCGGAGACGGGCTCGTCGCGGGCACGCGGGTGGTGACCACCTCGTGAGGACCGTCCTGTCCGCGCGCGACGTCAGCAGGCGCTACCCGGGCGGGGTCGACGCGCTGCGCGGGATCTGCCTCGACATCGCCGAGGGCGAGCTGCTCGCCATCGTCGGGCCGTCCGGCTCCGGCAAGTCGACCCTGCTCCACCTCATGGGCACCCTCGACCGGCCCAGCTCCGGCACGATCCGGATCGCGGGGCAGGACGTCGCCGCGCTCTCCGACCGTCAGCTCTCCGCCCTGCGGGGCCGCTGGCTCGGCTTCGTCTTCCAGCAGTTCCACCTCGCCGAGGGCCTCACCGCCGCCGAGAACGTGGCGACCGGCCTGCTCTACGCCGGTGTCGCGCGCAGGCGTCGCCGGGCGCTCGCGCTCGACGCCCTCGACCGGGTCGGCCTCGCCCACCGGGTCGGCCACCGCCCGGCCCAGCTCTCCGGCGGCGAACGCCAGCGGGTCGCCATCGCCCGGGCCATCGTCAACGGCCCCGCCCTGGTGCTGGCCGACGAGCCCACCGGGGCCCTCGACACCGGCACCGGGCAGGCCGTCCTGCGCCTGCTGCGCAGACTCAACGAGGAGGGCACCACCATCGCCGTCATCACCCACGACAACGAGATCGCCGACAGCCTGCCCCGACGCGTCGAGCTCCGCGACGGCCGGCTCGTGCGGGACACGGCGGCCGTCCGATGATCCGCCCGGTCCGCCTCTCCCCGCTCGACCTGCTCGACGTCGGGCTGCTCGGCATCCGTACCCGCAGGATGCGGGCCGCGTTCTCGGCCCTGGGCATCGCGATCGGCATCGCCACCACGGTCCTGGTCAGCGGCGTCCCCGCCGCCAGCCAGGCGGCGCTGCTGCGCGAGCTGTCCGCCCTGGGCACCAACAGCCTCCAGGTCATGGCGCAACCCGGCACGGACCCGCCGCGGCTGCCCGCGGAGTCCGTGGCGATGGTGCAGCGCATCGGCCCGGTCACGGTCGCGAGCGCCGTGGCCAACACCCACACGCTGGTGCGCCGCAACGACCGCACCGACGCCCGCGACGGCTCCGGCCTGACCGTGCTCGCCGCGCGCCTCGACCTGCCGCAGGCCATCAACGCCACGGTGCGCTCCGGGCGCTGGCTCGACCCCGTCACCGAGCGCTTCCCGACCGTGGTGCTCGGCTCGGTCGCCGCCACCCGGCTCGGGTTCGCGGACCTGCCCGCCGCCGGCGGCCCGGCCCCGATGGTGGTCATCGGCGACCGGTGGTTCACCGTCGTCGGCATCCTCGCCGCCACGCCGCTCTCCCCGGACATCGACCGCTCGGTCCTGGTCGGCTGGGAGGCGGCCCGCAGCCAGCTCCGCTTCGACGGCCACCCCACGGTCATCTACGTCCAGTGCCGCGAGCCGGCGATCGAGACCGTCCGCGCGGTCCTGCCCGCCACCGTCTCGCCGGAGCAGCCCGGGCAGGTCGTGGTGACCCGCCCGTCGGACGCCCTCGCCGCGAAGCGGGCCACCGAGGGCGCCTTCTCCGTCCTGCTCCTCGGCCTCGCCGCGGTCGCGCTGCTGGTCGGCGGGATCGGGGTGGCGAACACGATGGTGATCGCCGTGTGGGAACGCCGCACCGAGATCGGCCTCCGTCGGGCGCTGGGCGCGCACCGGGGCCAGATCCGCGCCCAGTTCCTCACCGAGTCGGCCGCGCTGGCCGCGCTCGGCGGTGTCGCCGGGACCCTGGTGGGGCTGGCCGCCACCGCCGCGTACGCGATCGGTCAGGGCTGGCCGGTCGTGGTCCCGCTGCCGGCGACGCTCGTGGGGCTCGGCGGCGCGGTCGTGGTCGGCGTCGTCGCCGGGGTCTACCCGTCGATCAGGGCCGCCCGGCTCACGCCGACCGAGGCACTCGCCTCGACCTGACCGGCGCGGGGGAGGCGGAGCACGCGGGGGAGGCGGCGAACGACCGCACCGTCGCGGGCGGCGAACGACGGAGGCGCCACCCGCACCGCGGGTGGCGCCTCCGGTCCGCGTGGTCACTTGCGCTTCGCGGCGACCTCACGCTCGCACTCCGGCGAGAACCGCATGCCCTTCGAGATCGACTCCGCGTCGTTCTGTTCGCCGCCGAACGACCAGCCCGGGCCGTCGGGGTTGACCTCGACGTAGCGCACGCCCTTCTCCTTGAGGCAGGCCACGACGTCCCGCGCGAAGTCCCGCGCCTCCGGGTTGGCCGGGTCGAGCTCCCACGGCGGCAGCGGCAGCAGGTTCTCGCAGGCCTTGTTCGCCTTCCCGATCCGGCCCGTGGTGACGCCGCCGGCCCGTTCCCGGTGGACGTCGACGCCGTGGTCGGCCATGCACTTCTCGTACGGCCGCACGCGCGCCTTCGCGTCCTCCTCGGTGTCGTCGAGGCGCTCGCGGGGACGCTCGGCCCCCGGCGTCGACGCGGCGACGGACGGCGTTTCGGTGCGCAGCGTGGCCACCTCCGGCGGCTCGGCGGTGTCGGCCCGGTCGGATCCGGTGGTCGAGCACCCCGTGCCACCGATCATGACGGCCACCAGGAGCGCGGCCATCGGGTACTTCCTCATCGTGACGCCTTCCTGTCGGACGTTCGGCGTGACGCGGTCACGCCGGTGCCCAGGATCGCCGCCAACTGTCAGGAAGCTGTGTGCCCGCCGCGTGCCGCCGGCGCCGATCGCGTGACCGGCACGGCTCAGCCGCCGGTGGGGTCGGCCGCCGGCGGCCGGGTGCGCCGCCAGCGGGCCGCCAGGGCGTCGCGGCCGGCGGCGTCGACGCGGCCGGTCACCCGCAGCCGGGCCATCCCGCCGTCGGGGAAGATGTCCAGCCGGACGTGGGTGGCGGCCCGGGGCGCGTCGACCGGGAAGCGGTGCCGGGTGTCCGGCCGCAGCCGGGTCTCCGGCAGCAGGGGGAACCACGCTGCCGGGTCGTCGAGGTCGCCCAGGCGCTCGTCGGCGGCGCGCAGCGTCGCCCGGCCCGGTGCGTTGCCCTTGAAGTGGCTGGTGTCCAGGTCCACGAAGTGCGCGACCCCCGGCACGCCCAGCCGGACCAGCACCCAGTCGTTGCCGTCGTCGCGGCGGCGGGCGGTCTCCCAGCCCTCGCCCATCACCCGGGCCGGGCCGGGGGCGAGCAGGTTCTGCGGGGCGCCGTAGAACCGGTCGCTGCACGCCTGCACCCGGCCGCCGTGCTCCGTCGCGGCCAGGTCGAGCACGTCGGGCAGCAGCCGGGGGTCGGGCACCACGTCGCCGTGCACCCGCAGCCGGGCGACGCCGCCGTCGGGGAAGATGGTCAGCCGCACGTGGGTGACGTGGTGGGGCACGTCGACCGGGAAGACGTTGCGGCTGTCGCCGGCCAGCGGCGAGCGGCCGAGCAGCGGCACCCAGCGCGCGCGGGCGAGCTCGTCCGGCCCGGGGTAGCCGTCGACGGCGCACCCGTCGACGGCGGCGAACGGCGGATAGTTGCCGGTGAAGAAGCTGGTGTCGACGACCAGCAGCCGCACGACGCCCGGCAGGCCGAGCCGGACGACGGCGTGGTCGGCGCCGGGCTCGCGGCGGCGGCGGGTCTCCCAGCCGTCGTAGACCTGGCCCTTCGCGGCGAACGTGCGGGGCGAGAACGTCGGCGGCAGCGGGTCGACCAGGTTGTCCGCGGCGGCGAAGAACTCGTCGTTGGCGGCGACCACGCCGCCGCCGAACGCGCGCGAGGCCAGGTCGGGCAGGGCCGCGAGGTCGGCCAGGTCGGCCGGGTCGGTGCGGGCGGCGGCCGGTTCGGGACGGCCGCTCACGGCGCGTCCGCCCGCAGCAGCCGACCGCGCGGGGCGTCGCCGGTCACCGGTTCGCCGCGTAGCCAGGTGGCCCGCACCACCCCGGTCAGCCGCCGACCGACGTACGGCGTCACGGGGTGCCGGTGGTGCAGCAACCCCGGCTCGACGCGGAAGCCGGCGTCCGCGTCGAAGGCCACCAGGTCGGCGTCGCCGCCCACCGCGATCCGGCCCTTGCCGGGCAGCCCGACCAGGTCGGCCGGGCCGGCGGCCATCCACCGCGCCACGTCGGCCAGGCCGTGCCCCCGGCGGCGGGCCTCGGTCCACACCACCGGCAGGCTGAGCTGCACCGACGCGATGCCGCCCCAGGCCGCGGCGAAGTCACCGGTGTCGGCCCGCTTCAGCTCCGGCAGGCAGGGGGAGTGGTCGCTGACCACGCAGTCGACCGCGCCGTCGGCCAGCGCCGCCCAGAGCCGGTCCTGGTTGTCCCGGTCCCGGATCGGCGGGCAGCACTTGAACTCCGTCGCCCCGTCGGGCACTTGCTCGGCGGTCAACGCGAGGTAGTGCGGGCACGTCTCCACGGTCAGCCGCACGCCGTCGGCCCGCGCGTCGGCCAGCTCGGCCAGCGCCGCGACCGACGACAGGTGCAGCACGTGCACGCGGGCGTCGGCGCGGCGGGCCGCGGCCACCACCGTGGCGACGGCGGACCGCTCGGCCTCCGGCGGCCGGGACGCCACGAAGTCGGCGTAGCGCGGCGACGGGGGCGCCCCGCGCACCGACCCCGGGTCCTCGGCGTGCACGACGAAGAGCGCGTCGACCGTCGCCAGGGCCCGCTCCAGCAGGCCGGCGTCGACCGGCGGGAACTCCGGCACGCCGGAGTCGACGAGGAACGCCTTGAAGCCGAACACCCCGGCCCGGCGCAGCGCCACGAGGTCGCCGAGGTTGCCCGGCACGACGCCGCCCCAGAACCCGACGTCGACGTGGCAGCGGCCCCGCGCGGCGGCGCGCTTGGCCTCCAGCGCGCCCACGGTGACCGTCGGCGGGACGCTGTTGAGCGGCATGTCGACCAGGGTGGTGACGCCGCCGGCCGCGGCGGCCCGGGTGGCGCTGGCGAAACCCTCCCACTCGGTGCGGCCAGGCTCGTTGACGTGCACGTGCGTGTCCACCAGGCCGGGCAGCAGGGCGACGTCGCCGAGGTCCTCGTCGACGACGGCGTCGAGCGGCGCGTCGTAGCCGGCGAGCGCGGCGATCCGGCCGGCGGCCACGGCGACCGCCGCCGGCCGCTGCCCGTCCGGCAGCACCGCCCGGCGGGACCGCAGCACCAGGTCGTAGCTCATCGGGCCCGATCCAGCAGCCGGCGGTGCGCCCCGGCGGCCGCCCGGGCGAGGGCGTCGGCGTCGGCGGTGCGCAGCTCCGCGTCCTCGACGACGGCCCGGCCGCCGACCAGCAGCAGCGCCAGCGGCGCCGGTGGGCCGAACACCAGGGCCGCCACCGGGTCGTCGATGCCGGCGTGGCCCAGCCCGTCGACGCGCCAGAGCGCGACGTCGGCGAGCTTGCCCACCTCCAGCGAGCCGATCTCGTCGGCGCGGCCGAGGCACCGCGCCCCGCCCATGGTGCCCAGGGCGAGGGCCTGCCGGGCGGTCAGCGCAGCCGGGCCGCCGCGCAGCCGGGCCGCGTACAACGCCTGGCGCAGCTCCGCGCCGAGCTGGCCGGCCTCCTGGGAGGCCGCGCCGTCGACGCCGAGGCCCACCGGCACCCCGGCGGCGAGCAGGTCCGGCACGCGGGCGGTGCCGGCGCCGAGGCGGGCGTTGGAGCTGGGGCAGTGCGCCACCGCCGTGCCGGTGGCGGCCAGCTTCGCCACCGCCGGGTCGTCCAGGTGTACGCCGTGGGCCAGCCACACGTCGTCGCCGAGCCAGCCGAGCTGCTCGGCGTACTCGACGGGGGCGCAGCCGTGCGTGGCGCGGCAGTATTCCTCCTCCTCGACGGTCTCCGCGAGGTGGGTGTGCAGCCGGACGCCCCGCCGCCGGGCCAGCGCGGCTGACTCCCGCATCAGGGTGCCGGTGACCGAGAACGGCGAGCACGGGGCCACGGCGATCCGCAGCATCGAGCCGGGGGACGGGTCGTGGTGGCGGTCGATGGCCGCCTCGGTGGCCAGCAGCGCCGCCTCGGTGTCCTCCACCAGCGAGTCCGGCGGCAGGCCGCCCGCCGACCGGCCGAGGTCCATCGAGCCCCGGCACGGCTGGAAGCGCAGCCCGACCAGCCGGGCGGCCTCGATCTCGGCGGCCAGCGGGTCGTCGCGGCCCGGGGGGAACACGTAGTGGTGGTCGGTGCTGGTGGTGCAGCCGGACAGCGCGAGCCAGCCCAGCCCGGCGGCGGCCGCCGCGTGCACGATCTCGGCGTCCAGGTGCGCCCAGACGGGGTAGAGGGTGGTGAGCCAGCCGAACAGGTCCGACTGCTGGGCCAGCCCCCGGGTCACCCACTGGTAGAGGTGGTGGTGGGTGTTGACCAGGCCCGGGGTGGCCAGGCAGCCGGTGCCGTCGATCCGGCGGGCCGCCGGGTCCACCGGGCCGGCGGGCCCGGCCCCCACGGCGGCGATCCGCCCGTCGTCGCCGATCACCAGGTGCCCGGCGTGGTGCTCGGTGCCGACGGCGTCGACCGTGGCGACGGCGCAGTTGTCGATGACGATCACGGCGTCACCAGTCGCCGTCGGCCGGGGCGACGCCGTCGCGGCCGACGGTGCCCTCGATCAGCCCGTACGGCTGGTCGGTGGCGACGAAGACGGCGTTGGGGTTGTCCAGCCCGAACGGCGACAGGTCGACCGGGAGGTGGTGCCGGTTGGGCAGCGACAGCTTTATCTCCGCCACCTCCGGCCGGGTCTCCAGCACCCGGCGGCCCATCGCGTACAGGGTCTGCTGCAACGACCTGCTGTACGTCTCGACGAACGCGGCGACCAGCGCCTCGCGCACCTGCCGGTGGGCGGCGTCCCAGTCCGCGTCGGCGTCGAGGTGCCGCCAGCGGGCGTCCACGGCGGTGGCCAGGATCCGGTCGGTGGTCTCCGGCAGCGTCGTGTACTCGTCGCGCACGAAGCCGTGGAACTCGGAGTTCGTGGTGTTCAGCAGCACCAGGTCGGTCAGCCCGGACACGACCCGGGCGGTCTCGCCGTCGTAGCTGACCGTCGCGGTGCGGGTCTCCGCGCCGCCGCGCTGGAAGGAGTGCTGCCCGAGCCGCTGCCAGCCGAACTCCCGCACCGCCACCTCGGCGCGCCGGACGGCCGGTTGGGCGTGCACGAAGTGCCGGGCCAGCAGGAGCGCGAACGCCTCGGGCGAGGCGACGCCGTGTTTGCGGGCGAACGCGTACACCGTGTTCTTCTGCGAGTCGGTCGGCAGCACCTGGCCGTTGTCGCCGGTGAGATGGGTGGCGGCGAGGTCGCCGGCGAGGGCGGTGCGCACGTCGAGGTCCCGCAGCGTGTGCCGGTCGCCGTCGCGGACCACGTGGACCACGCGCACCTGGGCCTTGCCGTACCGGTTGGGCCCCAGCACGATTCCCATCTGTCAACTCCCTCGGTAGGTGGTGTAGCCGAACGGGCTGAGCAGCAGCGGCAGGTGCAGGCGCGCCGCGGGGTCGCCGACGGTGAAGGTGAGCACCACCTCCGGGAAGAAGGGGGCCGGCCCAGGACGCGCGTCGAGGTCGAAGACGAGCCGGTAGCGGCCGGCCGTCCACTGTGCCGCCGGCACCCAGTCGCGCAGCCGGCCGTCGGCGTCGGTGCGGCCGGCGGCGACCTGCCGCCACCGCGTGC
Source organism: Micromonospora carbonacea (assembly GCF_014205165.1). Taxonomy (NCBI): domain Bacteria; kingdom Bacillati; phylum Actinomycetota; class Actinomycetes; order Micromonosporales; family Micromonosporaceae; genus Micromonospora; species Micromonospora carbonacea. The sequence continues at coordinate 4,168,716 of NZ_JACHMZ010000001.1, read as the reverse complement.
CGTCGAGCCGGTCGAGCCGGACGCCGACGTCCGGCGCGGGCGCGCCGACGACCGTGTCCAGCACGTGCGTGGACAGCGGCGCGGTCGCCCCCGCGTCAGGCCGGCTCATCGAGCAGCTTCCTGATCCGCAGCGCGGCGATCTTCGCCAGTTCCCCGCGCACCACCTCCCGCTCGGTGGCTTCGTCGTGCGCCAGCCGGGCCCGCGCGGCGGCCAGCAGCTCCGCGTCGGTGCGGCCGGCCGCGCAGACCAGGAACAGGTGCCCGAAGCGGCGCTCGTACGCCTCGTTGGCCTCGGCGATGGCGGCCCGGGTGCCGTCGGACGCCGCGTCCAGGCCGGACTGTTCCCCGCGCGACCAGCCGTCCTCCCGGCGCTGCCCCGTCGGACGCTGGCCGATGCGCGGGTGGGCGGCGAGCGCCTGCGTGACCTCCGGCCAGGTGAGCCGGGCGCTGGCGGCGTGCGCCGCGGCCAGCAGCGCGGCCAGGTCCGGGTACGGCCGCCCCGCCGCGACCTCGCGGGCCCAGCGGGGCACGGCGCAGCAGGCCGTCAACTCGTCCTCGGCCCGCTGCGCGGCGAGCGCGTTGAACTCCTCGATCCGTCCCACCGGTCGCCTCCCCTGGCCCCGCCTGGCAGGAGCAGTCAAACAGGCCGACCGGCGGGGTCGACAGCGCCGCGATGACCAAAACCGCGGGGCCCGCCGGCCCCGCCGTTGTACGTTCGTCCAGCGCCCACCGGCTCCGCCTCGCCCCGGCCGGGGCCCGACCGCAGCCACAGCTCGTGGCCGGAGCCGCAGCCAGCAGCCGCAGCCGCAGCCGTGGCCCGGGGCGCAGCCGTGGCCCCCTTCGGGGCGGGTCAGCCGTGGAGGTCGCCGGTGGCGTCGCGCAGCCGCCCGCCCGCGCGGCCGTGCCGCACCGCGACGAGTTCCGCGGCGATGCTGACCGCGACCTCGGCGGCGTCGCGGCCTCCCACGTCCAGGCCCACGGGGGAGCTCAGCCGGGCCAGCTCCGCGTCGGTGACGCCGGCCTCGCGGAGCCGGCCGAGCCGGTCGTGGTGGGTCCGCCGGGAGCCCATCGCCCCGACGAAGCCCAGCGGGAGGCCGAGGGCCAGCCGCAGCACCGGCACGTCGAACCTGGGGTCGTGGGTGAGCACGCAGACGGCGGTGCGCCCGTCCAGCCGACCCGCCGCGGCCTCGGCCGCGAGATAGCGGTGCGGCCAGTCGACCACCACCTCCCGCGCCTGCGGGAAGCGGCGCGCGGTGGCGAAGACCGGGCGGGCGTCGCAGACGGTGACCCGGTAGCCGAGGACGACGCCGACCCGGGCCAGCTCGGCCGCCACGTCGATCGCGCCGCACACGATCAACCGGGGCGGCGGGGGATAGGAGCGCACCAGCACCCGCACCGGCCCCGCCGCGCCGGGACCGGCGGGCGGCAGCCGCACCGGCCCGCTGCGGCCCTCGGCCAGCAGCCGGCGGCCGGCGGCCAGCGCCGCCTCGTCCAGCCCGGGGTCGCCGAGGCTGCCCTGGTGGCCGTCCGGCCCGGCCACGATCCGCCGGCCGAGCCGCCCCGGCGGCCCCTGCACGCAGGTCAGCACCGCCGCCGCCGTGCCCGCCCGGACGGCCCCGGCCAGCGCCGGCAGCTCCGCGAAGCCGGCGCGGTCGACCCGTTCGACGTACACCTCGATGGTGCCCCCGCAGGTCAGGCCCGCCGCGAGGGCGTCGGCGCCGGCCACCCCGAAGCGCAGCAGCGCGGGCCGCCCGGTGCGCACGGCCTCCCGGCAGGCGTCGTGCAGCGCGGCCTCGACGCAGCCGCCCGAGACGCTGCCGGTGACCGCGTCGTCCGGGCCGACCAGCATCGCGGTGCCGGCCGGGTGGGGGGCGCTGCGCCAGGTCTCGACGACGGTGGCCAGGCCGACGGCGTCGCCGTCCGCGCAGCGGCGGAGCAGCTCGGCGAGCACCTCATCCACGGCCGGGCCGCCCGTCGGCGTCCGGGGCGGCGGCCTCGGCGGGCGGGACGTCGAGGTCGGCGTCGTCGGCCACGTCGGCGCACGGCACGATCCGCACCCGGGCGAGCCGTTGCCGCAGGTAGCCGCCCGCGCCGCTGTCACCGACGGCCGAGGCGCACACGCCGGCCCAGTGCTCCCGGCCCAGCAACACCGGATGCCCCCGGCGGCCCGGCCCGTAGCCGGCCGTGGCCAGGCACGCCGGGGTGGCGTCGGCCGCGACCCGTCGCACCGCCTCGGCGGAGACGCCCGGCATGTCGACCAGCAGCACCACCACGGCCACCGCCTCGGTGCCGGCCAACGCCCGCAGCCCCACCCGCAGTGAGGAGCCCATCCCGGTGGCCCACCGGGGGTTGCCGACCACCCGGGCGGCGGAGAGGTCGGCGTCGGCGCGGACCCGGTCGGCCGCCGCGCCGAGCACCACCAGCGCCGGCCCGCAGCCGGCCTCGACCAGGGTCCGCACCGCGCGTTCCACCAGCAGCGAGCCGCGGTGGCGCACGAGCGCCTTGGGCCTGCCGTAGCGGCGGCCGGCACCGGCGGCGAGCACCAGCCCGGCGACGGCCGCGGGGGACGGACCGGGGGTACGGGACAGCTGCACGACGTCTCCCCTCGCGCCGGGTGGAGCGCCCCCGCCCGCCGACGCCCGCGTCGGGTCGCGGGCCGCCTCGTCGCGGCGTGGCCCGCGGGCGTCGGACCGGCCCACCATGCGGAGCGGGCCCGGCGGCTGTCAAGGGCGTCCGCCCCGGGTGGGGCGCGGCCCGCCCCGGTTTGGAGCTTCGTCCAACGCGGACGGTCCGGCCCCCGGTCGCGTTGTCCCCGGCGCGCATTGTCGGGCCGGCGGCCGGATTGCTTGGATTCCCCTGAACGGCCACCGCCACCGGCCCGGGCCCGCCCCACCCGGCGGTGGACGCCCGGCCGGCGGCATCCGCCCCGAACGAAAGCGCGAAGCCTGTGGACCTGTTCACCGTGCAGGACGTGATCGCCGCGGACGCCGACGCGTGGCGGGAGGGCGACCGCTGGCTCGGCGGCGGCACCCACCTCTTCGCGCAGCCGCAGCCGCAGGCGCGCCGGCTGCGCGACCTCACCGCCCTGGCCTGGCCCCCGCTGCGGCTCAGCCCCGACCCGGCCGAGCCGGGCCTCGACATCGCCGCGACCTGCACCGTCGCCGAGCTGTCCCGGTACGCGCCGCCGCCGCGCTGGCCGTCGCTGGGCCCGCTGGTGCGCGGCTGCTGCGACGCGTTCCTCGCCTCGTTCAAGGTGTGGAACGTCGCGACGGTCGGCGGCAACCTCTGCGCGGCGCTGCCGGCCGGGCCGATGATCTCGCTGGTCACCGCCGCCGAGGGGAGCTGCCTGATCCGGGACCTGGCCGGGCGGCGACGACGCGTGCCGGCGACCGAGCTGGTCCGCGACGTGGGCGTCACGGTGCTGCGCCCCGACGAGTACCTGCACACGATCCGCCTGCCCGCGCGGGTGCTGGGCGGCCGGTTCGCGCTGCGCCGGGCGTCGCTGCACCCGCTCGGCCGCTCGGCGGCGCTCGTCGTCGGCCACCGGGACCCCGACACCGGCGCGGTCACCCTCACCGTGACCGCCGCCACCCGGCGGCCGGTCGGCGTCGCCCTGCCCGGCCCGCCCCGGCCGGGTGAGCTGGCCGAGCTGCTGGACGCCCGGATCCCCGCCGGGGACTGGTACGACGACGTGCACGGCCTGCCGGCGTGGCGGCGGCGGATGACCCTGCGGCTGGCCGAGCAGGTCCGCGCCGAGCTGGCGCAGGTGACGGCGCGGTGAGCGTGCGGGTGAACGGCCAGCCGTGCGCCGTCGCGCCGGCCGGCGGCCAGTGCCTGCGCGGCTACCTGCGGGAACAGGGCTGGTTCGGGGTGAAGAAGGGCTGCGACACCGGCGACTGCGGGGCGTGCACGGTGCACGTCGACGGCGTGCCCGTGCACAGTTGCCTCTATCCCGCGGTGCGGGCCGTCGGCCGTGAGGTGACCACCATCGAGGGCGTCGCCGCGGTGCCCGGCGGGGCCGAGACGCAACAGCGGTTCCTCGACGCCCAGGGCTTCCAGTGCGGCTTCTGCACCGCCGGGCTGATCATGACCGCCGTCGCCCTCGACGAGGCGCAGCGCGCCGACCTGCCCGCCGCGCTCAAGGGCAACCTGTGCCGGTGCACCGGATACCGGTCGATCGCCGACGCGCTGCACGGCGTCCGCACCACCGAGGACGCGCCGGCGGGCGAGACGGTCGGCCGCAACCTGCCCGCCCCGGCCGGGCCCGACATCGTCACCGGCGCGGCCCGGTTCACCGCCGACGTCTCGGTGCCCGGCCTCGCCCACGTCCGGCTGGTCCGCTCCACCGTCCCGCACGCCCGGATCGTCGGCATCGACGCGAGCGCGGCCCTGGCCGTGCCCGGCGTGCTCGCCGTGCTCACCCACCGGGACGCCCCGGCGGCCCTCTTCTCCACCGCCCAGCACGAGAACGCCGCCGACGACCCGGCCGACACCCGCGTCCTCGACGACGTGGTCCGGCACGTCGGGCAGCGGGTCGCCGCCGTGGTCGCCGAGACCGAGGCCGCCGCCGAGCAGGGCTGCGCCCTGGTCCGCGTCGACTACCGGGCGCTGCCCGCCGTCACCGACCCCGAGCGGGCGATGCGGTCGGACGCGCCGGCGATCCACGGCGACAAGGACGCGCGGTCGCGCATCGCCCGACCGGCCGGGAACGTGGCCGCCGAGCTGCACGGCGAGTGCGGCGACGTGGCCGCCGGGTTCGCCGCCGCCGACGTGGTCTACGAGGAGACGTTCCGCACCCAGCGGGTGCAGCACGCGCACCTGGAGACGCACTGCGCGATCGTCTCGTTCGACCCGGACGGGCGGATCGTCGTGCGCAGCAGCACCCAGACGCCGTTTCTGACCCGGCGGGCCCTCGCCGGCATCTTCGACCTGCCGCCCGAGCGGATCCGGGTGGTCGCCGGCCGGATCGGCGGCGGCTTCGGCGGCAAGCAGGAGATGCTGGTCGAGGACGTGGCGCTGCTCGCCGCCCTGCGCACCGGGCGGCCGGTGAAGCTGGAGTTCACCCGGGCCGAGCAGTTCACCGCCGCCACCACCCGGCACCCGTTCACCGTCCGGGTCCGCGTCGGCGGCCGCCGCGACGGGACGCTGACCGCGCTGCGGCTGCGGGTGGTCTCGGACACCGGCGCGTACGGCAACCACGGGCCGGGGGTGCTCTTCCACGGCTGCGCCGAGTCGGTGGCGGTCTACCGGTGCCCCGCCAAGCGGATCGACGCCTACGCGGTCTACACCAACACGGTCCCGGCCGGGGCCTTCCGGGGATACGGCCTCGGCCAGGTCTCCTTCGCCGTCGAGTCCGCCGTCGACGAGCTGGCCCGCCGGCTGGGCGTCGCGCCGGAGGAGTTCCGTGCCCGCAACGCCGTCCGCGACGGCGACGACCTGATCACCCCGGCCGGGCACCCCGACGACCTCGCGATCCGCAGCTACGGCCTGGACCAGTGCCTCGACGTCGTCCGTTCGGCGGCGGCGCAGCCGGACACCGGGGCCGGCGCGCCGGCGGGATGGCAGGTCGGCGAGGGATCCGCGCTGGCCATGATCGCGACCGGCCCGCCGGGGGGACACCACGGCCGGGCCCGGCTGAGCCTCACCCCCACCGGCGGCTACCAGCTCGACGTGGGGACGGCCGAGTTCGGCAACGGCTCCACCACGGTCCACCGGCAGATCGCCGCCGACGTGCTGGGGACCACAGTGGACCGGATCCGGGTCCGGCAGTCGGACACCGCGCTGGTCGGGCACGACACCGGCGCGTTCGCCTCGACCGCCACGACGGTGGCCGGCACCGCCGTGCTCCGGGCGGCGACGGCCCTGCGCGCGCTGCTGCTCGACCTCGCCGCCGGGGCCCGCCCCGGCGGGCCCGGCGGCCTGCGGCTGGGCCCCGACGCCGTCCACGGCGGCGGCGAGCCGCTGCCCCTGGCCGACCTGCACCGGCTGGCCGCCGCCCGGGGCGTCCCGCCGACCGCCACCGGGCACGCCGACGGGGCCGAACGGTCGGTGGCGTTCAACGTCCACTGGTTCCGCGTCGCCGTCGACCCCGAGACCGGCGAGATCAGGGTGCTGCGCAGCGTGCACGCCGCGGACGCCGGCACCGTGCTCAACCCGATGCAGTGCCGCGCCCAGGTCGAGGGGGGCGTGGCGCAGGCGCTCGGGGCCACCCTCGCCGAGCACGTCCGCCTCGACGCCGAGGGCCGGGTGACCACCACCGGCTTCCGCGACTACCACCTGCCGACCTTCGCCGACGTGCCGCGCACGGAGGTGCACTTCGCCCGCACCGCCGACCCGCTGGGGCCGGCCGGGGCGAAGTCGATGAGCGAGAGCCCGTTCAACCCGGTCGCCGCGGCCATGGCCAACGCCCTGCGCGACGCGACGGGGGTCCGCTTCACCGACCTGCCGTTCACCCGCGACCGGGTCTGGCAACGCCTGTCCGGGCAGGACGGCCGGCGCGTTCCGCCGTGAACCGGCGAGGATCCGATACGAAACGGAAACCTCACCGTCCTACCGTTTTCCGATCGGGTTCCTCGACGACGGGGATGACGATGCTGCTGCGCGACGCCCTGGCCCTGCCGGCCCTCAGGCTGACCCTGCTCACCGGCGACGACGGGCTGGACCGGCCGGTGACCCAGGTCTTCGTCACCGACCTGCCCGACCCCCGCCGCTACCTCTGCGGCGGCGAGGTGGTGCTCACCGGCCTGATGTGGCGGCGGGGGGCCACCGACGCCGAGAACTTCGTCCGGGCCTGCGCCACGGCCCGGGTCGCCGCGATCGGCGCCGGCCACGCGGCCCTGGGCCGGGTGCCGGCCGACCTGGTCGAGGCGTGCCGCCGGCACGGCGTGCCCCTCTTCGAGGTCCCGGTGGAGGTGTCCTTCCGCGAGGTGATCGAGGCGTTCGCGCCGTCGGTGTGGAAGCAACGGGCCAACGGGCTGGCCACCGTGCTCGGCCGGCAGCGCGGGGTGGTCGCGGCGATGACCGCCGGGGCCCGGCTGCCCGACCTGCTGCCGGCCATCGCCGCCGACCTGGGCGTACGCTGCTGGTTGCTCTCGCCGGCCGGCCGGCGGATCGCCGGCACCGCCCCGCTGCCGGCCCCGGCCGCCCGGGACCTGTGCGCCGCCTTCCTGACGGCCCCCCGGCTGCCGTTCACCACCCGGGTCGACGGGGTCCCGGTGTCGGTCACCGCGATCACCGGGTCCCCGGAGCACCGGATGGCGTCCTGGCTGCTCGCCTGCGCCCCGGCCGTCCCGCAGGGGTGGGCCCCGAGCGGGCCGGAGCCGCCGGCCGGGCCGGAGCCCGGTGGTGACGCGCTGGCCGAGCTGGTCGACGTGGTCGCCCTGGAACGGACCCAGGCCGACGAGGCCGAGCGCGTCGAGCAACGCCTGGCCGACCAGGTGGGGCGGGCGCTGGCCGGCGACGGCGACGAGGCCGACCTGCGGGCCCGGCTGCGGGCCTGCGGGCTGTCGCCGGACCGGGGCTTCGTCGCGCTGGCCGCGACCCTGACCGGCCTGCGGACGCCCCCGGCGCTGGCCCTGGCCGTGCTGCGGGAGGCGGTCCGCGCCACGGGCCTGCCGGCGGCCGTGACGGCGGCGCTGCCCGGCGCGCCGGACGCGCCCGTGCTGGCGGTCGTGGGCGACGCCGCGTCGGGGCCGACCGCCGCGAGCGTGGCCGGCGCGCTCCGCGACGCCCTCGACGTCCTGGCGGCCGGGCTGGGCCCCGGGCGGCTCGCCGTCGGCATCAGCACCCCCGGCCGGGCCGGCACGGCGCTGCCGGGTCTCGTGCAGGAGGCCACCCACGCCCTGCGCGCGGCGGCGGCCCGGCCCGGGCCGGTGGCCGTGGTCCGCTCCGACGAGGTGGCCTCCCACCTGATGCTGCTCGCCGGGGTGCCGGCCGACACCCAGCGCGCCTTCCGGTCCCGGCTGCTCGACCCGCTGACCGGCTACGACCGGCAGCACGGCACGGACCTCGTGCACACCCTCAACGCGTTCCTGTCCGCCAACGGGGCCTGGCGGCGGTGCGCCGAGTCGCTGCACGTGCACGTCAACACCCTGCGGTACCGGATCGGCCAGATCGAGCGGCTCACCGGCCGCGACCTCGACCGGTTCGCCGACCGGGTGGACCTCTTCCTGGCCCTGCGGCTGGGCGAGCCGTCCGGTTCCTGACCCCGGCGGGGGCCGCCGACGCTTTTCCGCGCCGGCTGCTGAAACCTGCCGGCCCCCGCACGCGTCATCAGGTCGAGTCGAGTGAGGACGGCCAGCCGGCAGGGCTGGCCGGTCTCGGCCTGGGCCCCGGGGAGCCGGGGCGGTGGGGAGGTAACGGTGTTGGTGCGTAGGTGGCTCGCTGGGGCGGGCCTGGTGGTGCTGACCGGTGCCGCCGCGACGCTCTACGGGGCGTTGTCGGCGTCCGCGGGCGACGCCGCGCCGTCCGGGGTGGCGCCGGCGCCGGTGGCGGCCGGGGCGGTGCCGCAGGTGGCACCCCGTGCCGCGGCCCCGGCGGTCCCGGTGCCGCGGGCGAGCAAGGACCCGCTGCTGTCGGGCAAGCGCCGGGTCACGATCGTCCGGGTGGGGTCGTTCGAGTCGGGGCTGTCCCTGCTCGACGGCGGGCGGCTGGCGGAGGTGGACGACGACCGTGGCCGGCAGGTGTTCGTGCCGACCCCGCTGGGCGCGGGCGAATACCTGATCAAGGCGTACTACGGCGGCGGCACCGGGCAGCCGGTCTGCTGGCAGGCGCGCAACCCGGACAACGGCCAGCCGCTGTACGTCGCCGGAGCCCCCTGCCGGGCGGACGACCCGGCGCAGCGGTTCGCCATCGCGCCCGCCCCCGGCGGCGGGGCGCGCGAGTACCTGATCAGCAACCGGTGGGCGTACCTGCGCGACTCGGCGCGCTCCGGGCTGATCCTGGAGGAGCTGGGCGACGCCCCGCCGGCCAGCAGCTTCCGGTTCAACGACACCGGACCGGCCCCGCGGCGGTGACCACCGTCGGCGGCCCGGCCGGCCGTTCCCCGGCCGGGCCGCCGACGTCACCCGGGAGGACCCCGTTTACCGAACCGACCAGGTCTGGTGGAGACTTTGACCGATGCGTGACGCTGCGGAGTTCGACGCCTTCTACTCCGCGTCCGCCCACCGGGTGCTGGGACAGCTGTATGCGATGGTCGGCAACCGGGCCGAGGCCGAGGACGCGGTGGCCGAGGCGTACGCCCGGGCCTGGGACCGCTGGGCCGTGGTGCGGGGGTGCGACAGCCCGGAGGCGTGGGTGCGCCGGGTTGCGTACCGGGTGGCGGTGAGCGCCTGGCGCAAGACCGTCAACCGGATGCGTGCCCACCGCCGGGAGGCCACCGAGCAACGCGTCGACGCCGCCTCGGTCGACCACGTCGCGATCGTGGCCGCGCTGCGGCACATCTCCGCCGAGCAGCGCCGGGCCGTGGTGCTGCACCACCTGGTCGGGCTGAGCGTGGCCGAGATCGCGGCCGAGGTCGGCGCCAACGAGAACACCGTCAAGACGCGGCTGGCCCGGGGCCGGCGGGCCCTGGCCGCGCACCTGACCGAACCGGAGCACCACGGGGTGGACGAAAGGGCGCGGTCATGAGTTCCGACAACCAGCTCGCCGACGCCCTGCGGGCGCTGGCGGGCCACGGCGGGCAGGGGGGCGTCCCCGCCGCCGCCGACGTCCGGCGGCGCGGCGACGCCCGCCGCCGGCGACGCCGGGCGGCCTCGGTGTCGCTCGCCGCCCTCGCCGTCGTCGCGCTCGGCGCGGGTGTCGCCCTCGCCGGGTCCGGCGGCCCGCCGCAGCCCGTCCCGATCGGTCCGGCGGGCCCCACCTCCGCCCCGGCCGCGTCGCCCTGGCCGGAGCCGACGTCACCCGGGCCGGATCGCCTCTCGCCCACGCCGGAGCGCACGTCGCCCGGCCCGGACGACACGGCGTCCGGGCCGACCGGCGGCACGTCCGCCCCGCCCACCGGATCGTCCGGCCCGCCGGTCGGCGACCGGGTGCTGTCGGGACAGCGTCAGGTCACCATCGTGCGGGTGGCCGCGGAGGGTGGCGTGTCGCTGCTCGACGACGGCCGGCTGGCGGAGGTCGACGGCGACGAGGGCCGCCAGTTGTTCGTGTTCGCGCCGCAGGGGGACGGCTACCAGATCCGCGCCGCCGAGCCCGGCCCCGACGGGACCGACACCTGCTGGGAGGTCCGGTCCTCCGGCAGCGAGCCGCTGCGGGTCGAGGCGGCCGCATGCGCCCCGGACGAACCGAGGCAGCGGTTCACCGTCGTGCGCGACGGCTCGGCGTACGCGATCAGCAGCCAGTCGGCGTACCTGCAACACTCGCCGACGCGGGGGCTGATCCTGGAGGAGGCCGGCGACGCGCCCGTGACCGACCGGTTCCGCCTGGTCGACAACGGGTCCGCGCCGGACTGAACCCCCGGGCGGGGCCGCGCCGGCCGCTACGGGCGCTGCCGTCGCAGGTCGAGCGCGATGTCGACGATCATGTCCTCCTGGCCGCCGACCAGCTGCCGCCGGCCCACCTCGACGAGGATGCTGCGGGTGTCGAGGCCGTACTCGGCCGCGGCGGCCTCGGCGTGGCGCAGGAAGCTGGAGTAGACGCCGGCGTACCCCAGGGTCAGCGTCTCGCGGTCGACGCGCACCGGGCGGTCCTGGAGCGGGCGGACGAGGTCGTCGGCCGCGTCCATGAGCGCGAACAGGTCGCAGCCGTGCTCCCAGCCGGTGAGGTCGGCGACGGCGACGAACGCCTCGATCGGGCAGTTCCCGGCCCCGGCGCCCTGGCCCGCGAGGGACGCGTCGACCCGGTACACCCCCTCCTCGACGGCGACGACCGAGTTGGCCACGCCGAGGCCCAGGTTGTGGTGGGCGTGGATGCCGATCTGGGTCTGCGGCGCGAGCACGTCGCGGTACGTGCGCACGCGCTCCCGGACGCCGTCCATGGTCAACCGGCCGCCGGAGTCGGTGACGTAGACGCAGTGCGCGCCCGCCGCCTCCATGATCCGCGCCTGCTCGGCGAGCACCTTCGGCGACGCCAGGTGCGACATCATCAGGAACCCCGAGACGTCCATGCCCAGCTCCCGGGCGGCGGCGATGTGCTGGTTGGCGATGTCCGCCTCGGTGCAGTGGGTGGCGATGCGGATCGAGCGGATGCCGTGGTCCCAGGCTTTCCGCAGCTCGCGCACGGTGCCGATGCCGGGCAGCAGGAGGCCGGTGAGGGTCGCCCGCCCGACCACCTCGGCGGCGGCCTCGATCCACTCCCAGTCGGTGTGCGCCCCGGGGCCGTAGTTGAGGCTGCTGCCGGCCAGCCCGTCGCCGTGCGACACCTCGATCGCGGCGACGCCGGCCGCGTCCAGGGCCGCGGCGACGGCCCGGACCTGGTCGAGGGTGTAGCGGTGCCGGATGGCGTGCATGCCGTCGCGGAGGGTGACGTCCTGGACGTAGATCCGGGTGCTCATCGGGCCGTCACCGCCGTCGCCAGCCGCTCGCCGACCTGCCGCGCGGCGGAGGTCATGATGTCCAGGTTGCCCGCGTACGTGGGCAGGTAGTGGCCCGCCCCCTCCACCTCCAGGAACACGCTGACCACCCAGCGGTCGCCGGGTGGGGCGTGCGGGACGAGGTCGGCCTCCGGGCTGCCCGCCGTGATCCTGCGGAACTGGACGTCCTGCTTGAGCCGGTACCCGGGCACGTACTCCCGGACCTTCCCGACCATGGCCAGCACGGCCGCCGTGACCGCGTCGCGGTCGCAGTCGTCAACGACGCAGAAGACGGTGTCGCGCATGATCAGCGGCGGTTCGGCGGGGTTCAGCACGATGATCGCCTTGCCGCGCCGGGCCCCGCCCACCCGCTCGATCGCCCGCGCGGTGGTCTCGGTGAACTCGTCGATGTTCGCCCGGGTGCCGGGGCCGGCCGAGCGCGACGAGATCGACGCGACGATCTCGGCGTAGTGCGTGGTGGCGACCGAGGAGATCGCCGCGACCATCGGGATGGTGGCCTGGCCGCCGCAGGTGACCATGTTCAGGTTGGGCGCGCCGAGGTGCTCGTCGAGGTTGACCGGCGGCACCACGTACGGGCCGATCGCCGCCGGCGTCAGGTCGACGAGCGTGAGGCGGGCCCCGCGCAGGGCGGCGTCGTTGGCGAGGTGGGCCTGCGCCGACGTGGCGTCGAACACGATCCGGACGTCGCCGAAGTCGGGGTGGTCGAGCAGCCCCCGCACGCCGGTCGGGACGACCGGCACGCCGAGCCGGGCCGCCCGCGCCAGTCCGTCGGAGCGGGGGTCGATGCCGACGAGGGCGGCCACCTCCATCGTCTCCGCCCCCCGCAGAATCTTGATCATCAGGTCGGTGCCGATGTTCCCGGAGCCGATGATGGCGACCTTCGTCTTGGGCATGTCTCCTGCTCCCTGGCCTGGGACGAAACGGACACCCGGCCGTCGCGCCCGGCGGAACGGGCCTGCCGGGGTGCCCGGCATCCGGCCTCCAGGTGTAGACGCCGCGCCGGCCGGCTGGCAACCTCGTGTTCCATGCCACGGAACGACACGGCGGGATTCGCCGACACGGACGGCCCGGGGGCGTCGCCGCCCGCCCCGGCGGGCCCCGGCCGGGGCAACGTGCTCGACCGGGGGGTACGGCTGCTGCGCGCGTTCCGCCCGGGGGAGGAGGCCCTGCGCCTGACCGAGCTGTCCCGGCGCACGGGCCTGCCGAAGGCCACCGTGCACCGGCTGGCCGAGCAACTGGTCGGGCTGGGGCTGCTGCAACGCGCCCCCGTCGGGTTCGGGCTCGGCATCGGGCTGTTCGAGCTGGGCGAGCTGGTGCCGGTCAAGCTGCGCCTGCGCGAGGCCGCGCTGCCGTTCCTCCAGGACCTCTACGAGGCCACCCACGAGACCATCCACCTCGCCGTCCGCGACGGCCTCGACGTGGTCTACGCCGACCGGATCCGCGGGCACACGGGCATCGACACCCCGGCGCGGGTCGGCGGACGCCTGCCGTTGACCTGCACCGGCGTCGGCAAGGTGCTGCTCGCCTGGTCCGGGCAGGAGCTCGTCGACGAGGTGCTGGCGCAGCCGTTGCCCCGGCTGACCGCGCACTCCGTCACCGACCCCGGGCGGCTCGCCGACGAGCTGGCCCGGATCCGCCGCTGCGGGGTCGGCTACGACCGGCAGGAGGCCGCCCCCGGGCTGTCCTGCGTGGCGTCGCCCGTCCTGGTGCACGGCCGGATCGTCGCCGCGCTGTCCATCTCGGTGCCCGCGCACCAGGCGCCGCCGGCCCGGCTCGCCCCGGCGGTGCGCACCGCCAGCCTCGCCCTCTCCCGCGTCCTGTCCCGGGCCGGCCCGCGCCGGTGAGCCGGCCGCCCCGGCGCGCGGCGGCCACTGCGGACACCGGCGGCCACTGCGGACGCCCCGGCCGACCGCGCCGGCTCGGTGCCGCGCCACGCGGCCCCGGCCGGGGCCGACGCGTGGCTCAGGCGAGCAGGACCTCCCGCATCCGCGCGCCCGGGTTGAACCCGCCGACGACCCGGGGCCCGGCCGGGTCGTGCACGTCGAGGGTGTTGTTGCGGCGCATCAGCTCGCGCACGGCGGGCGGCAGCCGGGGCGGGTCGTCCATGGTGGCGAGGACCCGGCCGGCGGCCGAGATCAGGCGCTCGGCCAGGGCGGCGGCGTCGGTGTCCACCCGCACCCGGCCGTACTCCCAGCCGGCGGTGGTGAGGTCGAGCACCTCGAACACGTGGGTCACCAGCGGGGTCGGGTCGGTCACCCGGTCGAGCCGGGCGGCCCGGCTGCCGACCACCGTGGCGGCTGCGGCCACCTGCGCGTACGGGTGCAGGCCGGACGGCAGCGCGAACAGGGGCCACCGCAGCGAGGGGCCGGCCTCCTTCCACAGCGGCCGGTAGTTGCGCCGGTGCAGCAGCAGCCGCCGGCCCGTGCGCCGGTGCACGTCGTGCACCTGGGCCTGTAGCGCCGCATGGGCCTCGTCGGCGGCCTCGCCCAGGATCCGGGCCGCCACCACCAGCCCGTCGTCGTCGTCCAGCAGCCGGGCGATCGCCTCGGCCTGCTCGGGGAACCGCTGCGGCGAGCGGGCGCCGTAGCGGTTTCGGACGTCGCGCAGCAGTGTCTGCTGCCGCTCCGGGTCGAGCTGGACCCGGTTGCCACCCAGCAACTGCCGCAGCCAACGCATCTCGCCTCGATTCAGCAGACGTCGTGGACCGCGGCAATGCTAGTGGGCGGGGCCCGCCCCGTATCGTGGTGGGGTGGCCCAGCGAACCCTGACCCTGATGGCGGTGCACGCGCACCCCGACGACGAGGCGACCAGCACCGGCGGCGTCCTCGCCCGCTATGCGGCGGAGGGCGTCACGACGGTGCTCGTGACCTGCACCGACGGCCGGTGCGGCGACGGCCCCGGCGGCGTCAAGCCGGGCGACGAGGGGCACGACCCGCAGGCCGTGGTGGCGATGCGCCGGGCCGAGCTGGCGGCCAGCTGCGAGGCGTTGAAGGTCACGCACCTGGAGACGCTGGACTACGCCGACTCCGGGATGATGGGCTGGGCGGCCAACGACGCGCCGCACGCGTTCTGGAACACGCCGGTGGCGGAGGCGGCCGACCGGCTGGCCGGGCTGATCAGGCGCTACCGGCCCGACGTCGTCGTCACCTACGACGAGAACGGCTTCTACGGCCACCCGGACCACATCCAGGCGCACCGGATCACCATGGCCGCCGTCGAGCGCACGGGCATCCCGGCGAAGGTCTACTGGACCACCGTGCCGCGCAGCGCGTTTGCGGAGTTCGGCCGCGTGATGGCGGAGATGGGCATCGAGTTTCCCGTGCCGGAGGGGCAGGTGGAGCTGCCGCCGCTCGGCCTGCCCGACGAGGAGATCACCACCTGGGTGGACACGAGCGCCTACGGCGCGCAGAAGTTCGCGTCGCTGGCCACCCACGCCAGCCAGGCCGAGAACATCTTCTTCCTGCAACTGGGCCAGGAGCGGTTCACCGAGCTGATGGGCGTGGAGACCTTCGTCCGGGTCCGCGACACGACCGGCGCGCCGACGCCCGAGAGCGACCTGTTCGCCGGGCTGCGCTGAGGCGGACGCGCCCGCCCCGGCGGGCCGTGTTCCCCGCTGTCCCCCGACGCGACGGGGCCCGCAGCCGCTTGGCTGCGGGCCCCGCCTGTTGCCGGGCGCGGGTCAGGCGGGCGCGCCCGTGACCGACGTCCCGGACTTGGTCACCTGGTATTTGATCTTCGTGCCGCTCCAGAAGTGGAACGTCAGGGTGACCGGGCCGTCCTTGACCTCGGCGAAGAACTCGGGCTTCATGATGATCGTGTTCGCCGTGTAGTCGGGCTGGAAGTTGGACCAGAACTCCTTGTAGGGGGTCCAGTTGGCCGGGCCGGCGGGGCTGCCGTCGGCGTACGTGGCCTCCATGGTGGCGAGCTGGTCGCCGCGGAACTGGGTGGGGATGGTGAACGAGCTGGTCGTCCCGGTGGCCGCCGCCTGGGTCGGTGGGTCGTAGGTGATGATGCTGATCTGCCACGGCACGCCCTGTGAGAAGCGGGCCTCGATGGTGGCGTTGACGCCGTAGGCGCGGCTGCCGACCAGCCGGGTCAGGGCCGAGGCGGTCAGGGTGAGGGTGCTGCCGGAGACGGTGTAGTCGGTGCCGTTGACCAGGTTGGTGCTGCCCTGCCGGAGGCCCTGGAACGTGGCCCCGTTGAGGTTCAGGGTGAGCGACCTGCTGGTGACGGCGCCGGTGCGGGGCACGTAGACCTGGTCCGCGGAGGCGGTGGCGGAGCGGGTGGTCAGGCTCGCCTTCATCATGTCGTAGATGCCCTGGTCCCGCCATTGCAGCGTGTTGCGGTCGAGGAACGAGCCCGCGTCCCAGAGCATCGTGGTGAGCTTGCGGATCCGGGCGTGGTAGCCGACGGCCTCGAAGAACTTGAGCAGCTCGCCGCGTTCGATGATGCCGGGCCGGGTGTAGTCGTAGCTGAGCAGCGCCCACTCGCCGACGATCACCGGGATGCCCCGGGAGACGAACGTCCGCTGGACGCGGTCGAAGCCGTCGACGAGGTCCTGCTCGACGTTGGCGTCGTAGCGGGTGCCGCCGGCGATGTTGACGCTGAACGGCCACCAGCCGTAGAAGTGGACGGTCGCGGCGATGTTGCGGTCCCCGAGCTGGTCGATCGTGGCCGTCAGCGCGTCGAGCCGCTCCTGGTTGGAGTTGGTGTAGAGGGTGGGCAGCACGAGCAGCCGGGTGGCGTTGTTGCCGCCGGACTGGCGCATCAGGCGGACGAACGCGACGTTCAGCTCGCGCAGCATCTCGTCGCTCTGGGCGTCCCCGGACGTGCCGGTGAACTGCGGCTCGTTGATGCTCTCGAACGTCAGCTTCGAGGAGTAGTCCCGGAAGGTGGTGGCGAGCTGGGTCCACAGGGCGGTGTACCGGTTCATCACGTTCGTGCGGTCGCCCGGGTAGGTGTTGATCCACTGCCAGGAGTCGTGGTGCAGGTTGACCAGCACGTAGAGGCCCTCCGCGAGCGACCAGTCGACGACCTGCCGGACCTTGGCCAGCCAGGCCGGGTCGAGCGGGTACGTCGGCGCCGGCCCGTGGTGGTTGCTCCAGGTCACCGGGATCCGGATGCTGCGGTAGCCCTGGGACCGGATCTTCTGGAGCAGGGCCTGGGTGACCGGCGGGTTGCCCCAGGCGGTCTCGTCGGGGATGGCGTCGTAGGTGTTGCCCAGGTTCCAGCCGGGCTGCATCGCCGCGACCGTGGCCATCGGGTCGCCACCCGGGGACGGCGACGGCGAGGTGGTGGGTGTCGGGGACGGGGGAGGGGTGGTGGTCGGGGTCGGCGTCGGCGTGCCGCCCACGTTGCCGGTGCAGGCCACCCCGTTGAGGGTGAACGAGGTCGGCGCGGTGTTGCTGCCCGACCACGAGCCGTTGAAGCCGAAGGAGACCGAGCCGTTCGTGGCGATCGCCGCGTTGTAGCTCAGGTTCTTCGCGGTGACCTGGTCACCGGACGCGGTGACCGTGGCGTTCCACGCCTGGGTGACCCGCTGGCCGGACGGGAACGTCCAGCCCAGCGTCCACCCGTCGATCGCGTCGCCGAGGTTGGTGACCGACACGTCGGCGGTGAAGCCGCCCTGCCACTGGGACGGCACCGCGTACGCCACCCGGCAGCCGGCCGCCGCCTGGGCGTTGCCGGCGACCATCGTGCCCGCCATCATCAGCGCGGCGACCGCGCCGGCGATCAGGCCGATGCGTCGGCGTGTCTTTCCGAGGTACTGCGAACTCATCAGGGACTCCTCGCCATGGTGGCGCGTGTGAGGGGGTACGCGGGGCGCGCCGGTGGACGTCGCCGCCCGGCCGCGCGACCGGGGAATGCGGAGGGTGCGGACGCTGCCCAGGCGTCCGCCGCGACCTTCAAGGCTCCCGAATGGAAACGATCGGACCATCAAGGCCGAAAGTTTCCGGTCCGACCGTACGGCACGCGCTGATGCGCGTCAATGAAGCTCCCCTCGGGGGGTGCGAGGGTGCCGCGGGACGGCCTCGCAGACTCCCTGCCAGGCGGGACGGCGCCCCGACGCGCCATGATCCACCTTGGAAACTTTCCGCTGCGGTCCCGCAATGCCCTCGGCACCCACCGCGCGACGACGGAACGGCTATCCTTGCGCCCGGAACGACGCTGGTGGCCCGCCACGCGGCCGGGACGGGCGCGGCGTGCGGCCGGCGCGGAAGCGCGCAGGAGGAGGCCGGGTTGACGCACGCCGAGTCGGGCGAGCCGGTCGCCGGGGCGGGGCCGGCCGCCGACCCGACCAGGCCGGTGACGATCGCCGTCATCGCCCGATCGGCGGGAGTGTCCATCCCGACCGTGTCCAAGGTGATCAACGGCAGGTCCGGCGTCGCCGCCGACACCCGGGCCCGGGTGGAGGCCGCCCTCAGCGAGCACGGCTACCGTCGGTCGGCGCCGGCCACCCGCAGCAACATGATGGAGCTCGTCTTCGACGAGATCGAGGACATGTGGGGCCTGCAGATCATCCGCGGCGTCGAGCGGGCGGCCCGCAAGCAGCGGGTCGGGGTCGTGCTGACCGAGTTCGGCCCGCAGCGCAACGCCATCCGGTACTGGATCGACGACACCCTCGCCCGCCGACCGGACTGCCTGGTGGTGGTGGCCCAGCTCGACGAGGAGCAGCACGACCAGCTACGCGCCCGTGGCATCCCGTTCGTGGTCTTCGACCCCACCACCGAGCTGCCCGACGACGTCCCGTTCGTCGGCGCGACGAACTGGGCCGGCGGCCGGTCCGCCACCCGCCACCTGATCGAGCTGGGCCACCGGCGCATCGCGATGATCGGGGGCCCCCGGGACATCCTGTGCTGCCGGGCCCGGCTCGACGGCTACCGCGCCGCCCTCGACGCGTCCGGCCTGCCGGTCCGGCCCGGCATGGTCGTCCACACCGGGTTGAACCTCGCCGACGGCAGGTCCGCCGCGCTCGACCTGCTGGCGCGGCCCGACCGGCCCACGGCGATCTTCGCCTGCAACGATCAACAGGCCCTCGGCGTCTACCAGGCCGCGCGGGAGCGCGGGCTGCGGATCCCCGCCGACCTCAGCGTGGTGGGCTTCGACGACCTGCCGCTGGCCGCGCTGCTCGACCCCCCGCTGACCACCGTCCACCAGCCGCTGGTCGAGATGGCCGTCACCGCCACCGAGCTGGCGCTCGCCCTCGGGCGGGGGGAACGCAGCGCCCAGGTGCGACTGGAGCTGGCGACGACCCTCACGGTCCGCCGCAGCACCGCGCCCCCGGCGAGCTGACGTGGCCCCGGGCCGCGACAGGTCCCGGCCCGCCGGACCGGCTGCGCGGCTGGCGCAGGGGTGGCCCGGCCGTCCGGCGGGAGGCGCGTCACTTCCTCGTCACCGCCACGGGGCACGATGGCGGGATGAGCACGAAGGGCTATGCGTTCGACAACGCGAGTGAACAGGCCGTCAGCCACCACGACGCGCTGGCCGACCTGCTGGACGGGTCGACCCGTGAGCTGATCGGGGAGCTGACCGAACTGGACGGCAAGCGCTGCCTCGAGGTGGCCGCCGGCGCGGGAAGCATCGCCGCGTGGCTGGCCGAACGGGCCGCCGAGGTGGTCGCCACGGACATCGCGCCGCAGCACATCCCGGCCCGTGCGCGCCTGACCGTCCGCCGACACGACATCGTCGTCGACGAGCCGCCGGGCCTCTTCGACCTCGTCCATGCCCGCCTGCTGCTCGGCCACCTGCCCGGACGTGAGGAGGCCCTGCGGCGGCTGGTCGCGGCCGTGGCGGACGGCGGCGTGCTGCTCGTCGGGGAGTTCGCGCCCGCGCCCGGGAACTTCGTGACGTACGCGCCGGAGGAGGCGACCGCCGACGTGCTGACCCGCTACCTGGCGGCCCACACGGCGGCCCTCGTGGCCGCCGGCTACGACCTCGCGTGGCCCCAGCGGGCGCCTGCGGCCTTCGTCGCGGCGGGCCTCGCCGAGGTGGCCTTCCGGGTGCGGGGAGGCAGTTGGCGCGGCGGCGGTCCGGGCTGCCGGCTGCTGCGCGCCAGCATCCCGCAACTGCGGCCCGCGCTGCTGGCGCAGGGCCTGACCGAAGCGGACCAGGGGGCGGCGATCGAGGCGCTCGGCGATCCCCGGGTGATCGTGAACGGCTTCCACTTCATCCAGGTCAGCGGCCGCGCCGCGGGCCGACGCGGCGCGGCCTGAGCCGGATTCCCCGACGCCGGGCGACGACGGCCCGGTGGGCTATCCTGGCTCCAGCCGACGGGACAGGAGCACGACGTGGCAGGTGACGACGACATCTCCGGGTGAGCGCCCCGGAGCGGTGACCGACGGAGCACGACCCGTGCCGTCGCGTCGCCCATGTCGTCGTGCCCTGCTCACGCCGGGCGGCGTGTGCGCGCCCGGATCACCTGTCTGCTGAGGTTCCCCATGTCCGACAGTCATGTCGTCAGCTCCGCCCTGTCCTTTTCCTGGCCGGACGGCACGCCCCTCTTCCGGGACCTGTCGTTCGCCGTGCCCGGCGGCCGCACCGGCCTGGTCGCGCCCAACGGCGCCGGCAAGTCGACCCTGTTGCGGCTCGTCGCCGGCGAGCTTCGGCCCACCGGCGGCAGCATCACCGTCGAGGGGCCACTGGGCTACCTGCCCCAGCACCTGCCCTTCGCCCGGCGGGAGACGGTCGCCCGGGTGCTCGGGGTCGACCGGGTCGTCGCCGCGCTGCACGCCATCGAGGCCGGCGACGCCGCCGAGGAGCACTTCACCGCCGTCGGCGACGACTGGGACGTCGAGGAACGGGCCCGCGCCGAACTCGACCGCCTCGGGCTGACCGACGTCGCGTTGGACCGCCGGCTCGACACCCTCAGCGGCGGCGAGGTGGTGTCCCTCGGCCTCGCCGCCCAGTTGCTCAAGCGGCCCGACGTGCTCCTGCTGGACGAGCCGACCAACAACCTCGACGGCGCGGCGCGGGCGCGGCTGACCGCCGTGCTCCGTTCCTGGACCGGCTGCCTGCTCGTGGTCAGCCACGACCGGGCGCTGCTGGACGAGATGGACCGCATCGCCGCCCTCGACCACGGCGAGATCCGCTGGTACGGCGGCAACCATGCCGAGTACGAGCAGGCGGTGCGGGCCGAGCGGGAGGTCGCCGAGCGGCAGGTGCGGCAGGCCGCGCAGGACGTCAGGCGGCAGAAGCGCGAGCTCCAGCAGGCCCGCGAGCGGGCCGCCCGCCGCGCGTCCACCGCCGCGCGTAACCTCGCCGACGCCGGGCTGGCCCGGATCGTCGCCGGCAACCTCAAGCGCGACGCGCAGGTGTCGGCGGCCCGGTCCCACGACGTGCACGCCGCGCGCCTCGGCGCGGCGCAGGCCCGGCTGGACCAGGCGAGCACGGCTGCCCGCCGGGACGACGACCTCGCCCTCGACCTGCCGGAGACGACGGTGCCCGCCGGCCGCACCGTCTTCCACGGCGAGGCCCTCCAGGCGGCCTACGACGGGCGTCCGGTCTTCGCCGGCGACGGCGTCGGCCTGGACATCCGCGGCCCCGAACGGGTCGCCCTCGTCGGGCCGAACGGCGCGGGCAAGTCCACCCTGCTGCGGTTGATCGGCGGCCACCAGGAGCCGGTCTCCGGCGCCGTCACGCGGGCGGAGGGCCGGATGGCGTACCTGTCGCAGCGCCTCGATCTGCTCGACGCGGACCGGACGGTCGCCGAGAACCTCGCCGTCTTCGCGCCGTCGCGCAGCGCGGCGGACCGGATGAACCTGCTGGCCCGCTTCCTGTTCCGGGGCGTCCGCGCCCACCTGCCGGTCGGCGTGCTGTCCGGCGGGGAGCTGCTGCGCGCCACGCTGGCGTGCGTCCTGAACGCCGAGCCGGCGCCGCAGCTGCTGCTGCTCGACGAGCCCACCAACAACCTCGACCTGGCCAGCGTGGCGCAGCTGGAGAGCGCGCTCCTGTCGTACCGGGGGGCGTTCGTCGTGGTCAGCCACGACGACCGTTTCCTGGCCGCGATCGGGGTGGACCGCTGGCTCCGGCTGGCCGGCGGCCGGCTCACCGAGGTGGGCGGGCCGTCGTGACCGGCGCACCCACCCGGCCACCCCTTTTGTCCTAGGACGCTCCAGGGGGTGTGCGCCGGTCCGGCCGGCCGGGTGGGCCACCGCCCGGGACGGGGCCCGCCCCGTGGGCCCGTGACATGATGGCGCCCATGGCAGATCAGCGGGACGTCGGCGGGTCCCACCGCCGCAGTGGGTCGGGCACTCTCGCGGACGGCGCGGACGGTGCCGACGCCGAGGCGCGGCTCGCCCTCGCCGAGGATCCCGAGACGCCCCACCTGGCCCTCATCGACCTGGCGGCCGACCCGTCGCCGCTGGTCCGCAGGGCGGTCGCGAGCCGCGCCGACGCGCCCGCGCAGGCGCTGCGGCCGTTGGCCCGGGACCACGACCGTCAGGTCCGGGAGGCCGTGGCGAGGAACCCCTCGGCCTCGGTCGGCAACCTCGTGCGACTGGTCAAGGACGCCGACCGGTGGGTCCGCTGGGCCGTCGCCGGCAACCCGGCCTGCGACGGGTCGGTTCGTGAGGTGATGGCGCAGGCCCACGACAAGGAGCTTCGCGGCCTGCTCGCCGAGTCGCGCGAGCTGGAGCCCGAGCTGGCCGCGCGGCTGGTCGACGACATCTCGCCCGAGGTGCGGGAACGGCTCGCCACCCACACCCACGACCCCGAGGTGATCACCGCCCTGATGGCCGACCGCACCGCGCGCGTCCGCAAGGGGCTGGCCCGCAACCCGCGGACCACCCCCGCCCAACGTGGCGCGCTCGCCCGGGACCCGGTGGCGGACGTGCGGGTCGCGTTGGTCCTCGCGGTCGAGCTGACCGAGGCGGACCTGCGACGCCTGGTCGACGACCGCTCGGTGCAGGTGCGGATGGCGGTGGCGACGTCGGAGCTGGTCCCGCCGCACATCCGGCAGGCGCTCCGTGACGACCCCGACGAGCTGGTCGCCGACGCGGCGCGGAGCGGCCGCCCCGGGCGCGCGAGCTCCCCGGTGGTGCAGGCTCCCCGCGTCGGTCAGCGGACCGCCCGCGCCGGCCGGGGCCGCCCCGGCGACGCCCGGCGCTGACGCCGGCGGCGAGAGGGATCAGGATGACCGGAACCGGCTGGCGGCCGGGCGCGCCGGGCGTGCTGCGACTGCCGTCCGGGCGGCTGGTGCGCGGCCGTGGCCTGCGGAACCCCTTGCCGGACGGGCCCGAGCCGCAGTTCGGGGTCTACCTGGTGGGTGCACCGCCGGAGCCGGTCCCGTGGGACAGCCGGTGGGTCCGCTGCCGCGACTTCTGGCTGCCGGCCGACCGCGCGGACTTCGCCGCCGCCCTGCGCGAGGCGCTGGACCGGGCCGGCACGCAGCGGGTCGAGCTGGCCTGCGGGGGCGGCTTCGGGCGGACCGGGACGGGGCTGTCGTGCCTGGCGATCCTCGACGGCGTCCCCCCGGCCGAGGCCGTCGCCTACGTCCGCGAGCACTACCTGCCCCAGGCCGTCGAGACGCCGTGGCAGCGGCGTTTCGTCGCCCGCTTCGACCCGGCGGCGCGCCCGCGGCGCTGACCGGCCGGCGTCCCGCTCCGGCGGTCGGCGGCCTGTCGCGGCGGCCCGCCGGCCGGTAGCGTCGTCGGCGTGGACTGCGTCGACATCGCCGCCCGGCTCGGGGTGCCCGTCGAGGACGTCGAGCGCGTGCACCGGCTCGCCGGGGACCGGCCGTCGGCCCCGCTGCCCGCCCGGGCCGACGCGCCCGCGATCCTCGACCGGCTCGCGGTGCCCCCGGACGACGCCGCCGAGATCATGGCGGGCTGGCCCGACGCCGACTCTCCGCTGTGGACACCCGAGCTGCGCTGGCTGCTCGACCGCTCCGTCGCCCTGGTCCGCGCCGACCTCGGGGGCCACGGCTGGCTGTCGCCCGGCCCGGCGCTGCCCCGCGACCGGGGCCCCGCCTGGCGGCACCTCTACGCTTACGCGTACCTGGCCCTAGTCGGCGTCGTCCGGGGCTACCACCGCGACCACGGCATCCCCGACGCCGTGTCCTGGACGACCCTCGCGGACCTGGGCCGCAACCTCGCGGTCGACCGGCGGATGCACGGCGAGGGCTGGCCGGTCATGCAGAGCTGGCTGACGCTGCACGCGCGCGGCGGCCTCTACGAGCTGGGCCGGTTGCAGCACCACCGGGGCGACGACGCCATCGGCCTGCACGTCCCCGACGCGGGGCCGTTGACCCCGGAGGCGGTCGCGGCGTCGCTCGACGCGGCCCGGGCGTTCTTCCCACGCCACTTCCCCGACGAGCGCTACCGGGCGTTCGCCTGCGGCTCGTGGCTGCTCGACCCGCAGCTTCGGGAATACCTGCCCGAGAGCTCCAACATCGTGCGGTTCCAGCGGAGGTTCGCGCTGGAGCCCTACGAGGAGCCGGACGGGCTCGACGCCGACGTCGAGGTGCTGCGGTTCGTGTTCCGCACCCTGAGCACGCCGCTGGACCGGCTGCCGCGCCGCACCGCGCTCCAGCGCGCGGTGGTCGACCACCTGGCGGCCGGGCGGCACTGGCAGTGGCGGCAGGGCCGCTTTCCGCTCTAGTGCGGCAAGGGCGGTTGGCCAGGGGTAGCCGCGTCGGCGGTGGCGGAACTATCGGGACCTATCCCGTGGGGCGCCGGATGCCGGTGACCGCGGTCCGGGGCAGGCGTCCGGCGCGGGAGTGGCCGGAGAGGGTCTGATCGTCGACGACGACGTCGAAGTCGAGGTTGAGGCGCATGGGGCGGGTCACGGACTGCTGCCAGGTGACGCGGCTGCCGTCGCAGACGACGGTGCTGAGCGGCACGGTCTCGGACGTGGTGGACGCGGTGCCGGTGATCACGCCGTCGGCCTCGGTGAAGACGTACGTCGCGCGCAGCGTGCCGATCGGGGTCTTCAGGCTGACGTCCCAGGAACCGAGAATGGGCAGCACGGGCATCTCCTTTCAGACCGCGATCGGCGTACGGCCGGTCGCACGCCACACGACGCCACGCCGTTCGTGCTCGAACAGGGTTTCGACCGCGTGCGCGATCCGGGGGCCGAACTCGCGTTCGAGGAGGTAAAGACCAAGATCCAGGCCGGACGTGACACCGCCGGCGCTGATGAGGTCGCCGTCGTCGACGATCCGGGCTCGCACGGCGTGCACACCCGTCGCCTCGAGCACATCCATGCCGAGGTGATGCGTCACCGCATGCCGGCCCTCGATCAGGCCGGCCATGGCCAGGGCCAGCGAACCGCCGCAGACGGTGGCGACAGTCACGTCAGGATTGTCCAGAGCGGTGCGCATCAGCGGAGCCGCCGCCGATTCGGCGAACCGGGCCAGCAGCACGGGGATGGTCTGGACGCCCTGATCCGGGTCACCGCTGACGGGGCCGCTGGCACCGGGCACCACGACGTAACCCGGCCGGTCGGGTCGCAGCTTCGCGGTCGCCCGTAGCGTCAGGCCGCGGGTGCCGCTGACCACTTCCCGAGGACCCTCCGCGGTGACGAGTTCCACGTCCAGCGCACCCGCTGCCGCGCGTTCCTCGGCCGCGGGCCCCCCGGCGGTGACTCCGGCGACGGCGTCTCCTCCGGCGGCCAGGACCTCGAAGGGCCCGACGACGTCAAGCGGGTCGAATCTGTCGAACAACACCATCTGCACCAACATGCCGTCGATTCTCAGGCCCGCCGATCACCGCGAACAGTGGCAGGATTGCCATCCACCGACTCTTTCCTGCCACAGAGCCGGCCCGCGCCCCCAGGAGGTCGCCATACACACCGTGCTCGTCCTGGCCCTGCCCGACACGATCGCATTCGACCTCGCCACGCCGATCGAAGTACTCGGCCGGGCGCGGCTGGCCAGCGGAAGACCCGGCTACCAGGTGCAGATCTGCGGTAGCGAGCCCGTCATCGACGCCGGGCCACTACGCCTTGCCGTCGACCACGGCCTCGATGCTCTTTCCCACGCCGACACGATCATCGTGCCCGGCCGCAACGACCCTGCCGCGGCAGTCCCCGCCTCGGCACTGGACGCATTGCGGGCCGCGGCGGCCACCGGTACCCGCATCGCCTCGATCTGCGTCGGCGCCTTCACCCTCGCGGCGACCGGCCTGCTCGACGGACGGCAAGCCACGACCCACTGGGCCGCCGCCGATCAGTTCCGGTCCGCGTTCCCGGCCGTCTCCCTGAACCCCGAGGTCCTCTACATCGACGCCGGGCAGTTCATCACCTCGGCCGGGGCGACCGCCGGCGTCGACATGTGCCTACACCTGGTGCGCCGCGACCACGGAGCCGCGGTCGCCGCCGACGCTTCCCGGCTCGCCGTGGCCCCACTGCACCGCGACGGCGGGCAGGCGCAGTACATCGGGCGCCCGAACGCGCCCACCACCGGAGCCGGCCTCGACACCGTCCTCGCCTGGATCGAGACCCACGCCCACGAGAAGATAACCCTGGCGACACTCGCGGACCGCGCCAGGCTCAGCGTGCGTACGCTCAACCGCCGCTTTCACGAGCAGACCGGCCAGACACCCATGCAGCGGGTCACCGCCGCACGCGTGCGCCGGGCACAGGAACTCCTGCAGACCACCGACCTCGGCATCGACCACATCGCGCACCTGGCCGGCTTCGCGTCACCGGCCCACTTCCGCACCCAGTTCAAGCGACTGAGCGGCGTGGCCCCGCACGCCTACCGCAACACCTTCCGTCCACCGCCGCCGGCCACCACACGTTGAGCGCCGATGGCCGGGACTGCCGCGGCCGCCCCGGACCATCCGCCGTTGCCGCACCAAGCCGCCGGGCGGGCCGGCTCGGCATCAGCGCGCCGGCTGCCAGCCGAGCAGGGGGCCCAGCCGGGTCGCGATGTCGGTGAGCAGCTGCACGTAGTCGGCGTGGTCGAAGGTGAAGGGCAGCGCGAAGGCCACCTCGCCGACCTCCCGGAACGCGGCGAGGGAGGCCAGCTCCTCGGCGATCCGCTCGGCCGGCCCGATCAGGTCGCGGGCGTAGACCATCCGCTGCGGCCCCTGCGGCGACGTCGTCCGGGGGAGACGTCGCCGGACGTACTCCTCGTAGCGGGCGCGTTGCCCGGCGGTGGCGCTGTCGGTGGGAACGACCACCAGCCCCTGCGACACCCGGGCGGCGGGACCGTCCGGGTGGTGGGCGCGGTACGCGCGGATGTGGGCGAGCTGGATGTCGTCGAAGTCGGTGGACTCCTCGGCCTTGACCACGCTGCTGGTCAGCAGGTTCATGCCCTGCTCGCCGGCCCAGCGCGCCGACCGGAGGCTGCCGGCGCCGTACCACATCCGGTGGATCAGGCCGGGGGAGTGCGGCTGCACGCGGCGGGAGTACGCCTCGAACCCCTCGACGCCGTCGACGTCGCCGGCCGGCTCCCCGCGGACGAGGTCGAGCAGCCGGCGGACCCGGGCGTGGCCGAAGTCCTCGGCGTCGCCGGTGTCCGGGTACAACGCGTGCCGCACCCGGTCGTAGTGCATCGGCGGGCCCACGCTGACCCCCGGGTTCAACCGGCCGCCGGAGAGGACGTCCACCGTGGCCAGGTCCTCCGCGAGGCGCAGCGGGTTCTCCCAGCCGAGCGGGGTGACCGCGGTGCCGAGCTCGATGCGGCGGGTGCGCTGCGAGGCCGCCGCGAGCACGGCGACCGGCGAGGAGATGCCGAACTGGAGGTGGCGGTGGCGCACCCAGGCGCTGTCGAAGCCGAGCTGCTCGCCGAGCTCGATGAGGCTCAGCGTCGACTCGTGGCCCGCCCGGGGGTCCGCCTCGTCGAAGAGGCCGATCGTGAGGAAGCCGAGCTTGTGCAGGGACACCGGGGGCTCCGTCGCTGGTGGGAGAGGACGCCACCACGATAACCCCCCTGGGTCATGGGAAATGGGCGGCCGGTGGTGACTGCGTCGCCGGGGTTTCGGTGCGATGCTTCGACGGGAGACCATGAGCGACTACGCCGGCCGGACGCCCGTCCCGGCCGAGTGGGGAGAGTCATGACCGGCGAGTTCACCGGACTGACCGCCGTGGTGACCGGCGGCGCCTCCGGCATCGGCCTGGCCACCGCCCGCATGCTCGCCGGGCGGGGGGCGGCCGTCGCGTGCCTCGACCTGGACCCGTTCGGGCTGCCGGCCCCGCTGCACGGCCTGCGCTGCGACGTCACGAGCGACCCGTCGGTGACCGATGCCGTCGCCGCCGCGGCCCACCACCTCGGCGGCATCGACATCCTGGTGAACAACGCCGGGGTCGGCGCGCAGGGGTCGGTCGAGGCGAACCCGGCCGACGAGTGGCACCGGGTCTTCGACGTCAACGTGGTGGGCATCGTCCGGGTCACCCGGGCGGCCCTGCCCCACCTGCGGGCCTCCGCCTGCGCGGCCGTCGTCAACACCTGTTCCATCGCGGCGACCGTGGGCCTGCCCGAGCGGGCGCTCTACAGCGCCACGAAGGGCGCCGTGCAGGCGTTGACCCTCGCCATGGCCGCCGACCACGTCGCGGAGGGGATCCGGGTCAACTGCGTCAACCCGGGCACCGCCGACACCCCCTGGGTGCGCCGGCTGCTCGACTCCGCCGCCGACCCGGCCGCCGAGCTCACCGCCCTGCGGGCCCGCCAACCCATGGGTCGACTGGTCGCCGCCGACGAGGTCGCCGCCGCGATCGCCTACCTGGCCAGCCCGCTGGCGGCCTCCACCACCGGGACCATGCTCGCCGTCGACGGCGGCGTGCACGGGCTGCGCGTCCGGGCGGCCGACGCCGGCGGCTCCCCGCCGGGCGCCCACCCCCGATCCGGCACCGAGGAGACGGCATGAGGACCACCCGCCTGGGGCGCTCGTCGGCCCCGGTGACCGCCGTGGGGTTCGGCGCGGCCGGGATCGGCAACCTGTACCGGGCGGTCGACGACGACACGGCCCGCCGGGCGGTCGAGGCCGCGTGGCAGGCCGGCATCCGCTACTACGACACCGCCCCGCACTACGGGCTGGGCCTGTCGGAGCGCCGGCTCGGCGCGGCACTGGCGGGCCGGCCCCGCGCCGAGTTCACGGTCTCCACGAAGGTCGGCCGGATCCTGGTGCCGTCGCCGCGGACCGCGCACCTGCGCGACGACGCCGGCGGGTTCGACGTGCCCGCCGACCACGTGCGGCGCTGGGACTTCAGCGCCGACGGGGTACGCCGGTCGCTGGAGTCCAGCCTCGCCCGGCTCGGCCTCGACCGGGTGGACGTCGTGCTGATCCACGACCCCGACGACCACTGGCGGCAGGCGGTCGACGAGGCGTACCCGGCCCTGCACGAGCTGCGCGACGCCGGTGTGGTGGGCGCGATCGGCGTCGGCATGAACCAGTGGCGGATGCTGGAGCGGTTCGTCACCGACACCGACGTCGACGTCGTGATGCTCGCCGGCCGTTACACCCTGCTCGACCAGTCGGCGGCGCGGACGCTGCTGCCCCGCTGCCGGGAACGGTCGGTCGGGGTGCTCGCCGCCGGGGTCTTCAACAGCGGCATCCTCGCCACCGAGCCGCCGGGCCGGACCTACGACTACGGGCCGGCGCCGGAGGCGACGTACGCCAGGGCGGTGCGGATCGCCCAGGTGTGCCGCGCGCACGGGGTGAGCCTGCCGCAGGCGGCCCTGGCCTTCGTGGCGCGGCATCCCGCCGTCGTCTCCGTGCTGTTCGGCGCGGCCGACGCCGAACAGGTCGCGCGCAACGCGCGCCTCGCCGCCGCGTTGGTGCCCGAAGCCCTGTGGGATGAGCTGCTGGCCGAGGGACTCGTCGACCCGTGACCCGCTCCGTCGCCGGTCGCCCGCGCCCCGCCGGGCTGAGCACCGGCCGGACCCAGGTGCCCGGTCGACGTCTCCGTCGAAGACCCGACCCGTCCCCCGGAGAGAAACGGAGCCCCGATCACCATGGCTGAGCACGTAGTCGTCATCGGCGCCGGCGTCTACGGTGCGGCGGTGACCGCCGCGCTGACCCGGCGCGGCGCCCGTGTCACCGTCGTCGACGCGGCGGCGCCGGCCTCCGGCGTCTCCGGCGCGACGTTCTCCTGGACCAACTCCTGCGGCAAGCAGCCCCGGGCGTACCACGACCTGAGCGTCGCGGGGATGGCGGCACACCGCAGGCTGGCGGCCGAGGCGCCACTGAGCGACTGGTACCACGAGGGCGGCAACCTGGAATGGGCCGACGACGAGGCCGGGCGCGCGAAACTGCGCCGGAAGGTCGACGGCGTCCTCGACTACGGGTACGAGGCGCGCTGGCTCACCCGGGCGCAGGCGCTGCGCCTGGAGCCGGACATGAGCCCCGCCGAGCTGCCCGACGACGGGATCGCCTACTTCCCGCAGGAGGGCTGGATCGAGCCGACCCGGCTGGTCGGCCACCTGCTCTCGACCTCGGTCGTCGCCGGCGCGGAGCTGGTGCGCGACGACGCCGTCACCGGCATCGAGGTGACGGACGGCCTGGTCCGGTCCGTGCGCCTCGCCTCGGGGCGGAGGATCGTCGCCGACGCGGTCGTGAACTGCGCGGGGCCGGGGGCCGCCCGGATCGCCGGCCTGGCGGGGCTGGCCCTGCCGATGCGCAACACCCGGGGCGTGCTCGTCTACACGTCCCCGGCCGCGGTCGCGGTGTCCCGCGTCGTCCACGCGCCCGGTGTGCACCTGCGCCCCGACGGCGGCGGCCGGCTCCTGCTGCACACCCACGAGATCGACGACGCGGCGCACCTCGACGACGACGGCCGGACCAGCGTCGAGCAACCGGCGGTCGACAGGGTGCTCGCCGCCGGCCGCGCGTTGTACCCGGGGATGCGGCACGTGGTCGTGGAGAGCGTGCGGGTCGGCGAGCGCCCCATCCCCGGTGACGGCCTGCCGGTGCTGGGTCGCGTGGTCGACCTGCCCAACTTCCACTTCGCCGTCTCGCACAGCGGGGTGACCCTGAGCGTGCACGCCGGTGACCTGGTCGCCGCCGAGGCACTCGGCGAGAACCGGGACGACGCCCTGGCCGCGTTCCGGTTCGAGCGGCTCTGACCCGTCGGCCAGCCCCGGCGTCCCGTCGGTCACCGCCTCCTCGCCGATCAGGACGACCAGCGGGTCGGCCGGGTGGTCGCGCATCTCGTCGACCAACGCCTCCAGCACCTCGGCGGCGCCCTCGGCGTGGACGTGCTCGACGACCAGCACCCCGCCCGGCGCGTCGCCGGCCACCGACACCCGGACCACCTGGCCGGTCGGCACCAGACCCAGTTCGGACAGCGCCGCGGCGTAGTGCCGGGCGTACTCGGTGCGGCCGTCGCCCCGGCGGCCGGTGATGACGACGTTGCCGGCCCGGCCGATCGACCGGCGACGGCCGTGCAGCCGGCAGAGCTCCACCAGGGTGGCCGCAGCGGCGTCGCGCACGCTCCCGTCGCCGACCAGCTCGCCCATCCGCCGCCAGCCGTGGGTCGCGTCGACCGCGCCGGCCGGGTCGGCCGCCGCGTCCGGCACGGCGTCGGCCGGCATCGGCAGCTCGTCGAGCAGGGCCAGCTCCGGCCCCAGGTCGGCCGCGGTCAGCCGGTTGAGGGGGACGTCCCGGCCCGGCGGCAGGGCCGCCAGCCGGGACGCCTGATTGTTGATCATCGCCTCGAACAGCTTGCGGGCGACCCGGCCGTTGCCGAACGTCGGGCCCTTCGGCACCCGCTCGAAGTAGCGGGTCACGGCGTCCTGGGCGTCGTCGGTCAGCTCGTAGTAGTGCTTGGCGCACAGGTTCGACGTGATGGCGACCAGCTCGTCGACCGAGTAGTTCGGGAACTCGACGGTCCGGGTGAACCGGGAGGCCAGGCCGGGGTTGGAGTCGAGGAACCGCCCCATCAGCTCCGAGTAGCCGGCGACGATGACGACCAGCTCGTCGCGGTGGTCCTCCATCATCTTCATCAGCGCGTCGATGGCCTCCTGCCCGAAGTCGGGCCCGGAGCCGCCCGAGCCGGCGGAGAGCGTGTACGCCTCGTCGACGAACAGGGCCCCACCCAGCGCCCTGGTGACCAGCTCGGTGGTCTTGATCGCGGTCGACCCGATGTACTGCCCGACCAGGTCCGCCCGGGCCGCCTCGACCAGGTGCCCCTTGGTCAGGACGCCGAGCTCGGCCAGGACCGAGCCGTAGAGCCGGGCCACCGTGGTCTTGCCGGTGCCCGGCGGGCCGGCGAAGGCGAGGTGCCGGCTCATCGGCGGCATCGGCAGGCCCATCCGCGGGCGTCCCGCCGCAGATCAGGTCACGATCGCCTTGTCGCCAGCTCTGGACAGTTCATTGCCGGCACGTTACGGTTCCCACATTCTATTGAATCCAGAATGTAGAACCGGGTGGAGGTGCAGGCGATGGTGATGGCGACCTCCCGCGCGGCGATCGTCACCGGCCCCGACGGACCGGTGGAGATCCGTGAGTACCCGGTGCCCACACCGGGGCCGGGCGAGGCGGTGATCCGGGTCGAGCTGTGTGGCATCTGCGGCACCGACGCCCACGTCTTCCACGGCCGCCTGCCCAGCATCACCTTCCCCGTCCTGCTGGGTCACGAGATCGTCGGCACCATCGCCGCGCTCGGCCCCGGCCTGGACCGGGACTTCGCCGGCCGGCCGGTCACCGTCGGCGACCGCATCGGGGTGTTCCCGGCGGCCAGCTGCGGCACCTGCTACGAGTGTGTGGTGCTGCGCCGCCCCGGGCAGTGCCGGCGCCGCCCCCAGTCGTACGGCTTCAAGTCGCCGGTCGACGTCGGATCGGCGCTCAGCGGCGGGTTCGCCGAGTACCTGCACCTGGCCAACCCCTGGACGGTCTTCTACCGCACCGAGCTACCGCCCGAGGTCGCGATCCTCGCCGAACCCATGTCGGTGGCCCTGCACGGCATCCACCGGGCCGGCGTCGGGCTCGGCTCCACCGTGGTGGTGCAGGGCGTGGGCGCCATCGGCCTGATGGTCGTCGCCGCCGCGCGGGCCGCCGGAGCCACGCGGGTGGTCGCCGTCGACAGCAATGCCAGCCGCCTCGCCCTCGCTGCCGAGATGGGAGCCGACTCGGCGATCGACATCGGTACGCTCGATCCCGGCACGTCGCGGCACGCGGCCGTACGGGGCGTGCTGGGCGGGACCGGAGCCACCGCCGTGCTCGGCTGTAGCGGCTCCCCGGCCGGATTCGCCGAGGCGATCGGCTACGTCGCAGACGGCGGCACCCTCGCCGAGCTGGGCAACTTCACCGATCGCGGGCCGATCGCGTTCAACCCCTACAGCGATCTGGTCCGGCGGGACGTCACCATCACCGGCGTCTACGGTGCCGGTCCGGACATGCAGGCGCGTTACCTGCGCGCCCTGGAGATCCTTGAGCGGGGCGGCCCGTCCTGCGCCCGGGTGGTCTCGCACCGTGTCCCGCTGCGGGACGTGGAACTGGCACTGCGATCGATCAGCACGGGCGGTCGACTCTACGGGAGTGACGTCGTGAAGATCGCCGTCGACGTGTCCCGGTAGGCGGCAACCGGGCGACAGCCGGGGCGCAACACCCATCCCCCACCGAAATACCACTCCCTTGAGAGGGGCTACCTGTGCACAGCCTTTTCCGTGCCACGCACGGCACGACCCGTAGAGCGCTCCTGGCGGGCGGCCTGGCCGCCACGGTGGCGATGTCCCTCGCGGCCTGCGGCTCCGGTGACGACGACAGCATCACCGGCGGTGGTGTGGGCACCGCCGAGAAGCCGGTCTCCATCCGGATGATCGCCAACGACGCGTTCGCGCGCCAGTGGCAGGAACAGATGGTGCCGGAGTTCAACAAGGCCTACCCGAACATCAAGGTCACCATCGACGGCGTGCCCTACGGCGACCTGCTCGCCAAGGAGATGCTGGAGCTGACCGCCCCGGAGCCGACGTACGACATCGTCGTCGCCGACGACCCGTGGATCCCGCAGCTGGCCAAGACCGGCGGCCTGGCCGACCTCAAGGGCGACCTGGGCGCGTTCACCAAGTCCGACTACGACTGGGACGACTTCAACGCCGCGCCGCTGGCCGCCGGCGAGTGGCAGGGCAAGCAGTACGCCGTGCCGCTGCGTTCCAACCTGCTGCTCATGTTCTACAACAAGACGCTCTACGCCAAGGCCGGGCTGCCCGAGCCGACGCCGGCCCTGACCTGGCAGCAGTACCTGGAGCAGGCGCCGAAGCTGGTGCAGGACACCAACGGCGACGGCAAGACCGACGCCTGGGCGGTGGGCACCTACTTCACCCGGGACCCGCTGACCCCGACGATCTGGCAGACCATCCTCAACAGCAACGGCGGCCAGATCCTCGACGACGACAACAGACCGGCGTTCAACACCCCGGCCGGCGTCGCCGCCCTGCAGACCCACGTCGACCTGCTCAAGTACGCCCCGCCCGGCGCGGCCACCTACCAGTTCAACGAGCCGCTGGAGGCGTTCCGGCAGGGCAAGACGGCCACCATGTTCATGTGGGGCAGCGTCTACCGGGGCACCGCCATCGACCCGAAGACCACCACGCTGAAGCCGGAGGAGGTCGGCATCCAGGTGATGCCGGTCGGCTCGCTCGGCGCGGGTGCCCACCGGGGCATGTGGACCGGCGCGGTGGCGAAGAAGAGCAAGCAGGCCGAGGCCGCCTGGGCGCTGCTGCAGTGGCTCTCCTCGAAGCAGGGCGAGAAGTGGCAGGTCAACACCCTGGGTGTCTTCCCGGCGCGCAAGTCGACCCTGTCGTCCACCCCCGAGCAGGCCTGGCTGACCCCGGTCTTCAAGGCCATCACCGACGGCTACGCGGCGGTCGAGAAGGGCAAGATGTGGCGGCCGAAGCTCCCCGAGTCCGATGCCATCCAGCAGATCCTGGCGACCCAGCACAGCCTGGCGATCTCCGGGCAGGTCACCCCGGCCCAGGCGTTGCAGAACGCCGAGGACGAGATCAACAAGTTGTTGAAGTCCAAGGGCTACTGAGCGCGGAGCATCAGGTGCCTATCACGACTCAGACGGCGGCGGGGAGCGCGAGCGCGCCCCCCATCGCCCCGGCGGTGCCGTCCCCCCGACGCCGGCCGATCGGCCACCGCCTCCGGGACCTCGGCAGCCGGTGGCTGTTCCTCGCCCCCGCGCTGGCGATCCTGGTGGCGGTGCTGGCCTACCCGCTCTTCTACACCGTCCAGATCAGCTTCTCCGAGCTGGACCTGGCCACCTTCACCCCGGCCAGGAACGTCGGATGGCTCAACTACCGCACGGTCCTCGACGATCCGGGATTCCTCAACTCGCTGAGGGTCACCGGCGTCTACCTGGCCTTGGCGCTGCCGTTGCAGATGGTCCTCGGCTTCGGCATCGCCTTCCTGCTCAACGTCGAGTGGCGTGGCCGGGGGGTGCTGCGGTCGCTCTTCCTGATCCCGATGGTGGTCGTCCCCGTGGTCGCCGGTGGCGTGTGGA
Source organism: Micromonospora carbonacea (assembly GCF_014205165.1). Classification (NCBI taxonomy): domain Bacteria; kingdom Bacillati; phylum Actinomycetota; class Actinomycetes; order Micromonosporales; family Micromonosporaceae; genus Micromonospora; species Micromonospora carbonacea. The sequence continues at coordinate 4,133,801 of NZ_JACHMZ010000001.1, read as the reverse complement.
AGATGCTGCTCGACCCGATGTGGGGCTTCGTCAACTACCTGCTCGGCCTGGTCGGTCTCGGCCCGGTCGACTGGTTGGCCGACCCCACCCTGGCGATGGTGAGCCTGGTGCTGATCGACACCTGGCGGTGGACGCCGTTCGTCGTGCTCATCGCCTCCGCCGGGCTCATGTCGCTGCCCGGTGACGTGTTCGAGGCGGCCCGGGTCGACGGCGCGGGCTGGTTCGCCACCCTGCGCAGGATCACCCTGCCGCTGCTCGCCCCGGTGATCCTGGCCGCGTTCATCGTGCGGTGGCTCGGCGCGGTGAAGATGTTCGACATCGCCCTCGCCGCCACCAAGGGCGGGCCGGGCCAGGCGACCGACGTGGTCAACCTCTACATCTACGAGAAGGCGTTCCGTGGCCTCGAGTTCGGCACGGCATCGTCGATGGCGACCCTCGTGCTCGCCATCACCATGCTGCTGACCTTCCTGTTCCTGCGGCTCAACCGGTTCCTGGAGAAGCGATGGTGACGACGACGGCGGCGCTTGCCACCGGCCGCGGCCGGTCCCGACACGGCCGGCTCGGCCGCAGAATACGCATCGGCGGCGCGGTCGCCGCGACGGTGGTGTTCCTGTTCCCGGTGCTGTGGATGATCAGCACCTCGCTGAAACTGCCCCGGGACATCTTCGCCAGCCCGCCCCGCTGGTTCAGCACCGTCACCTGGGAGAACTACACCAGCTACTTCGCGCAGGCCGACATCGGCCCCCGGATGGTCAACACGGTGATCGTCGCGGTCGGCGCGGGCCTGCTGTCGATCACCGCCGGGTCGATGGCCGGGTACGCGCTGGCCCGGCTGCCGATCCGGGGAGCCGGGCTGATCGGTGGTCTGATCCTCGCCTCGCGGGGCGTGCCACCGATCGCGCTGGCCGTGCCGATGTTCCTGGTCGCCCGCCGGTTCGACCTCACCGACCGGCACATCACGTTGATCCTGGCGTACTGCACCTTCCTGATCCCGTACGTGATGTGGCTGATGCGCTCGTTCTTTCTGGGCCTGCCGAAGGAGCTGGAGGAGTCGGCGATGCTGGACGGCGCCTCCCGGCTCGGCGCGTTCTTCCGGATCATCGTGCCGTGCAGCCTGCCCGGCCTGATCTCGACGCTGATCTTCAGCATCATCCTGGCCTGGGAGGAGCTGCTGTTCGCGCTGGTGCTGACCAACCGGGACGCGGCGACGATCCCGGTCGCCATCGCCGGGATGGCGGCCGACACCGAGCAGGGCGCGATGTGGGGACCCCTGACCGCGGTCGGCACCCTCACCGTCATCCCGGTGGTGGTGTTCGCGCTGCTCGTGCAGAAGTGGCTGATCAAGGGTCTGGCGGAGGGCGCGACCAAGGGCTGAGGCCCGAGGTCGCCCCCGGAGAAGGTGGCGGAAAGCATGAAGATTCGGGACGTCCGCGCCTCGCTGGTGGAGATCCCCTATCCACGGCCGTTCGTGCCGTCCTGGGCGCCGGAGGGGGAGCACCGGACGATGGCGGCCGTTATCGTCGAGGTGGAGACCGACTCCGGCGTGGTCGGGGTCTCCGGCGGCGACATGGGGCACGGATCCGGCCCGTTGCTGCTCGCCACGATCCGGGACGTGCTCCGGCCGCTGCTGGTTGGCCACGACCTGTTCGCCACCGAGCACATCGCCAACCGCCTGCGCTACACCGCGCAGTACTTCTTCCCCCGCCCTTGGGTGGTCGGCGTGGCGGTCTGGGACGCGGTCGGCAAGGTCTGCGGCCGGCCGCTCTACCAGCTCTGGGGCGGCACCGCCGACGAGATCCCGGCGTACGCCAGCTTCGGCGAGGTGCGCGACCCGGCGCGGCGGGTCGACGACGCGCTGGCGGCGGTGGCGGCCGGCTTCCGCGGCATCAAGCTGCGCGTCCACTCGGCGACCGTGGCCGAGGACCTGCGTCAGGTCGCGGCGGTGCGGGAGGCGGTCGGACCGGACGTCATGCTGGCGGTGGACGCCAACCAGGCGGCCTCCCGGTGGCGGTACGCCCCGGACGGCAGCCGGCTGATCTGGACGTACGAGCGGGCGCTGACCACCGCCCGGGAGCTGTCCGACCTGGATGTCGCCTGGCTGGAGGAGCCGCTGCCCCGGCACGACTACCAGGCGCAGCGCAGGCTGACCGCGGCCGCGCCGGTGCCGATCGCCGGCGGCGAACACAATCGGGGCTTCGCCGAACTGGTCCGGCTGTTGGAAGATGACTGCTTCGATATCTACCAGCCCGACGCCAACGAGAGCGAGGAGATCCATGCCCTGCGGCAGTTCGGGACCATGGTCGCTGCCCGGCACCGGCGGATCATCCCGCACGCCTGGGCGACCGGGCTGGGCATCGCGGGCAACCTCCAGCTCTGCGCGTCCCTGCCGTCCTGCGAGTGGCTGGAGTACCCGTTCGACCCGCCCGTCATCGTGCCGGAGGTCTTCCAGGTGATGCTGGCCGAGCCGCTGTTGCCCGACCCGGCCACCGGCGCGGTGCGGGTGCCGACCGCGCCCGGCCTCGGCGTCACCCTGGACCGGGCGGCGATCGACCGGCTGACCGTGCAGAGAGTGTGAGGGGACACCGGTGACCACCGAGACCTTCCAGATGAAGTCCGACATCGCCATCAGCCACATCAAACAAATGATCATGTCGGGTGACGCCCCGCCGGGCAGCCGGATCGTCGCCCGGGTCGTCTCCGAGGCGCTGGGCATCAGCGAGACCCCGGTCCGGGAGGCGATCAAGTCGCTGGTCGCCGACGAGTGGCTGGTGTTGCGTCCGCACGTCGGGGCGGTGGTGGCGAGCGTCGGCCTGGACAACATCCAGGAGGTGTACGGCATCCGGGGGGCGCTCGGCGGGCTCGCCATCGAAATCGGCGGCGCGGCCTACCCGGCGGAGCGGCTCGCCGAGATAGACGCCGTGCTGCGCGCCTGCGAGCCGGTGGTGGCCGCCCGGGACGTCGACGCGTTCTCCACGCTCAACCGGCAGTTCCACGCGCTGCTGTCGGACACCCCGCAGACGACGGTGATCAACCGGATGCTGACCTCGCTCTGGTCGCGCACCGAGGGGGCCAAGTACGGCTTCCGCTTCGTGCCGTGGCGACTGGCCGAGTCGCACGCCGAGCACGTCGCGATCCGGGACGCGATCGTGGCCGGAGATTTCGCCCGCGCCGCGCGGCTCGTCCGGGAGCACGAGCAGGCGGGCATGGAGGCGCTGCTGCAAGGCATGCAGCACCAGACCGAACCGCGGCCGACCGGCCGCCGACAGGAGACCGTATGAGTGACGTGGGACGGGCCTACATCGACGGCGAGTGGTGCGAGCCGGCCGGCGGGGCCGTGTTCGAGGTGCGGGAGCCGGCCACCGGCGCCGTGCTCGGCACGGTGGTCGACGCCGCGGCCGCCGAGGCGAGGGCGGCGGTCGAGGCGGCCGGCCGGGCCCTGGCCGGGTGGCGGGCGCTCCCGGCCCACCTGCGGGCCGAGAAGCTGCGCGCGGTCGGCGCGGTGCTCAGCCGGCGGGCCGACGAGATCGCCCGGACGATGACCCGGGAGCAGGGCAAGCCACTGGCAGAGGCGCGGGCCGAGGTGCTCTCGGGCGCCGAGCACCTGCTCTGGTCGGCCGAGGAGACCCGCCGGTTGTACGGCGAGACGGTGCCGTCCACCTCGGCCAGCTCGCGCATCTGGCTGCTGCCGGAACCGGTGGGCGTGGTCGCCGCGATCACCCCCTGGAACTTTCCGCTGTCCATGGTGACCCGCAAGCTCGGTCCGGCGCTGGCCGCCGGGTGCCCGGTGGTGCTGAAGCCCTCCGAGCTGACCCCGTTCTCCGCGCTCGCGGTGGCCGAGGCGTGCGCCGAGGCGGGTCTGCCGCCGGGCGTGGTGAACGTCGTGCCGACCACCCGGCCGGCCGAGGCGGCCGAGGTCTTCATGGCCGCGCCCGAGGTGCGCAAGGTCTCCTTCACCGGATCCACCCGGGTCGGCAAGCTCCTGATCGCGGCCAGCGCGCCGGACGTGAAGCGGATGTCGGTCGAGCTGGGCGGGCACGCCCCCGTGCTGGTCTTCGCCGACGCCGACCTGGAGAAGGCGGCGGCGGGCGTGGCCCGGGCCAAGTTCTACAACGCCGGGCAGGCGTGCACCTCGCCCAACCGCATCTTCGTCCACTCGTCGGTGGCCGGGGAGTTCGGCCGGCTGCTGGCCGCCCGCACGGCGGCGCTGCCGGTGGGCGACGGGCTGGCCGACGGCACCCGGATCGGCCCGCTGATCAGCTCGGCGGCCGTGGACAAGGTCAGCGCCCACGTCGCCGACGCGCTGGGCCGGGGGGCGCGGGTCCTGACCGGCGGTGACCGGCCCACCGACGGGCCGTACGCCGGGGGCAGCTTCCACTCCCCGACGGTGCTGGCCGGGGTGACCGACGAGATGCTGGTCAGCACCGAGGAGACCTTCGGGCCGGTCGCGCCGCTGTTGACCTTCGAGTCCGACGAGGAGGCGGTGGCCCGGGCCAACGCCACCCCGTACGGCCTGGCCTCCTATCTCTGGAGCCGGGAGCTGTCCCGGGTGATGCGCACGGCCGAGGCGCTGCGCTTCGGCATGGTCTCGGTCAACGGCGGCAGCTTCGCCGCCCCGCAGGGGCCGTTCGGCGGGATCAAGGGCAGCGGGTACGGCCGGGAGGGCGGCCACCACGGCGTCGAGCACTACCTCGACTACAAGTACCTGGCGGTGGAACTCGATGGATGAGCGACTTGCCCGCGACCACCTGACCCACGAGCGGGAGATCACCGACCGGGTGGACCTGTGCCTGCCCGACGGTCGGCTGAACCTCGACGCGGTGGGCTGGACCCGCCGGCCGCTGCACCGGGCGAACCTGCGCGGCTGGGGCCGCAACAAGCGGTTCGAGTACTGGTGCGTGACCACGCCGACCCACCTGGTCGCGGTGAACGTCTCGCACGCCGACTACCGGGTCACCTACGCCGCGTTCTTCCTGGACTTCGCCACCGACCGGGCGATCCAGGTCGCCGAGCGCCACGTGCTGCCGACGGGTGCGCCGATGCCGGCGGTGTCCGGCGAGGGCTGGGTGCGGGCCCGGGGCCGGCGCATCGCCCTCGGGTTCGACGAGACCGCGTCCGGCACCCGGTTGCGCGCCCGCTCCGACCGGCTCTCGGTCGATCTGGAGGTGGACCGGCCCGACGGGCACGAGTCGCTGGGCGTGGTGGTGCCGTGGGACGACCGGACCTTCCAGTACACCCGCAAGGACAACTGCCTGCCGGCGCGGGGGCGGGTGGTCGCCGACGGGCAGGCGTACGAGTTCGACCCGTCGACCGCGTACGCCACGCTGGACCACGGTCGGGGCCGGTGGCCGTACTCGATCGTGTGGAACTGGGGCGCGGCCAGTGGCCGGTGCGGCGGCCGGGAGATCGGCCTACAGATCGGTGGCAAGTGGACGGTCGGCACCGGGATGACCGAGAACGCGATCCGGGTGGACGGCCGCCTCCACAAGATCGGCGACGAGTTGACCTGGTACTACGACAGCCACGACTGGCTGGCTCCGTGGCGGATGGTAGGCCGGCGGGTCGACCTGACCTTCACCCCGTTCCACGACCGGGCCGCCTACAGCAGTTGGCTGGTGGTGGAGAGCGCCGAGCACCAGGTGTTCGGGCACTACTCGGGTCACGTGGTGACGGACGAGGGCGAGCGGGTTCCGGTCGACGGGCTGCTCGGCTGGGCCGAGGAGGTCCGGCGCCGATGGTGACGCCGAGCTCTGCCGACAGACAGATTCTATATTCTGCGGAAAGGACCTGGACATGGACAGCGGAGTGATCGACGGCGCCCGGCGGGGCGCGACCCTGGCGGCACTGGAAGACGGCACCTACGACCTCCTGATCGTCGGCGGCGGAATCACCGGCACCGGGGCTGCCCTCGACGCGGCGTCCCGAGGGCTGCGTGTGGCCCTGGTCGAGGCCGGTGACCTCGGTGGCGGCACCTCCAGCCGGTCCAGCCGGCTGCTGCACGGCGGCGTGCGCTACCTGGAACAGCTCGAGTTCGGGCTGGTCCGCGAGGCGCTGCGGGAACGGGGACTGCTCGGCGGCCGGCTCGCCCCGCACCTGGTCCGCCGGCTGCCGTTCGTGCTGCCCCTGACCCACCGGATGTGGGAACGCGCCTACATCGGCGCCGGCCTCAGCCTCTACGACGGCATGGGACAACTCCCGGCCGGCAGAGCCGACCGCGTCTTCCGGATCCACCGGCACCTCAGCCGGCGTGGCCTCGCCCGGGCCATGCCCGCCCTGCGGGCCGAGATCACCTACGGCGCCCTGGAGTACGACGACGGCCAGGTCGACGACGCCCGGCTCACCCTCGCCGTCGCCCGCACCGCAGCCCGGGAGGGCGCGGTCATCGCCACCCGGCTGCGCGCCGTCGGCTACCACCGCGACCCGGACCGGGTCCGGGTCACCGTGCGCGACGAGCTGACCGGCGTGGAGAGCACCGTCCAGGCCCGGCAGGTGCTCGCCGCCTCCGGCGTCTGGACCGACGAGGTGCAGCGCCTCGTCGGCCGCGAGGTGCTGCGGGTACGCGCCTCCAAGGGCGTGCATCTGGTGGTGCCCCGGTCGGCGCTGCGGGTCGACCGGGCGGTGATCACCCGCACCGAGCGCAGCGTGCTGTTCGTCATCCCGGTCGGCTCGACCGTGCTGGTCGGCACCACCGACACGCCGTACTCGGGTGATCCGCGGGACGTGGCCGCCGACGGCGACGACATCACGTTCCTGCTGCACCAGGTCAACCGGTGGCTGCGCCGCCCACTGGAGCGGGCCGACGTGGTCGGTGTCTACGCCGGCCTCCGCCCCCTGGCGGACCGGGCCGGCACCGCCGACACCGCCAGGCTCAGCCGGGAACACGTGGTGGCGAAGATCGACGACCGGTGCCTGGCCATCGCCGGCGGCAAGCTCACCACCTATCGGGTGATGGCCCGCGACGCGGTCGACGTGGTGGTGCAACGGCTCGGCGGCGGTTACCCGCCCTCCTGCACCGACCGGCTGCCCCTGATCGGCGCCGACGGGTTCCAGGCCCTGTGGAACCGCCGTGGCCTCCTCGCCCGCGAGCACGGGCTGACCGTCGACACCGTCGAGGACCTGCTCCGCCGGCACGGAGCCGCCGTCACCGACGTGCTGGCCGCAGCCGGCGAGACGGGCCTGCGGCCGGTCGCCGGAGCCGGTGGACTGCTCCGGGCCGAGGTCACGCATGCCGTACGGCACGAGGGCGCGCTCGCCGTCGAGGACGTGCTGCTGCGCCGCAGCCACGCCGGCCTGGAAACGGCCGACGGGGCCGCCGACGCGGCCGGCGAGGTGGCCGCCCTGATGGCCGACGCGCTGGGGCGCGACCACCACTGGACCGACCAGGAGGCGGCCCGCTACCGCCAGGTGACCGGCGTCAACCGGTTCGCGCTGGCCGGGTTGGTGGCCTGATGGCCGTCCTCGCCATCGACGCCGGCACCACCGGGGTCACCGCGGTCGTCGTCGACCCGGACGGCACCGCCCTGGCCCGGGGCCACCGGGAGTTTCCGCAACGCTTCCCCCGGCCCGGTCGGGTGGAGCACGACCCGGACCGCATCTGGGACGCGGTCCGGGCGGCCTGTGCCGAGGCGCTCGCCGCCAGCCCGACCCCGCCGAGCTGCGTCGGGATCACCAACCAGCGGGAGACGGTTGTCCTGTGGGACCGACGGACCCTGGCCGCACCCCGGCCGGCGATCGTGTGGCAGGACCGCCGTTCGGCGGCACTGTGCGAGCGGCTCCGCGCCGAGGGCCACGAACCGCTGGTCACTGCGCGGACCGGGCTGCGGCTCGACCCGTACTTCTCCGCCACCAAGCTCGCCTGGCTGGCCGCCGAGGAGCCGGCGACCTGGGCCGACGTCCGCGCCGGCCGGACCCTGATCGGCACCGTCGACAGCTACCTCGCCGCCCGGCTCACCGGCGGCCGGCTGCACGTCACCGACCCGTCGAACGCCTCGCGCACCCTGCTGTTCGGCCTGGCCGAGGGCGACTGGTCGGCGGAGCTGTGCGCGTTGTTCGACGTGCCCCGGGCCGCTCTTCCGGAGATCGTCGCCACCAACGCGGTGGTCGGGCGGACCGATCCGGACGCGTTCCTCGGGCTGGACATTCCGGTGGCGGCGCTCGTCGGTGACCAGCAGTCCGCCCTGTTCGGGCAGGCATGCTTCACCGTCGGCAGGTCCAAGTGTACCTACGGCACCGGGTCCTTCGTGCTGGTCAACACCGGCACGGAGATCGCCCGCCCGGCCGCCGGGTTGGTCGCCACGGTGGGCTGGCAGCTCGACGGCCGACCCACCACGTACGCCCTGGAAGGGGCGATCTTCGTGACCGGGGCGGCCGTGCAGTGGCTCCGCGACGGGCTCGGCATGATCCCGGCAGCGGCGCAGGTCGAACCGCTGGCCGCCGCCGTGCCCGACTCGGGTGGAGTCGTGTTCGTGCCGGCCCTGACCGGTCTCGGCACGCCCGACTGGGACCCGCACGCCCGCGGGGCGGTGTTCGGGCTCACCCGCGGCACCACCCGGGCCCACCTCGCCCGGGCCACCCTGGATGCGATCGCCTTCCAGGTGCGGGACGTTACCGACGCGATGGCCCGATGCGCCGGGCGGCCGCTGATCGGGCTCACCGTCGACGGCGGGGCCGCCGTCAACGACCTGCTCTGCCAGTTGCAGGCCGACCAGCTCGGCGTGCCGGTGCGCCGGCCCACCAGCACCGACGCCACCGCGCTCGGCGCGGCCTACCTGGCCGGCCTGGCCACCGGCGTGTGGGACAGCACCGACGAGATCACCGAGCGGTGGCACCTGGACCGGGAGTTCACCCCCGGAGCGGGAGCCGGCGCCGGCGTCGACGACCGCGACGGGGCGCACCGGCGCTGGCGGCGGGCCGTGGCCGCAGCCAGGGCGTGGTCGGCGTGACCGGTGCCCTCGGCGGCCTGCTGGTGGCCGACTTCAGCCGGGTGCTGGCCGGTCCGTACGCCACCATGCTCCTGGCCGACCTCGGCGCGGACGTGGTCAAGGTGGAGCGGCCCGGCAGCGGCGACGACACGCGGTCCTGGGGACCGCCGTACGACGTCGACGGCACTGCCACCTACTACCTGGCGGTCAACCGCAACAAGCGGTCGATCACGCTGGACCTGACCGACCCGGCCGACCTGGCCGTGGCCCGGGAACTCGCGTGCCGGGCCGACGTGGTCGTGGAGAACTTCCGCCCCGGCACGATGGCCCGCCACGGCCTCGGCTACGCCGACATCGCCGAGACCAACCCACGGGTGATCTACTGCTCGGTCACCGGCTTCGGCTCCGGCGCGGGTGCCGACCGCCCCGGATACGACCTGCTCGTGCAGGCCGTCGGCGGGCTGATGAGCATCACCGGAATCCCGCCGGGCGAGCCGGTCAAGACCGGGGTCGCTGTAGTCGACGTGATCACCGGGCTGCATGCCACGATCGGCGTCCTGGCCGCGCTGCGCCACCGGGAGGCCACCGGCGAGGGGCAGCACGTCGAGCTCAGCCTGCTCTCCTCACTGCTGTCGGCCCTGGTCAACCAGGCATCCGGGTACGTCTCGGCGGGCGTGGTCCCGGGCCCGCTGGGCAACGCGCACCCGAGCGTGGTGCCATACCAGGTGCTGCCCACCGCCGACCGGCCGCTGGCCGTGGCGGTCGGCACCGACGCGCAGTTCGCCGCGCTCTGCGCGGTGCTCGACCTTCCGGCCGTCGCCGCAGACCCCCGCTATCTGCGCAACGCCGACCGGGTACGGCACCGCGAGACGCTGACCGCCACCCTGACCGAACGGACGCTGACGCGCCCCGCCCACGAGCTGGCCGCCGCCCTCGGCGCGGTCGGCGTGCCGTCCGGGCCGGTCAACGACCTGGCCGGGGCCTTCGACCTGGCCACCGAGCTGGGCCTCGCCCCCGTGGTGGAGATCGACGGGCCGGGGCGGGCCCGGCCGGCACGGCAGGTGGCCAATCCGATCACCCTGTCCCACACGCCGGCCGCCTACCGTCGCCCGCCGCCCCGGCTCGGCGAACACACCGACGCCGTACTCGACTGGCTCGCCGCGCCGCCGCCGGCCGCCCCTGCGGCGGGAGCCGCACCGCAGACCGAACCGTCCTCCCAGGAGAGCAACTGATGACCGACCCCATGGAACTCTTCGCGATCGACAGCCTCTTCACCGACGAGGAACGCGACATCCGGGACACCGTGCGCCGGTTCACCGCCGACCGGATCAGGCCGTCCATCGCGCAGTGGTACGCCGCCGGCGACCTGCCCGCCCGGGAACTGGCCCGGGAGTGCGGCCGGCTCGGCCTGCTCGGCATGCACCTGGAGGGCTACGGCTGCGCCGGTGCCGGTGCGGTCGCCTACGGGCTGGCCTGCTTCGAACTGGAGTCGGCCGACTCCGGCGTACGCAGTCTGGTGTCGGTGCAGGGCTCGTTGGCCATGTACGCCATCCGGACCTTCGGCAGCGAGGAGCAGCGCCGGCGGTGGCTGCCGGCGATGGCCGCCGGTGAGGCGGTCGGCTGCTTCGGGCTGACCGAGCCGGACGCCGGTTCCGACCCGGGTGCGATGCGCACCTGGGCCCGCCGCGACGGGGGCGACTGGATCCTCAACGGCGAGAAGATGTGGATCACCAACGCGGCGATCGCCGACGTGGCGGTGGTGTGGGCCCGCACCGACGCGGGCATCTGCGGCTTCGTCGTGCCGATGGACACCCCCGGGGTGAGCACGCTGCCGGTCGGGCACAAGCTGTCGCTGCGGGCCTCGGTGACCTCGGCCCTGGTGCTGCAGGACGTCCGGCTGCCAGGCGACGCCCTCCTGCCCGAGGCGACGAGCCTGCGCGCACCGCTGAAGTGCCTCAACGAGGCCCGGCTCGGCATCGTCTTCGGCTCGCTCGGCGCCGGGTACGACTGCCTGCGCGCCGCCATCGACTACGCCGGCAGCCGGGAGGCGTTCGGGCGTCCGATCGCCGGCTTCCAGCTCACCCAGGAGAAGCTGACCGAGATGACCCGTGGGCTGGTCAACGGCCTGCTCCTGGCCGTACACGTGGGGCGGCTCCGGGAGGCGGGGAAGGCGACCCCGGCCCAGGTCAGCCTCGCCAAGCTGAACAGCTGCGAGACCGCGATCGGCATCGCCCGCACCGCCCGGACGATCCTCGGCGCCAACGGCGTGACGCTGGAGTACCCGGTGCTGCGGCACGCCAACAACCTGGAGGCGGTGCTCACCTATGAGGGCACCAGCGAGGTACACAAGCTGGTCGTCGGCCAGGCTCTGACCGGGCAGGCCGCGTTCCGCTGACCACGGTCGGCGGCGATGGCCGCCAGCCAGTCACGGTCCGGGCCGCTCGACCGGCTGCTGCGTCGCACCGCGCTCCAGCACGCGGTCGTCGACCACCTCAAGGCCGGCCGCCACTGGCCCCGGTGGGCCCGGGGACGGCCGGCAACTTCTCCGTCCTTGCCGGAGCCGAACCGACCAATGCCGGCCCGAGCTTCCTCGCCCAGAGTCTCGGCAGGTTCCCAGGAACCACCGCGTCGGGCTTCGGAACAGCGACCATCGGTGGTGAGGTCCATCTCCCGCCGTCACCCTCGACACCAACGTCATCAGCGCACCGGCGTGCGCAGCGCCTTCCGGCCGGCCCGCCCGGACCAACCGGCCCGCCCGGACCATCTGGCGCGCCGGGTAGTCCGGGTGCTCCGGGTAGCCCAGGTGGACCGGGCGGAAAGATGTTGCCGGTCACCGGCGGTGACGTGGTCCCTGTCCTGACAGGGGTTGGCAGTGCCTGGTGGCCTTGGGCGGGGAGCGATGGGGCCGCGCCTCTGGTTCGCCCGCCACCTTCCGGTGCAATCCGCCCTCGCCCCGGGCGCGGCGCGATCCCTGGGCTGCTCGACGTGGACTGACGGTCCGCGCAGCGGGGTGGGCGAGCCGGCGTGGCGCCGGGCGGTCAGGGTGACCGGGTCAGCCTCGCCGGCAGCGGCTTGCTGTGCAGGATGACCAGTTCCGCGACGGCCCGGGTCAGCGCGACGTAGAGGCGGTTCATGCCGCGTGGTTCGGCGGTGACGATCTCGGCCGGCTCCACCAGCACCACCCGGTCGTACTCCAGGCCCTTGACCTGGCTGACCGGGACGGCGTCGAGGGCGGCGGCGAGGTGGTCGGGGGCGATGACCGTGCCCGTCTCGCGGGCGACTGCCTCTGCCAGGTCGTCGACCCGGCGGATCTCCAGGCTGCCGCCGGGCCGGAAGGACCGGGTGGGCGCGATCCCGGGCGCGAGGGCGCGGGCGGCGAAGTCGGCGATGACCTGCGGCACCCGGTAGCCGGTGGGCAGGTCGAGCGTCCTGGCCCCGCGCTTGCCCAGCCGCCGTACCAGCTCCGGCCAGGAGTCGGCGGCCAGCGGGTGGGTCGCCTGGCCGAGGTCGCCCACGATGGTCATCGAGGCGTGCGCGGCGCGGCGGGCGATCATCCGGCACTCCATCGGCGACAGGTCCTGCGCCTCGTCGAGGATGACGTGCAGGTACACGTCGTCGACGGGCTCCTCGGTCTCGGTCACCGGCAACGGCTCGGCCAGCACCGGCACGTAGCCCTCCTCACCGTACGGGTCGAAGCCGTCGACCCAGCTCACCACCTGGTGGCCCTCGCGCAGGACGATCGCGGCGGCCCAGCGTTGCGCGGCCCAGTAGCCGTTGTGGTCGATGGACTGGCCGGACGACGCCATCGGCGCGGCGAGGCCGGGCGCGAAGAGCTGCCAGCCGTCGTTGAGGCTCCAGCTCAGCACGAAGGTCTCCGCGAGGCGGACACCGCTGTGCAGCTCACGGAGCTGCCACTCGGGTCTGGCCCGGGTCGGCTCCGGCGGCCGGCCCAGGATCTCGGCCAGCTCGTCGAGCAGCGGGACGTCGTCCACCGACCACTGCCCGTCCTGGGCGGGAAGGACGTCCTGCGGGGTCATTGGCGGCCACCACGCGTTCAGGAAGGTGTCCGGCACCTCCCTGCCGCCCAGCAGCTCCGAGAGCACCTTGGCAGCCTCCGCCCGGGCGCCGTTGACGGTGACGCCCGTGGCCTCGCATCTGCGCCGGATCTCGACGCGGGCCTTCGCCAGGTCGTCGGCGGTGAGGGTGCGCAGGTGGTCCGGCGCGCTCGGCGGGGTGTCCCAGGCCAGGTCGGCCAGCACCCGCACCATCTTCAGGTCGCCCTTGGACCGGGCCACGGCGGCCGGGTCCCGCCGGGTGGCGACGACGCCGTCGAACAGCTCACCGATCGCGCGCAGGTGGACGCTGTCCTCGCCGAGCCCGGGCAGCACCCTCCCGATGTACTCCGTGAACACCGTCGACGGGCCGACCACCAGCACCCGCCCGTCGGTGAACCTGCCCCGGTCGGTGTAGAGCAGGTAGGCCGCGCGGTGCAGGGCCACCTGGGTCTTGCCGGTGCCCGGGCCGCCGGTGATCAGGGTGACGCCGTGCGCGGGAGCGCGGATCGCCTCGTCCTGCTCGCGTTGAATCGTCGAGACGATGTCGCGCATGTGTTCGCCGCGCGCCCGGGTCAGCGACGTGAGCAGGGCTCCCTCGCCGACCACGCCGTCGATGTCCTTCGTGGAGAGGACCTCGTCGTCGAGGTCGACCACCCGGGGGCCCTCGCAGGTGATGATGCGGCGGCGATCCACGCCGAGCGGCTCGCCCGGGGTAGCGCGGTAGAACGGTGCGGCGGCGGGCGCGCGCCAGTCCACCACGAGCGGCTCCCGGTCCTCGTCGCGCACGCCGAGGCGGCCGATGCGGTAGGTGTAACCGTCGTCGAAGTCCAGCCGACCGAAGACGATGCCCTCCTCCTGGCCGTCCAGTTCCGACAACCTGGCGGCGGCGCGCAGGACCATGGCGTCCCGCTCGACCAGTCCGGTGACCGGCCCGGAGCCGGCCCGGCTGTGTCCCTCCGCGTTCAGCTGTCTCGTCTGCTCGCGCATGACCTCAAGGCGCGCGTACACCCGGTCGACCACCTGCTGTTCGACGGCGATCTGGTGTGCTGCTTCGGACACGGTGCCCCCGATCCCTGGTGCTTCTCGCCGCGCGGTGCCGGCGTGCCCCCTCGGTGCGTGTCTCCTCGGAGGTGTTGCGGCTTGCGCGCCCGAACCGGCGCGTGCGGCCGGCGCGGACTGGTCGAGACTATGCGTCGGCCAGGGACGGAAGATCGGTATCCAGGACGATTCGGGCGGCTTGACCGACCCATATGATGGAGATGGCACAGGGCGGGACCTGCCCGGTTCGCGCGGACGGCGGCGACGCCCGCCGGTGCTCCGGGGAGGCACGCCGGCGCATGCCCGTCCCCGGAGCTCGGCGTCGTCAGGCGACGGTGCAGGACGCGCCGTTGAGGGCGAACGAGGTCGGCTTGGCGGCGTTGCCGCTGTGGGTGACCTGGAAGCCGATGTCGATCGATCCGTTGGCGGGGATGGCTGCGTTGTAGGCGAGGTTCCTGGCCGTCACCTGCCCGGAGGTGGGGGAGTAGGTGGCGTTCCAGCCGGAGGTGATGGCCTGTCCGGCGGGCAGACCGAACGCCAGGGACCAGCCGTTGACGGCGCTGACGCCGGTGTTGGTGATGGTGAGGTTGGCGGTCAGCCCGGTGTTCCAGGCGTTGACGGTGACGGTCACGCGGCAGGCGCCGGAGGCCGGCGGCGTGGTGGGCGGCGGCGTGGTGGGCGGCGGGGTCGTGGGGGGCGGGGTGGTGGGGGTCGTGGTGGGGGTGGGCGTCACGGTGGGGCTGGGCGTGCTGGTCAGGCCGAAGAAGGCGATGGCGGCCGCGGCCATGCCGCCGGCGGGCAGGCTGTGCCCGGCGCCCTGGATGCTGTACGCCTCGACCTGCACGGTGCCGCTGCCGTCGGCGTACCGGCGGCGGTTCCAGCCGGCCTGCGGGGTGTCGGTGGACGTGGGGGTCTGGCTGAGGCCGAACACGTTGGTCCACTGCTCGATCGACTCCTGGAGCAGGCTGTACGGCACGAGCGTGTCGGCGGTGCCGTGCCACACCTGCACGCGCGGGCGTGGGCCGGAGTAGCCGGGGTAGGCCTGCTGGCGGACCGCGTCGCCCCACTGCTGCGGGGTGCGGTTCATGTTGCCGCCGGTGCACTGGCTGCTGCCGGGCGGGTAGTCCGCCGCGCCGGCGAAGCAGTTGTAGGGCACCCCCATGAACGCGGCCCCGGCCTTGAACACCTCGGGGTAGACGGCCAGCATGTGGTTGGTCATCATGCCGCCGGACGAGCTGCCGGTGGCGTAGACCCGCTCGGGGTCGGCGTTGTACTGCTGCTGCGCGTAGCGGACCATCGAGACGAGCGACACGGGGTCGCTGCCGCCGTCGTGGCGCTTGGCGGCGTCCGACCAGGTGTCGAAGCAGTTGCCGAAGCCGGCCTGCTGGGTCGCGGTCGGGTAGATCACGATGAACCCGTACCGGTCGGCGAGGGGTGCGAACTCGCTGCCGGAATAGAAGGCCGGGCCCGAGCCGCCGCAGCCATGCATGGCGATCACCGTCGCCGGCCGGGCCGGGCGGTTGTCCGGCACGTAGATGTGCATGCGCATCCGGCCCGGGTTGTTGCCGAAGCTGGTCACCTCGACCAGCGACGCCGCGTACGCGGGCTGGAACGACGGGGCCACCAGGCCGGCCGCCACCAGGGTCGTGGCCAGGCCGAGCAGCAGTTTCCTTCTGATTCTCACGGGACGACTCCTTCGGTCACCTGTGCAGGCTGAAGTCGGGCCACGCGCGGTCCGGTCGGGGTATGCCCGGCCCCGCGGGATCGCGTGTCGCCCCTTGCGTGTGCTCCGTCCGCCCGCCCGGCTCCGTAGGGCATCGCGTAGCACTTAGTGTTCCCCCGGGTCCCACAAGTGTCAATCGATGCACCTCGATCACGTTGGGTCGTCGGTCGGGCCGGTCCGGGGCGGGCGCGCCACGGCGCGCCGGGTCGCCGGAGATCCGTCTACAGTCGTTGTTCCGTCCCCGAGTTCGAGCCCGGAGCGCCTGTGGCAAGCCCGTTCAGCATCGAGGAGATCTATCCGGACGACGAGCACCCGCTGCGGCTGCCCCGGAGGCAGTCCGGCAACTCGCCCCAGGGCGTCGCGGTGACCCTGCTGGCGGACTACACGCTGCGGACCCGGGCCGCGCTCCCGTCCGCCGCCATCGTCGCGTTGCTCGCCGAGGCCGGGGTGTCCACGGCCGGTGCCCGGACCGCGATCAGCCGGCTGGCCCGCCGGGGCGTGCTGGAGGGCAGCCGCCAGGGCCGGCGCAGCGCCTACCGGCTCAGCCGCGCCGCCGCCGCCAGCCTCGCGGCCGGGGGGAGCTGGATCGTGGCGTCCACCGCCACGGCGGTGCCGTGGGACGGGTGCTGGACGATCGTCGCCTTCTCCCTGCCGCAGGAGCGCAGCGCGCAGCGGCGGGCCCTGCGCGGTCGGCTCCGCTGGCTCGGCTACGCGCCCCTGTACGACGGCCTGTGGATCTCGCCGCACGAGCTGACGCCCAAGGCGCGGGCGCAGCTCGCCGAGCTCACCCCCGGTGCCGTCACGGTGTTCCGGGGCCGGCAGGCCGCCCTCGACGCGATCAGCCACCGCGCCCCCGTCGACGCCTGGGACGTGGACGCGATCAGCCGGCACTACGAGGCGTTCCTACGCCGGTGGACGCCGCTGCTGCCCCGGGTGCGCTCCGGACGGCTCGACGGCCCGGTGGCGGTGCGGGCACGCACCGAGGTGATGGACACCTACCGGCGCTTTCCCACCCTCGATCCGCAGCTGCCGCTGGACCTCCTGCCGCAGGGGTGGCCGAGGCAGCGGGCCCGGGAGTTGTTCGCGGCCGTCTACGACGGCCTCGCCGAGCCCGCCGAGCGGCACGTCCGGGCCGTGGTCGCGCGGTTCGCCGACGGCGCGCAGCCCGGCGTCGCGGCCCACACCACCGCCGATCTCCTCGCCGGCGTGTGCGGCGCCGCCGCGCCCGTGTCCTGACCTCCCCGCCCGCCGGTGGGACGCGCCGGGCCGCCGGCCGCCGACCGGCCCCGGCGCAACGATCAGGAATCGAGAAGCACGGCCACGCCGTCGGGCCTAGCCTTTTGCCAGGTGACCGGCACTCCGCCGGCCCTGAACGGTGCAAGGGAGCCCCGCATGTCCGCCAGCGAGTCCACGACCGGGTCCGACGGCTTCACCCCCGAGGAGCGGGCCGCGATGAAGGAGCGCGCCGCCGAGCTGCGCGCCGAGGGCAGGAAGGGCGCCAAGAGGGCCGACGGGATCCAGGCGGTCCTCGACCGGATCGCGCAGATGGCGCCGGAGGACCGCGCGCTCGCCGAGCGGGTGCACGTGGCGGTGACCGCCGCCGCCCCGCAGCTGTCGGCCAAGACCTGGTACGGGATGCCCGCCTACGCCGACGCGAACGGCAAGATCGTCGTCTTCTTCCAGGACTCGGGCAAGTTCAACTACCGCTACTCGACCCTCGGTTTCCAGGATGCGGCCAACCTCGACGACGGCGACCTGTGGCCGGTGGCGTACGCGCTGCGGGCGTGGAGCCCCGCCGTCGAGCGGAAGGTCGTCGAGCTGGTCAGGGCCGCTGTCTCCTGACCGGGGCCGGACGGCCGTGGTCGATCGTGAGCGTGGCCAGCAGCCCCGGGTGGTCGGTCGCGTCGCGCATGCTCACCGACCGGCCGGCGTCGACGGTGACGCCCGGGGTGGCGACGATCTGCTGCACCGCGCCGTCGTCGACGCGGGGACGGTCCGGCGGCACGCACGACCGCAGGTCGGGTGAGCCGCCGACGCGGAGGTTGAGGTCGCCGCCCAGCACCGTCGGCGCGTACCCGGCGCGGCCGAGCACCGCCGGCACGACCGTGTCGAACAGGTGGCCGCACTGCGCCAGCGCCGTGCCGGCGCTGAACGCCGCCAGGTGCGTGGTGCAGGCGTTGACGACGTCGGGGACGTGGACGCAGAGCCAGGCCCGCAGCTCCGGGTCCGCGGGGTCCTGCACCGGGTAGGTCCCGCTGTGCACCAGGTGCCTCTGGTCGGGCGTGGGGAGCCGCACCAGCAGGCCGATGCCGTACGGCTGGCCGTCGCGGCACCGGGTGACGCCGCCGCTCGGACGGTCGTCGGCGGCCCTGAACTCCGCCACCACCGGGCCGCCGCGGTGGACCCGCCCGAACACCCGCCCGAGTGCGGGCACGTCGCCCTGGCAGATCTCGTTCAGGGTCACCACCTGCGGGGCCTCGGCCCGGATCACCTCGGCGGCCCGGGGCACCGCCCGGCCGGTGTAGCAGCCGGCCCGGCCGCTGTTGCAGAGGTTGAGCTGGAGAACCCGCAGCGTCGTGGTCGTGGCGGGGGACGCCGACGGCACGGCGGGCACCGAGGCGGCGCCGGCCAGGAGCACGGCCGCCAGGGCCCGGCGCAGGGCGCGCCGTCGACGACCGACCACGACCGGATCCTACTGCCCCCGGCGGCCGGCGGTGGCCGGCTCGGTGGCCGGCTCGGCGGCCTGCGCCCCACGGCGTCGGCGCGAACCGGTGCGATTCGGCAGGACTTGACGAACGACCTTGTTATCGTTCACAGTCGATGTCGAGGATGCCGGCGTCGATGGCCCACCGGGCGGGCCTGCCGGTCGCACCTCGGGATCGCGGCTTCCCCACAGGGCATGCGGGCGTCGGATCAGCATCCCCATCGGCGCTGTCAGTGACGGCGGGACGGGCCTCGCGCGGCAACAGCGACCGTTTCAGGATCATCCGCCCGGATCTCCTTCGCGGAACCAATCCGGGCGCACCACCACCGCTGCAATCCACCCGGAGAAGGAATCGACATGAGACGCAAGAGAGCCCTCCTGACGACGGTGACCCTCGCGGTCACCGGCGCACTCACCGCCGGCGTGCTGGTGACGATGGCCCCCGCCGCCAGCGCCGGGACGACCCTGCGGGCTGCCGCGGCCGAGAAGGGCCGCTACTTCGGCGCCGCGGTCGCGACGGGCAAACTCTCCAACAGCACGTACACGACGATTCTCAACCGCGAGTTCAACAGCGTCGTGGCCGAGAACGAGATGAAGTGGGACGCCACCGAGCCGCAGCAGGGCCAGTTCAACTACAGCGGCGGCGACCGCCTCGTCAGCCACGCCCGGGCCAACGGGATGAGCGTGCGGGGCCACGCCCTGCTCTGGCACCAGCAGGAGCCGGGCTGGGCGCAGGGCATGTCCGGCAGCGCCCTGCGCAGCGCGATGATCAACCACGTCACCCAGGTCGCCACCCACTTCAAGGGGCAGATCTACGCCTGGGACGTGGTGAACGAGGCGTTCGCCGACGGCAACAGCGGCGGCCGGCGTGACTCGAACCTCCAGCGCACCGGCAACGACTGGATCGAGGCGGCGTTCCGCGCCGCGCGGGCCGCCGACCCGGGCGCGAAGCTCTGCTACAACGACTACAACACCGACGGGGTCAACGCGAAGTCGACCGGCATCTACAACATGGTGCGCGACTTCAAGTCCCGGGGCGTGCCGATCGACTGCGTCGGCTTCCAGTCCCACCTGGGCACCACGCTGGCCAGCGACTACCAGGCCAACCTCCAGCGCTTCGCCGACCTCGGCGTCGACGTGCAGATCACCGAGCTGGACGTCATGACCGGCGGCAACCAGGCGAACATCTTCGGCGCGGTGACCCGGGCGTGCATGAACGTGTCGCGCTGCACCGGCATCACGGTGTGGGGCGTGCGGGACTGCGACTCGTGGCGGGGGTCCGACAACGCCCTGCTGTTCGACTGCAACGGCAACAAGAAGCCGGCGTACGACTCCGTCCTCAACGCCCTCAATGCCGGCACCGGCATCCCCAACCCGACGACCACCCCGCCGAACCCCACCACCACTCCGCCGAACCCGACGACTCCGCCGCCGGGTGGGGCCGGGTGTTCGGCGACGGTGTCGGCGAATTCGTGGACGGGTGGTTTCGTGGCCACGGTGAAGGTGACCGCTGGTTCTGGTGGTACCCGGGGTTGGAACGTGAGTGTGACGTTGCCGGGTGGTACGAGTGTCACGGGTACGTGGTCGGCGACGGCCAGTGGTAGTTCGGGGACGGTGCGGTTCGCCAACGTGGACTACAACGGTCAGCTCGCCGCCGGTCAGGTGACCGAGTTCGGGTTCCAGGGCAACGGCACCGCGCCCACCCAGACCCCCACCTGCACCGCCAGCTGATCCGCCCGTCGGCCCGACCCGGAGCACCCCGGGTCGGGCCGACGACCCCTCGTCCGGCCGGCCCGTCGACCGCCGCACGGCCTGACGGGGCCGGGCACCGCCCGCCGCCGCACCCCACCCACCATGAAGGAAGCGCCGATGAAACGAAGGATCGCCCTGCTGGCGGTCGCGCTGGCGACGGCCCTGGCGACGACGACGGCCGTGATCAGCGCCGCCCCCCCGGCGTCGGCCGCGACGCTCACCCAGGTGACCAACTTCGGCACCAACCCGACCAACCTTCAGATGCACCTGTACGTGCCGGACCGGGTGGCGGCCCGGCCCCCGCTGCTGCTGGCCCTGCACTACTGCACCGGCAGCGGCCCGGCGCTGCACACCGGCTACCAGCTCAGCTCCCTCGCCGACCGCTACGGCTACATCGTGATCTACCCGTCGGTGACCCGCAGCAGCAAGTGCTGGGACGTCTCCTCCCCGCAGGCCCTGCGGCGTGACGGCGGCAGCGACCCGGTGGGCCTCAAGTCCATGATCGACTACGTCCGGGCCCGCTACCCGGTCGACGCGAACCGCATCGGCGTCCTCGGGTTCTCGTCCGGCGCCATGATGACCAACGTGATGGCCGGCCTCTACCCGGACGTGTTCCACGCCGGGGTGAGCTCCTCCGGCGTGCCCTTCGGCTGCTTCGCCACCACGAACGGCTCGGAGTGGAACAGCGAGTGCTCCGGCGGACGGATCGTCAAGACCCCGCAGCAGTGGGGTGACCTGGTGCGCAACGCCTACCCCGGCTACACCGGCAGGCGTCCCCGCATGCAGATCTGGCACGGCACCACGGACACCACGCTGAGCTACGTCAACTTCGGCGAGCAGATCAAGCAGTGGACCAACGTGCTCGGGGTGTCCCAGACCCCCGTTTCCACCGACTACCCGCAGACCAGCGCCACCCGCACCCGCTACGGCGGCACCGGCGGCACGCCGCCGGTCGAGGCGATCAGCTTCCAGGGCTACGGCCACTCCATCCCGTTCGACACCGCGCAGGCCATCCGCTTCCTCGGCTTCGACGTGGCCAACCCCACCACGCCGCCCCCGACGACCCCGCCCCCGACGACCCCGCCCCCGACGACCCCGCCCCCGACCACGCCGCCTCCGACCACCCCGCCTCCGACGACTCCGCCGCCGGGTGGGGCCGGGTGTTCGGCGACGGTGTCGGCGAATTCGTGGACGGGTGGTTTCGTGGCCACGGTGAAGGTGACCGCTGGTTCTGGTGGTACCCGGGGTTGGAACGTGAGTGTGACGTTGCCGGGTGGTACGAGTGTCACGGGTACGTGGTCGGCGACGGCCAGTGGTAGTTCGGGGACGGTGCGGTTCGCCAACGTGGACTACAACGGTCAGCTCGCCGCCGGTCAGGTGACCGAGTTCGGGTTCCAGGGCAACGGCACCGCGCCCACCCAGACCCCCACCTGCACCGCCAGTTGACGCTACGCGTACACAGAAGAGAGCGACATGTCCAGAAACAGGTTCTTCTCCGGCCCCATCGCGCTGGCGGCCCTCCTCGTCGTGACGGCGGGTGGCGTCACGCTGAACGGTGGCCTCGGCGCCGTCGAGACGGTTGCCGACGTGGGCGCCGCCGCGGCGACCGCAGGCTGCGGCAAGGCCCCGACGCTGCGCAGCGGCACCCACACGATCCAGAGCAACGGCAAGAGCCGGAGCTTCATCCTGCGGATGCCCAACAACTACAACAACAACAACCAGTACCGGTTGATCTTCGCGTTCCACTGGCGGGGCGGCACCGCCACCGAGATCGACAACGGCGGCACCAGCGGGGCCGCCTGGTCCTACTACGGCCAACTGGAGCAGTCGAACAACACCGCCATCCTGGTCGCTCCCCAGGGCCTCGGCAACGGGTGGGGCAACGCCGGCGGCGAGGACGTCACCTTCGTCGACGACATGCTCCGCCGCATCGAGGGCGACCTCTGCGTCGACACCACCCAGCGTTTCGCCCTCGGCTTCAGCTGGGGCGGTGGCATGAGCTACGCCCTCGCCTGCGCCCGCGCCACGGTGTTCCGGGCGGTCGCGGTCATCAGCGGCGCGCAGATCAGCGGATGCAGCGGCGGCACCCAGCCCATCGCGTACTTCGGGCTGCACGGCATCAGCGACACCGTCCTGAACATCTCCCAGGGCCGTGCGCTGCGCGACACGTTCGTGCGCAACAACGGCTGCACCGCCCAGAGCCCGCGCGAGCCGGCCCCGGGCAGCAGGACGCACATCACCACCGCGTACTCGGGCTGCCGGGCCGGGTACCCGGTGCAGTGGGCCGCGTTCGACAACGGCCACATGCCGGGCCCCGTCGACGGCACGTACGCCGAGAGCGGCGTCACCACCTGGACCAAGGTCGAGATCTGGCGCTTCTTCGCCCAGTTCCAGGGCACCCCGAACCCCACGACTCCGCCGCCGAACCCCACCACCACTCCGCCGAACCCGACGACTCCGCCGCCGGGTGGGGCCGGGTGTTCGGCGACGGTGTCGGCGAATTCGTGGACGGGTGGTTTCGTGGCCACGGTGAAGGTGACCGCTGGTTCTGGTGGTACCCGGGGTTGGAACGTGAGTGTGACGTTGCCGGGTGGTACGAGTGTCACGGGTACGTGGTCGGCGACGGCCAGTGGTAGTTCGGGGACGGTGCGGTTCGCTAACGTGGACTACAACGGTCAGCTCGCCGCCGGTCAGGTGACCGAGTTCGGGTTCCAGGGCAACGGCACCGCGCCCACCCAGACCCCCACCTGCACGGCCTCCTGACCGCCGGACGGCGGCAGGCGTACCCCGGCTCCGGGGCGGCGGACGCACCTGGTCCGTCGCCCCGGGGCGCGTCGTGCTCCCGGCGCGGCGTCGGCCGTGTCCGCGCCGGGAGGCAAACATGTGACGTCTCCTATAGTGGGGTGCTGCCGGCATCCGCGGGGCGTGGGTGCCGGGTCCCGTGCCGTCGGCGTATGGCGGCGGGCGCTGAGGGGGCCGGGGTGGCACTGACCGACGACGCGATCGCGAAGATCCGCAGCATGATCCAGAGCGGCGAGCTGCCGCCGGGCGCGCGGCTGCCACCGGAGCCGCAACTGGCCGCGCAGATGGGGCTGTCCCGCAGCGGGGTGCGGGAGGCCGTGAAGGTGCTCGAATCGGCCCGGGTGCTCGACGTGCGGCGGGGCGACGGGACGTACGTCACCAGCCTCGCCCCCCGGCTGCTGCTGGAGGGCCTGGGCGTCGCGGTGGAGCTGCTGCGCGACGACACCCTGCTGGAGGTGATGGAGGTGCGCCGGATGCTGGAGCCGGTGGCGACCGGCCTGGCGGCGCTGCGGATGACCGACGCCGACCTCGACGGGCTCAGCCGGATCCTGGAGGAGATGCGGGCGGCGGCCGACGACGCGGAGAAGCTGATCCGGTTCGACACCGCCTTCCACCACACCGTCGTCGCCGCGACCGGCAACGAGACGCTCACCTCGCTGCTGGACGGGCTGTCCAGCCGTACGGTGCGGGCGCGGGTGTGGCGCGGGTTGATCGAGGGCAACTCGGCGCACCAGACGATCGACGAGCACCACGCGATCTACCTCGCGCTGCGCGCGGGTGACCAGTTGCTGGCCCAGGCCAGCGCGCTGATGCACGTCAACACCTCCGAGGCGTGGCTGCGGCGGGTGCTCGCCGTCCAGGCGACGGACGCCTGACCCGGCCCCCGACCGGCCCCGCCGCCGGGTCCCGCCCGCCGGGGCCGTCGCCGTCCCGGCCCGGGAGGGTTGACCCGCACCCCCGCGAGAGATATAACGTATGACGACTAACTAGTCGACGTTTATCTATGAATAGGCGCGACCCGATCCTCCCTCATGCCGCACCGCACCACCACCACACGGGTGTCGGTCCCAGCGGGGTGACCAGGCCGGCGAGGTCGAGCCGTGTTCCCCGGGGAGGCCCGACCCATGTCAGGAACCAGGCGGCTCCTTCGCCGCCCATCGGCCCTCGCGCTTCTGCTCGTCGGCACTCTGCTGGCCGTCGGCGGCGCGGTGGGCGGGCTCGCCGCGCCGGCCCGGGCCGCCACCTCGATCACGATCAACGGCGCGTCGGGCGGCAAGACCTTCGACGGCCTCGGCGCGGTCAGCGGCGGCGGCGGCAACAGCCGGCTGCTGATCGACTATCCCGAGCCCCAGCGCGGCCAGATCCTCGACTACCTCTTCAAGCCCGACTACGGCGCCTCGTTGCAGATCCTCAAGGTGGAGATCGGCGGCGACACCAACTCCACCAGCGGGTCCGAGCCGAGCCACTCCCACTTCCGCGGCGACCTCGACTGCAACCGGGGCTACGAGTGGTGGATCATGGAGCAGGCCAAGCTCCGCAACCCGAGCATCAAGCTCGTCGGGCTGGCCTGGGGCGCGCCGGGCTGGATCGGCAACGGCACCTTCATGTCCCAGGACTCGATCGACTACCACCTGTCCTGGCTGGGCTGCGCCAAGCAGCACAACCTGACCATCGACTACCTCACCGCCGCCCAGAACGAGCGGTTGTACGACGCCAACTGGACCATCAACCTGCGTACCGCGCTCAACAACAACGGCTACGCGGGCGTGAAGCTCATCTTCGGCGACGACTACCCGGGCAGCTGGAACCCGGCCAACGTGGCCGTCAACAACGCGGCGCTGCGCAACGCGATCGACGTCATCGGCGGCCACTACCCGTGCGGCTACCTGGCCGCGCAGACCACCTGCACCGTGTCGGCCAACGCCACCGCCACCGGCGAGACCCTGTGGAACAGCGAGGGCGGCTCGCAGGACTACAACGACGGCGCCAAGCCGCTGGCGCGCGGCATCAACCGGGGCTACCTCGACGGGCGGATGACCGCGTACATCAACTGGAACCTGATCGGCGCGACCACCACGAACATCCCCTGGGCCACCGTCGGGCTGATGCTGGCCAACCAGCCCTGGTCCGGCTGGTACGCCGTCGGCAAGAACGCCTGGACGCTCGCCCACACCACCCAGTTCACCGCGCCGGGCTGGAAGTACCTGGACTCGTCCAGCGGCTACATCGGCGGCGCGCGCAACAACGGCAGCTACGTGTCGCTGAAGTCGCCGAACAACACCGACTACACCACGGTCGTCGAGACCATGGACGCGACCGCCGCGCAGACCCTGGACCTCACCGTCACCGGCGGGCTCTCCACCGGCTCCGTGCGGGTGTGGTCGACCAACCTGAACTCCAACAACACCGCCGACCACTTCGTCCGCGGCGCCGACATCACCCCCTCGGGCGGCCGCTACTCGCTGACCGTGCAGCCCGGCCGCGTCTACACGATCACCACCACGACGGGCGGGGGCAAGGGCACCGCGACCAGCCCGCCGCAGGGGCAGCTCAGCCTGCCCTACAGCGACAACTTCGACAGCTACCCCGCCGGCAAGCTGGCCCGGTACCTCCAGGACAACCAGGGCGCGTTCGAGACCGCTGCCTGCGGCGGCGGCCGGGCCGGCATGTGCCTGCGCCAGTCGTCGCCGATGGCCCCGATCACCTGGAAGACCCTGGCCGACCCCAGCACGTACGGCGGCAACCTGAACTGGAACAACTACACGGTCTCGGCCGACGTGCTGCTGGAGAAGGCCGGCTACGTCCAGCTGGAGGGCCGGGTCGGCAGCCAGAACCTCGACCCGGTCAGCGCCCAGAACGCGTACTTCCTAAGGGTCACCGACGCCGGCGCGTGGTCGATCCTGCGCAACAACACCAGCAACCAGCTCACCACCCTGCGCAGCGGCACCGTCGCCGCGCTCGGCACCAACCGCTGGCACAGCCTCGCCCTGGGCTTCTCCGGCAGCACCATCACCGCCACCGTCGACGGGGTCACCGTGGGCACGGCCACCGACTCGTCCTTCGGCGCGGGTCTCGTCGGCTTCGGCACCAGCCAGGGCCAGACCGCCCAGTTCGACAACCTCAGCGTCGTGCCGGGCGTGGGCGGCGGCACGCAGGTCGCGCTGCGCAACACCAATGCCGGCCGGTGCCTGGACGTCCCGTCGCAGTCGCAGACCAACGGCACCCAGCTCACCCTGTGGGACTGCAACGGCGGGGCCAACCAGCAGTGGACGCAGACCGCCGGCAAGCAGCTCCAGGTGTACGGCACGAAGTGCCTCGACGCCGAGGGCGCGGCGACCTCGTCGGGGACCAGGGTGATCATCTGGGACTGCACCGGCGGCACCAACCAGCAGTGGAACCTCAACTCCGACGGCACGATCACCGGGGTGCAGTCCGGGCTGTGCCTGTCCCCGACCGGCGGCGGCACCGCCAACGGCACGCAGGTGGTCATCGCGACCTGCACCGGCGGCAACAGCCAGAAGTGGACGCGGAGCTGACCGCTGCCCGCGCCTGTGCGGGAGGGGCTGCCCCAGGGGAGCCCCTCCCGCAGGCGGCGCGTCCGTCAGCGCACGAGCCGGGCGGTGTCCGGCCCGCTGCGGCGGACGAGCCACGCCTCGGTGATGTGGGTGCTCATGGCCGCGGCCGCGCCGTCGGGGTCGTGGGCCGCGATGCGCTCGTAGATGCGCCGGTGCCCCCGGTTGGACGCCACGCAGAGCGCGCGCTCGGTGCGGCCCATGTACCGGGCGGTGTTCACCACCTGGCTCTCCAGGGCCCGCACCACGCCCCGGGCGATGCGGTTCCCCGACGCCTGCATGATCACGTCGTGGAACGCGCGGTCGTGCTCGTGGTAGGTGACGTGGTCGTCGACCAGCTCGTCCATCCGGTCGACCAGGGCGCGCAGCCGGTCGACGGTCTCCTCGTCGGCCAGGCGGGCGGCGACGTTGGCCATGTCGGACTCCAGCACCCGGCGGGTGACGACCAGGTCGTCGAGGATCGCCAGGCTGTCGTCCTCGGCGATGGTCGCCGCGAGCACGAGCTCGTCGAGCATGTCCCACGTCGACGGCGGGGTGACGATGGTGCCGCTGCCCTGGCGGACCTGCACGAGCCCCTTCTCCTGGAGGATCTTCACCGCCTCCCGCACGACGGTGCGGCTCACGGAGAACGCCCCGCACAGCGCCGGCTCGGGGGGCAGGGGGGTCCCCGGGGGGTGCACCCCCCGGACGATGCGCTCCACCAGTTCCGCGGTGACCGCCGTGGCGAGGTTCGCGGGCCGCCGCGCCCACGCCGGGGAGCCCGAGATGCTCGGGGTGGTCTCCTGTGCTGCCGTCATGTCCCCTCCAGTGCCCCCGCGGGCGGCGGTCGTGGCGCCGTCGGGAAATTCTACGCCTCAGTGTTGACGTCATACGTCATACGAGTTACCTTCTCGTCAATTCTTGCATCGACGGCCGGCTCTCCGGCACCCGCATAGTCGAAGGTGAGCAGCGATGAAGCAGCGAGCAGTGTGGCCAGCGATCCTCGTCGCGGCACTGGTGCTGGGTGGCTGCGGGAGCGCCTCGGGGACGCGTTCCTCGCCCGGCGGATCCGACGCCAAACTGGTGGTCTGGGACTGGAAGTCCGGTGAGCCCACCGCCGCGCAGTACATCGAGAAGGCGAAGGCGGACTTCGCCAGGAAGCACCCCGGCGTGACCGTCGAGTTCGTCGCCCAGCCCCACGACCAGTACTACACCCTGCTCGGCACGGCGATCCAGTCGGGCAAGGGCCCCGACGTGATCCTGTTCAACGGCGGCGGGCAGATCCGCGACCGGGTGGACGCGCTCCTGCCGCTGGACGAGTACGTGGCCGAGGACCGGCAGCGGCTCGCCGGCTGGGACGCGTTCACCAAGGACGGGAAGACCTACGCCGGCCCGGTGACCCTCCAGGGCCACCCGATCTACTACAACCGGTCGCTCTACGAGAAGGCCGGCCTCGACCCGGCGAAGCCGGCGGCCACGTGGCCCGAGTTCGTGGCCAACTGCGCCGCCATCACGAAGCGGACCGGCACGAAGTGCTTCGCCCTCGGCAACAAGGAGGGCATCGGGATCCAGTTCTTCCTCTCGGCCTTCGGCTCGGGCGTGCTCACCCCGCAGGAGTACGACGCCTGGATCGCCGGCAAGCGGGACTGGACCTCGCCGCACGTCAAGCGGATCTTCGCGCTCTGGAAGGAGACCCAGGACGCGAAGCTCAACAGCGACGGGCCGAACTCGACGGCGATGTTCAACGACGCGTTCGCGCTCTTCCAGTCCGCCAAGGCGTCCCACGTCATCGGCCTGATGTCCGACATCGGGCACTGGAAGGACTTCGGCGAGTTCCTCACCGCCGACAAGGTCGGCGTGATGCGCGCGCCGGTGGTCGTCCCCGGGGCGACCCCCAGCCTGCCGTTCGACGGCGGCATCGGGTACGGGGTCGCCAGGTGGACCAGGGACCCGAAGCTGGCCGCCGACCTGGTGCGGTCGTTGACCTCGACCGACGCCCTGACGGCCTTCCACACGCAGGCCGGCGCGATCGCCGCCGACACGACGATCGACGTGTCGCAGGGCGGCCCGGCCGTGACCACGATCGTCGCGGACCTGGCCAGCGGCAAGCCCGCCCTGCACGT
Source organism: Micromonospora carbonacea (assembly GCF_014205165.1). Taxonomy (NCBI): domain Bacteria; kingdom Bacillati; phylum Actinomycetota; class Actinomycetes; order Micromonosporales; family Micromonosporaceae; genus Micromonospora; species Micromonospora carbonacea. Next base: position 4,105,135 of record NZ_JACHMZ010000001.1, on the reverse strand, counting down.
GGCGCTCTCCTCGCGCACCCTGGACCTGATGGGCCGGGTCTCCCAGCAACTGCTGAGCGGCTCGATCACCGTCGACGAGGCCGTGCGGCAGTTGGCGGCCTCGGATCAGGCCGGTTGACCCGTGCCGAGTGGAGAACCGTTGACGTCGGTCCGTCCGGTGGTGGCCGGGCGGACCGACCGGGCGCGACACCAGCGGCCGGCGCTGCCGGGCGCCGCGGCCCGGCGTGGCCGTGGCGCCCGGCGGAGCGAACGCCTCGCCCCCTACGTCCTGCTCGCCCCCGCCGTGCTGGTCATCGTGCTGCTGCGGCTGTGGCCGCTGCTGCTCGGGGTCAACTTCTCGTTCACCGGGGACGGCGACCGCGACGGGACGATGGTCGGCCTCGACAACTACCGGGAGCTGCTGGCCGACCCGCTGTTCCGGGGCGCGCTGCGCAACGTCGGGCTGCTCGTGCTGCTGCTGCCGGTGGCGGTGGCGATCCCCGGCCTGCTCGCGACGTTCATCTACCTGCGCGTGCCCGGGCACCGCTTCTACCGCAGCGTCTACTTCTTCCCGGCGGTGCTCTCCCCGGTCATCGTCGGCGCGATCTTCAACCTCCTGCTCGCCTTCGACGGCCCGCTCAACACCGTGCTCGGCGGCGTGGGCATCGGGCCGACGGACTGGCTGGGCGACCCCGACGTGGCGATGTTCGTGGTGGTCGGCGTCCACATCTGGGCGACCTTCGGCATGGCGCTTGTGGTCTTCCTCGCCGGGTTCGCCACCCTGGACGCCTCGCTGCTGGACGCGGCCCGGGTCGACGGCGCGTCGCTGCCGCAGACCATCCGGCACGTGATCGTCCCCAGCCTCTCCCGCACCATCCAGTTCGTCTTCGTGACCACGATGATCGGGATGCTGACCTCCATGTTCGGCCTGCTCTACGTGATGACCAGCGGCGGCCCCGAGGGCTCGACCTATCTGCCGGAGTACTACATCTGGATCCAGCAGGGACAGATGAACCGCCCGGCGCTCGCGTCGGCCGCCTCGACGGTGCTGTTCGTCGTCATGCTCGTGGTGGGGCTGCTGCAGATCAGCCTGCTCCGGCGGGGGGTGAGGGAGGCGTGACGTCCCGCGTCCGGCCGGGCAGGTGGCTGCTCGCCGTCCCGATGAGCCTCCTGGCGCTGGCCACGATCTACCCGCTGGTGTTCACCGCCAACGTGGCGATGAAGACCCGCCGCGAGTACATCCTCGACCGCTTCTCGCTGGCCGACGCCCTGCGCTGGGAGAACGTCGCCACCGCGTGGAACAGCGTCGGCATGGCCCGGTACCTGGCGAACTCGGTCGGCACGGTGACCGCCGCGGTGGTCCTGCTGCTGCTGTTCGGTTCCATGGCCGGCTTCGCCCTGAGCCAGCTGCGCTTCCGGGGCTCGTCGGCGCTGTTCCTGGGCTGCCTCGCGGCGCTCTTCGTGCCGTTCCAGGTGATCATGGTGCCGTTGAACCGGATCATGGCCGACGCCGGGCTCGTCGACACCTACCCCGGCCTCGTCCTCGCCTACGTCGCGCAGTTCCTCCCCTTCACGATCTTCCTGATGACCAGCTACTACCGGACCATCCCGACGGAGATCGTCGACGCGGCCCGCATCGACGGCAACAGCGTGTACGGCGTCTACCGGCGGATCATGCTGCCGCTGGGCGCCCCGGCGTTGCTGTCGGTCGGCATCCTCGACGCCCTGTTCTGCTGGAACGACGTGCTGATCGCGCTGCTGCTGATGCCCTCGACCGAGCACCGCACCCTCATGGTCGGGGTGACCTCGCTGCGCGGGCAGTACTCCGCCGACATCCCCACCTTCGCCTCCGGGGTGCTGATCGCCGCGATCCCCGTCCTGGTGATCTACCTCTTCCTCCAGCGTCAGATCGCCGATGGCGTCGCCGCCGGCTCCACGAAGGGGTGACATGCGGATCACCGGTTACCGGACCCTGACCACCAGCCAGGAGTGGGGACGCCCCGTCGGGGACGCCAACGGCGTCTTCGCCGACGGCGTCACCGCCGTGCCCATCGTCGTGGTCGAGACCGACGAGGGCATCAGCGGCGTCGGCCTCGGCCCGCACGGGGACATCGAGAACATCTTCGCGGCGCTGCACGGTGAGGATCCCCGCGCCGTGACCAGCCTGTACGACCGGATGCTGCGGCAGACGTTCAAGGCGGGCCACGCGGGCTCGGTGTTCGGCACCATCGGCGCGCTCGACACCGCACTGTGGGACATCAAGGCGCGGGCGGCCGGGCAACCGCTCTGGCGGCTGCTGGGCGGCCGCGACCGGCGGGTCCCCGCCTACGCGTCCGGCCTGGACATCGGGCTCGGCGACGACGAGCTGGCCGCGGCGTACCAGGAGTACGCCCGGCACGGCCTGCGGGCCGCCAAGCTCAAGGGCGGCCTCGACATCGAGCGGGACCGCGACCGCCTGCGCCTGGTGCGCGACGTGCTGGCCGACGCCGCGCACGGGCAGCGGCCCGGCCTGATGCTCGACGTCAACGAGGCGTGGACCCGCAAGCAGGCCGTCCGGCACGTCTGCGAGCTCGAACGCGACCTGGACCTGGTCTGGATCGAGGAGCCCGTGCGCCGGTGGGACGCCGAGGGCCTCGCCGCCGTCGGGCAGGGCATCCGCGCCTCGGTCGCGACCGGCGAGAACCTCACCGGCCTCGAACAGTACCGTCCGCTGCTCGCCGCGGCGGCGGTCGACGTCGTCCAGGCCGCCGCGGTGTGGGGCGTCACCCACTTCCTGCGGGTGTCCGCCCTGGCGCACGCCTTCGACCTGCCGGTCAGCCCGATCGGCAACAGCCCCATCGGCCTGCTGCACGCCGCCACGTCGGTGCCCAACCACCTGGTCAGCGAGTTGCAGGACCTGCACGCCCCGGTCGGGCTCAGCCTCGACCTGCACGTCTCCGACGGCGCGTTCGTCCTCGGCGACTCGCCGGGCCTGGGCGTCACGGTCGCCGAGGACCAGCTCCGCGCGCCCCACCGCCGCCCGCAGCCCCCGGCCGCCGACGGGCCCAACGTGCGGCCGGAACGGGCCGGGCGACGCCTGCTGGCGGTGGCCGACCACGCCCACACCACGGCCCGACCGCACGCCACCACCCGGCCCGGCGGGCCCGCGCACACCCACGACGGCGCCGCGCCCGCCGTCCGGCCCTGACCCCGGCCGCCACCCCACCACGATAGGAGCCCCGCCCGTGCCCGTCCCGTCATCACCCAGCAGGCGTCGGCCGGTGCTGGCCGCCGTCGCCGCGGCGACGGCCGCCGCCGCGGCCGCCGTGTTCGCCCCGGCGACACCCGCCCTCGCGGCCACCACCACCCTCTACGCGTCCCCCGCCGGCAGCGGCACCGCGTGCTCGGCCAGCCAGCCGTGTTCCCTGACCGAGGCGCAGAACGCCGTCCGTTCCCGCACCGCGGCGATGTCCGGCGACATCGTCGTCGAGCTGGCCGACGGCGTCTACCGGCTCGCCGCGCCGCTGCGGATGACCGCCGCCGACTCCGGCACGAACGGCTACACCGTGACGTGGCGGGCCGCGGCGTCCGCCCGACCCGTCGTCAGCGGTGCCCGGGCGGTCACCGGCTGGTCGCTCGTCGACTCGGGCAAGAACATCTGGCGGGCCAGCGTCCCCGCCGGGCTCGACAGCCGGCAGCTCTACGTCAACGGCGCCGTCGCCACCCGCGCGCGCACCGCCGTGAACCGGGCCGACTTCACCTTCACCACCTCCGGCCTGCGGTTCAGCAACAGCGCGCTCAACTACCTGAACAACCTGGGCAACCAGAACCGGGTCGAGGTGGAGAGCGTGGGCTCGTTCACCGACCGGTACTCCCCGGTGCAGAGCATCAGCGGCAACTTCCTGACCATGCAGCAGCCGGCCTGGAACAACAACACGTTCGGCTTCGACACCCTCTCCAGCCCACACCGCGCGGGCCCGTTCTACCTGACCAACGCGTACGAGTTCCTCGACGCGCCGGGGGAGTGGTACCTCAACCCGGGCAGCGGGCAGCTCAACTACATCCCGCTGGCCGGGCAGAACATGAGCAGCGTCAGCGTCGAGCTGCCGCAGTTGCAGTCCCTGGTGAACGTCGGCGGCACCTACGACGCCCCCGCGCACCACATCTCGTTCAGCGGGATCACCTTCACCGGCACCAGCTGGCTCGGCCCCAGCAGCAGCAACGGCTTCGCCGACCAGCAGACCGGCGCGCACATCGTCGGCACCTGGGCCCGCCCGGCCGACGCCCTGACCTCCTGCCAGGCCGGCTGCCCCCAGTTCGAGGCCACCCGGCCGAACTGGGCCCAGATGCCCGCCGCCGTGCAGGTCTCCGCCGCGAACACCATCACCTTCAGCGACTCGCAGTTCGTCAACCTGGGGCAGACCGCCATCGGCATCGGCAACGACGCCAACGCCCACGCCAGCGGGGTCGGCCTCGGCGCCAGCAACATCACCGTCACCCGTTCCGAGATCGCCCGCAACTCGGCCGGCGGCATCGTCGTCGGCGGCGTGCGGGCCGACGCCCACCACCCCAGCGACCAGCGGATGGTCAACCGCAACATCACCGTCAGCAACAACCGGGTGCACGACCTGGGCCTGGAGTACCGGGGGGTCGTCTCGATCCTGACCACCTACGTCAGCACCGCCCTGGTCTCCCACAACGAGGTCTACAACATGCCGTACACCGGCCTGTCGGTCGGCTACGGCTGGGGCGCCAACGACGCCGGCGGCAGCAACCACTACGCCAACCGTGGCCTGTACAACTACCAACCCCGCTACACGACGGCGACCACCGCGTCCAACAACCAGGTCATCGGCAACTACGTGCACGACGTCATGCAGCAGATGACCGACGGCGGGTGCATCTACACGCTGTCGGCGAACCCGGGCGCGACCATCAACGAGAACTACTGCCTGCGCACCAACGGCTGGTTCGGGCTCTACTTCGACGAGGGGTCCCGTTACTACACCGCCCGCACCAACGTGTTCTCCAACACCGGCACCTGGGCCACCGCCAACTACTGGTACGCCGAGAACATGGGCAACTTCACCGTCACCAACAACTGGTCGACCAACAACAGCACCAACGTGACCAACGGCGACCGGGGCAACGTCGTCAACAACAACACGGTCGTCAGCAACAACAACTGGCCCTCGGGCGCCCAGACGGTGATGGCCAACGCCGGCGTGCAGGGCGGCAGCAACCCGTCGCCGCAGGGCGCGCAGATCGTCGGCGTCCAGTCCGGCCGGTGCGCCGAGATCGGCGGCTCCAGCACCACCAACGGCACCCAGGCCCAGCTCTGGGACTGCGTCGGCGCGGCCAACCAGCGGTGGACGCAGACCGCCAGCCGGCAGCTCATGGTGTACGGCAGCAAGTGTCTGGACGCCTCCGGGCAGGGCACCGCCAACGGCACCCAGGTCGTGATCTGGGACTGCAACGGCCAGGCCAACCAGCAGTGGAACGTCAACGCCAACGGCACGATCACCGGGGTGCAGTCCGGGCTGTGCCTGGACGCCAACGGCGCCGGCACGGCCAACGGCACGAAGCTCATCCTCTGGGCGTGCAACGGCGGCACCAACCAGCAGTGGAGCCTGCGCAGCTGAGTCGGGGGCGCGCAGGGCCGGCCCGTCGCCGGCCCTGCGCGCCGCGCCCGCGCCGGCCTCCCGGGCGGCGACGACGTCGCAGGCGGCGCGTCGCGTGCCGGCCGCCGGCCCGGCTAGTGGCGTCGCGATCCCCGGATGAACTGGTCGACGGCGGTCTGCGTGATCCCGTCGAGCAGCTCCGACGCCACCAGGTTGCCGTTGACCAGCATGGCGATGCCCTGCAACGTCGCGAACAGCACGATGCCCACGCGCTCCGGGTCGCCGGGCTCCAGCACCCCCTGCGCCTGCCCCTGCACGATCAGGTCCTGCATCAGCCCGAACGGCGCGGCGGCGGCCTCGACGAGATGATCGGCCCCCGCGCGGTGCTTCCTGGTGAACATCAGCTCCAGCAGCGCGGCGTCCTCGGTGGCGAACCGCAGGTAGGCCGCCGCCATGGCGTGCAGGCGCGGCCCGAAGTCGCCCCCGGCGGCGGCGAGCGCCGCGCGGAGTTGTGCGTGCAGCCGGGCGAACCCGGCTTCGGCGAGCGCGTCGAGCAGCGCCTGACGGTCGGGGAAGTGCCGGCGCGGCGCGGCGTGGCTGACCCCGACCTCCCGCGCCAGCTCGCGGAGCGAGAGCTGCTCCGCGCCGTGCTGGCGCAGGCTGCGCTCGGCGGCGGCGAGCAACGTCGGGCGGAGGTTTCCATGGTGGTACGCGGGCACCGGGTCATGGTAGCCAACGATGTCGTCATTGCCGACATTGTTGTCACCGGATACATTGTTTCCCATGACAACATTCACGCTCGCCCAGCTCCCCGCCATGACCGGCCGTACCGTCGTCGTCACCGGCGCGAACAGCGGCATCGGCCGCGCCGCCGCCCGCGCGCTCGCGGCCCGGGGCGCCCGCGTCGTGCTCGCCGTCCGGGATCCCGCCAAGGGCGAAGCCGCCGCCGCGACCATGACCGGCGACGTCGACGTTCGCCGGCTCGACCTCGCCGACCTCGCCTCGGTCCGCGCGTTCGCCGAGGGCTACGCCGAACCGATCGACGTGCTGATCAACAATGCCGGCGTGATGATCCCGCCGCTGGGCCGCACCGCCGACGGGTTCGAGCTCCAGTTCGGCACCAACCACCTCGGGCACTTCGCGCTCACCAACCTGCTGCTGCCCCGGATCCGCGGGCGGGTGGTCACCGTCTCCTCCAGCGGGCACCGGGCGGGGAGGATCGACTTCGCCGACCTCAACTGGGAGCGCCGGCCCTACCGGGCGTTCCCCGCGTACGCCCAGTCGAAGCTCGCGAACCTGCTGTTCACCGCGGAGCTGCACCGCCGGCTCACCGAGTCCGGCTCGCCGGTGCGCGCGACCGTGGCCCACCCCGGCCTCGCGGCCACCAACCTGCTCGGCCACCTCGACGGCGACCGCTCCCTGCTGCACCGGCTCCAGACGGCGGTGACCGACCGCCTGGCGCAGAGCGACGAGGACGGCGCGCTGCCCACGCTCTACGCGGCGGTGGCCGACGTGCCGGGCGGCAGCTACGCCGGTCCGGGCGGCTTTCTCGAGGCTCGCGGCACGCCGAAACTCGTCGGCCGGTCGAAGGCCGCCCGCGACGGCGCCGCCGCCCGTCGCCTGTGGACGGTCTCCGAGGAGCTGACCGGGGTCGCCTTCCCGCTGGCCGCCCAGCGCGCCCGGTAGCGGTTCCCCGGCCCGCCGGCCACCTGACGGAGGCAACCCCGCGTGACGGTCCGGCCACTGTCCCGGGCCGGGCGGGTAACGGGGAGGGCTATGCTTCGGCGCGGAGCGTGGCCCGTCCCCCGAGCGCCGGGGCGGGCGTCGAGTCGAGGGCGGTGTGATGAACATCGGGGAGATCGCCCGGCGGGCGGGGGTGTCCCGCAGCACCGTGTCGTACGTGCTGAGCGGGAAGCGGACCGTGTCGGAGCCGACCCGGCAGCGGATCCAGGCGGTCATCGACGAGCTGGACTACCGCCCCAACGCCAGCGCCCGCGCGTTGAAGGAGGGGCGCACCCGCACCCTCGGGCTGGTGATCCCCCCGGCCAGCCAGCGGCTGACCGACATGCAGCTGGGCTTCGTCGCCAGCGTCGTCGAGGCGGCGGCCCGGCACGACCTGGACGTGCTGCTGTCCCCGTCCGGCGGCGACCACGACCGCTCGTTCGAGCGGATCGTCGCCGGGCGGCGGGTCGACGGGGTGGTCCTGATGGAGATCCGGCTGTCCGACGACCGGGTGACCCGGCTGGCCAAGGTGGGCCTGCCGTTCGTCACGATCGGCCGGACGGCCGAGCCGCACGGCATGAGCTGGATCGACGTCGACTACGCCGGGCTGATCGCCCGGTGCGTGCACCACCTGGCCGACCTGGGGCACCGGCACGTGGCGCTGGTGAACCGCTCCGCCGAGCTGGTCGCCTCCGGCTATGGGCCCAGCCACCGGGCGCTGGCCGGCTTCCGGGCGGCGGTGGCGGAGCGGGGCCTGGTCGGCGTCGACGTCTGCTGCGGCGACGACGCCGCCTCCGGCGAGGCGTGCGTGGCGCAGTTGCTCGCGACGTACCCGCAGCTCACCGCGATGGCCACCATCAACGAGGCCGCGCTGCCCGGGGTGCAGCGCGCCCTGGCCGGCGCCGGGCTGGCCGTGCCGGGGGACTTCTCGGTCACCGGGGTCGCCGCCCGGCACTGGGCCGAGGACTTCTCCCCGCCGCTGACCGCCGCCGACGTGCCGATGGCCGACATGGGCACCGAGGCGGTGGCGCTGCTGTTGGAGATCATCGCCGCCCCCGGCGCCGTGCCGCGCCACCGCCTCTACAACCCGCCCGTCTCGCTGCGGTCCAGCACCGGCCCGGCCCGACCCCGCTGACCGGCCCGGCTACCCGCCGGCGGCCCGCCGCCCCTGCTGCGCGGCGGCGAGGATCAGGTAGCTGCTGGCGGTCCAGGTGTAGGCGCGGTCCCGCAGCCCCGCGCCGGTCTCGGCGTCGAAGTTCTCCGCGAAGCCGGACTTCTCGCACAGGGCGAGGAAGCGCCGGCTGATCTCGTCGGCGAGGCCGGTGTGCCCGGCCCGGCGCAGCCCGTCCTCGACCAGCACCGTGGAGGGGGCCCAGATGGGGCCGCGCCAGTAGCCGTCGGCCAGGTAGTCGGCGGAGTCCGGCGGCTCGGTGGCCAGCCCGTGCGTGGTCAGGTGGGCCTCGACGCCCCGGGCCAGCGCGGCGGCGACCGGGGTGGGCAGGTCCGCGCCGAGCGTGACGGGCATCAAATCGAGCAGGCTGCGGCTCGCCCGCCGCCGCCCCGTACGTGGGTCGCGGGCGGTGAAGCGCGCGCCGTCCCACAGGTCGCGGAGCAGGGCCGCGCGGATCCGGTCGGCCTCGGCGGACCAGCGGCCGGCGGGCTCGCCCAGCTCGGTGGCGAGGTCGGCCAGGCAGCGCAGCTGCGCGACCAGGAACGCGGCGAGGTCGGCGGTCTGCACGACCCGCCCGCCGTCGAAGGTGGTGGCGTTGTCCCAGCCGCTGTCGTTGCCGTGCTGGTAGTGGGGTAGGTCCTGGCCGGGGGCCCGGCGCGCGTCCAGCCAGAACCCGGTCCAGCGGGCCAGCCGCTCGTACGTCCGGGCCAGCGCCGCCCGGTCCGGCGGCGCGGGCAGGCGGCGGCGCAGGCGCCGCAGGGCCCAGCCGTGGATGGGCGGCTTGACGTAGTTGTGCAGGACCTCGGAGTGGGTGACGGAGTCGGGCAGGGCACCGGCCGGGTCCTGGTGGTCGAAGGGCAGGTGGAACTGGTGCCAGGCCAGCTCCGGCTCGCCGGCGGCCAGGGCGATCGCGTTGAAGCAGTGGTCCCAGCTCCACACCTTGTCCATCCAGTGCTTGGACATCAGCACGGCGGGCCGGGTGACGAAGCCCGCGGGGGCGACGGTGGCCGACCACAGCACGTACGCGGCCAGGTCGGCGGCCGGGGTGTCCGGGCCGCGCCACGGCGCGACCGCGTCGACGAAGGCGGCGAACTCGGTGCTGCGGTCGTGGTGCAGCCGGTCGAAGGTGGCGGTCGCGGCGTGCGGCGCACGGGCGGTCGCGTACTCCTCGATCGCGACCTCCCACGGCTGGTCGCCGGGGAGGTCGAGGAACCGGTCGGCGGTGCCGAGCGCCTCGACGCCCCCGGTCCGCCGCAGCGCGCCGGAGAGCACGGTGACCCGGTAGCGGCGACCGGTCTCGTACGAGGTGAACACGTGCGAGCCGTCGAGCGGGTCGAGGTAGAGGTAGGTGCCGCTGAACGGGGTGAGGGTGGCCGCCGCCGCGGCGATCCGCAGCCCGAGCCGCCGGCCCCGCAGCCGCAGGGTGTCCGGCCCCGCGTAGACGGCCTCGATCCGGCCGGCCCTGTCGCGCCAGGTGAGCAGCGTGGGGGTGGCGACGACCGTGGCGTCGGACCCGGCGGGGGTCAGGCGCAGCACGGCGTGCAGCCCGGTCTGGTGCGAGACCAGGTGCAGGTCGTCGGCGTACGTCTTCTCGGCGATCACCGGGGAGATGTCGAGCCAGGACCCGCGGTAGCTGAACGGGATGTCCTGGATGGGGAACTCCGGGCCGGGCGGGGCGACGGTCATGGGTGACGGGTGCCTTTCTGTCGTGCGGGCGGTCGGTCCTTGACAGCACCGGAGGTCAGTCCTTGACGGCGCCGGCGGTCACGCCCGTCGAGACGTACCGCTGGGCCAGGACCAGCAGCACGGCGGCGGGGACGGAGGCGACGACGGCGGTGGCCATGATCGCGTTCCACTGCTGGTTGTTGTTGCCGATGTAGTGGTAGATGCCGAGGGTGATCGGCTGGTGTTCGCCGCCGCCGGCCAGGGTGGAGGCGTAGACGAAGTCCGACCAGGACCACAGGAACGCGAACAGCGACACCGTGACGATCGAGTTGCGGCTGACCGGCAGCACGACCGACCAGAAGGTGCGCAGCCGGCCGGCGCCGTCCACCAGGGCCGCCTGGGTCAGCTCGTCGGGGATGCCGGACATGAAGGCCGTGAAGATCAGGACGCCGAACGGCACGGCGAGGGTCGAGTCGGCGAGGATCAGGCCGGGCAGGGTGTTGAGGACGCCGAGCTGGAGATAGCCGGCGTAGAAGCCCATCGCCATGATGATCCCGGGGATCATCTGCGCGATCAGCAGCACGAAGCTCAGCACCGGGCCGCCGGGCGGCTGGAGCTTCGCCAGCGCGTAGCCGGCCGGGGCGGCCAACGCCACGGTCAGTGCCACCGTGCCGAGGCCGACCAGAAAGCTGGTGCCGAGGTACGGCAGTTGCTGGTCCAGCACGGCCCGGTAGCCGTCCCAGGTGCCGTCGGCCGGGAACAGGTGCGGTGGGCTGGCCCGCATGTCCCGGTCCCGGGTGAACGAGACGTTGACCATCCAGTAGACGGGGAAGAGCATCAGCCCGGTCAGCGCCAGGCCGACCCCGGTCTTCCACCACGAGCGGCGGGTGGCGGCCCTCATCGCAGGCCCTGCTTCCACTGGGCCCGCAGGTAGCCGAGCCCGGCGACCAGGGCCGCCGCGATGAGCAGGTTGCCGACGGCCGCGCCCGGCCCGAACTCGGGCAGCAGGTTGCCGAAGCCGAGCCGGTACGACCAGGTGGCCAGCGTGGTGGAGGAGCCGGTCGGGCCGCCCCTGGTCATGATCCAGATGATGTCGAAGACCTTCAGCGTGTAGATCAGCCCCAGCAGCAGCGTGACCGCGGAGACGGGACGCAGCAGCGGGAAGGTGATCGACCAGAAACGCTGCCAGCCCGTCGCGCCGTCCAGCGCGGACGCCTCGTAGACCTCGGCCGGGATCGCCTGTAGGCCGCTGTGCAGCACCACCAGGTTGAACGGGATGCCGATCCAGACGTTCGCGACGATCACCGAGACGAGCGACCAACGCGGCGAGGTGAGCCAGTTGACCGGCTCCACCCCGACGACGCCGAGCGCCGCGTTGACCAGCCCCGAGTCGCTGTTGAGCAGCCATGACCAGGTCGATGCCGAGACGATCAGCGGCAGCAGCCACGGCACGAGGATCAACGCCCGCAGCGTGCGGGACAGCGGGAAGTGCTGCTGGAAGAAGAGCGCCAGCGCCATGCCGATGGTGAACTGGAAGGCGAGCGACGCGGCGGTGAAGACCAGGGTGTGCGCCACCGCCGGCCCGAAGGTCGGGTCGGCCAGCACCGTCCGGTAGTTGTCCAGGCCGGCGAAGGGGGCGCCGCCCTGGACGAACGAGCGGACCGTGTATTCGCGCAGGCTCAGCTCCACGTTGCGGTAGAGCGGGTAGGCGTAGCAGGCGACCAGGTAGCCGGTCACCGGGGCCAGGAACCACCACGCCGACCATCGGCCGGGCCGGCGGCGCCGGGGCCGGGGAGGCGCGCCGGTCGCCCCGCCCCGGCCCCGCGCGGTGGGGGACGTCCGTGTCGTGGGCAGCATGGTGTCGGTCTCGACGCGCTCTACCTGGCCGCTGCCGCGGCCTGGGCGGCGGCCAGCGCCTCCGGCGGCGTCTTCGCGCCGCTGAGGGCCGCCTGCACCGCGGTCCACAGCGGCTCGGAGATCTTCGGATACCGGGTGCCGAGGTTGTCGCCGGTGCGGCCCCGGGCCGCCCGGACCGCCTCGACCCAGACCTTGAGCTTGGGATCGGCGGCCACCTGGCGGTCCTGCACGGCGGCGACGGGCGCGACGTAGGAGAGCGTGGTGTCGGTGGTGAGCAGGTTGTCGGGGCTGGTCAGGCAGGCCACCAGCCGCTGCGACGTGGCGTACCGGCCGGTGTCCCGCTGCACGGGGATGGAGACGAACTCGCCGCCGGTCGGCGCCGGCGCCGGGCCGCCCGCGCTGGCCGGGATCGGGATGATGCCGTACGCGAAGTCGAGCTTCTCGGCGTTGGCGAGCTGCCAGGTGCCGTTCTCGGCGAAGGCGTAGTCGCCGGTGGCGAACTCCTGCCAACTCGTGGTCTGGGTGTTGTTGATGACGGAGTTCGGGGCGTGGCCCTGCCTGAGCCAGTCGGTCCACAGCGTCAGCGCGGACGTCGCCTGCGGGGAGTCCAGGGTGGTCAGTTGGGCCCCGGCCCCCCAGAACCAGGGCAGGAACTGGAAGCTGCCCTCCTCGGTGCCGATCGCGGAGAAGGTGATGCCCTTCTTCCCCCTGGCCTTGACTCTGGTCAGCGCCGCGTCGAGCGACGTCCAGTCGGTGATCGCGGCGGCGTCGACGCCCGCGGCGGTCAGCACGTCCCTGTTGTAGTACAGGGCGAGGGTGTTCGCGCCGATCGGCACCCCGTACGTCTTGCCCTCGCGCTGGCCGGCGCCGAGCAGGTTCGTCGCCATGCCGGAGACGTCCAGCTTGTTCTCGTCGGTGGTGGTGAGCGCCCCGGCCTCGGCCAGCGTCGACACGACCGGGTTGTCCACGATCAGCACGTCCGGCGCGTTGCCCTGCTGGGCGGCGAGCAGCGCCTTGTTGGTCAGGTCGGTGGTGTCGTAGCCGGTCCGCTCGACCGTCACCCCCGCGGCGGTGCCGCACCTGGTGAGCAGCGCGACCCACGCGGAGTCGTCGGCGAACTGCGGATACGGATCCCAGACGAGATAGGCGCGGTCGCCGCCGGAGGAGCCGCCGGAGGTCGACGAGCAGGCGCTGCCGGCGGCTGCGGCGAGTGCTATCACGGCGGCGGCGGCCAGGCGTCGCCGCCGGCTGGGTCCTGTCATGTGCTGCCTCACTTCACGTCGATCGTCGGGGGCGGGCTCGGGAGGGGTACGGCCGTCGCGGGCCGGACGCCGGTGGGTGAAAGGTGCCTTCGGGCGGTGGCGAACCGATTCGACGAACCGGTTCGGACGAAGATAGGTCCGTCGATGGCTGGCGGTCAAGGTGCGGCGGGTGACGGGGGATCTACCAGGTGGGAAACGGCGTCGTCACCGCACCGTCATGTCATTGACATCTATCGACGCCCGGCCCTACGATCCCTGCGAATCGGTTCGCAAGTGCTGCCCTCCGGAGAGCGTCCCCCACGCCCCACCAAGGAGCCGCCCGTGAAGACCCCGTCCCGCAGCAGGCCAGGAGGAGCCCGTGCGCTCGTCGCCCGCCTCGTGGTCGCCCTGCTCGCCGCCACCGCCGCCGTGACCGTCGCCGGGTCCCCCGCGCGGGCCGCCGACGAGTCGATCACCGTCAACTTCGCCACGACCACCGGCACGCCCACCTACCGGGCGTCCGGCTGGATCTACGGCATGACCGAGAACGCCAGCGGCCCGGCCGACCACTTCTACCGCGACGTCAAGTTCCAGTACATGCGCGCCGGCGGCGCGCAGCTGCCCGGCAGCGGCTGGGTCGGCGGCAACTACGACCGTCGCTGGAACTCCACCCTCGCCCAGGCCCGCCGGACCGCCGCCCTCGGCGGCCAGTTCATCATCCTGCCCCACGACCTGTGGGGCGCCGACGGCGCGGGCATCTCCCGCTTCCCCGGCGACAACGGCAACTGGACCGACTACGACAACTTCCTCACCCGGCTCATCGGCGACGTCCGGGCGGCCGGGCTGACCGTGCAGTGGGACATCTGGAACGAACCCAACATCACGATCTTCTGGAACCGCCCGATCTCCCAGTACCTCGAACTGTGGCGGCGCACCTACCAGCGCCTGCGCGCGGAGTTCCCCAACCAGCTCATCGTCGGGCCGAGCTGCGCCTGCGTGCCGTCGACCAACCACGCGTTCTGGAACCAGTACCTGGACTTCGTCCGCTCGACCAACACGGTGCCGGACATCGTCAGCTGGCACGCGCTGCCGGGCGACCCGGTCGCCAACGTCGCCGCCGCCAACGCCACCCTCGACCCGCGCGGCATCGCCCACCCCCGGCCGTACCAGATCAACGAGTACGGCGCGACCGACGAGCAGAACCCGGCCGACGGCGCCTGGTACATCGCGCGCCTGGAACGGGCCCGCGCGGACGGCCTGCGGGCCAACTGGGCCGGCGGCGGCAACCTGCACAACGACCTCGGCAACCTGCTGGTCCGCAACTCCGCCGGCCAGCACCAGCCCAAGGGCGAGTGGTGGGCCTACCGCTACTACGCCTCGCAGACCGGCCAGGCCGTCGCGGTGACCGCCAGCCAGTCCTACGACGCGTACGCCACCAAGGCCACCGGCGCGGCGAAGGTCCTCGTCGGTGGCGGGCGCACCACCGGCAACCTCACCGTCAACCTGCAACGGCTGGACACCACCAGCGGCATCGTGCAGAACAACCAGGTACGGGTCCTCACGCAGCGCATCCCCTACAACAACGGCGGGGCGGTGCAGGGGCCGGTCACGGTCTCGAACAGCGTGGTCGGCGTGGCCAACAACAACGTCGCCGTGACCCTGCCGTACGGCAACCAGACCGACACCTACACCGTCACCCTGCTGCCGCCCTCGGACACCGGCTTCCAGTCGGTGGCGGTGGCCCAGCACTCCCAGCAGTGCCTGGACAACACCGGGCTCAGCGCCGCCGACGGCAACCCCCAGCAGCAGTACCCCTGCGAGGGCGGGGACCAGCAGCTGTGGAACTTCCGCCCGGTCGACGGCGTGGCCAACACCTACACCGTGGTCAACCAGGGCAGCGGCAAGTGCCTCGACGTCAGCGGGGCGTCCACCGCCGACGGCGCGGCCGTGCAGCAGTGGACCTGCCAGAACAGCCCCAGCCAGCAGTTCGCGCTCCGCAGGGTGACCTACGCCGGCAACGACCCGCACGACTACCAGCTCGTCGCCCGGCACAGCGGCAAGTGCGTCGACGTCAACGGGGTCTCCACCGCCGCCCAGGCGCGGGTTCTCCAGTGGACCTGCAAGCCGGTCGGCCAGGGCAGCCCGCTGAACCAGACCTGGCGGATCTGGGGCCGGTAGCCCGTCCCGCCCCACCCCCACCCACGGAAGGAGCAACCCCGTGCGAACCCCGTCCCCCAGCGGGCCAGGGCCGGCCCGCGGGCCTGTCCCGAGGCGGCGTCGCCCGCGCCGCCTCGGCGTCCTGGCCGGCGCGCTGCTCGGCCTCCTCGTCGTCGGCGCCGCGCCCGCCGCCCTGTTCCCGGCCGCCGAGGCGGCGTCGGCGGTGGCCGCCATCGAGCCGGGGCAGAGCACCCCGGTCGTGGGCGTCCAGTCCGGCCGGTGCGCCGAGGTCCCCAACTCCAGCACCACCAACGGCACCCAGACCCAACTGTGGGACTGCCGCGGCAGCGCCAACCAGACCTGGACCTGGACGTCCGGCCGGCAGTTCATGGTGTACGGCAGCAAGTGTCTGGACGCCTCCGGGCAGGGCACCGCCAACGGCACCCAGGTCGTGATCTGGGACTGCAACGGCCAGGCCAACCAGCAGTGGAACGTCAACGCCAACGGCACGATCACCGGGGTGCAGTCCGGGCTGTGCCTGGACGCCAACGGCGCCGGCACGGCCAACGGCACGAAGCTCATCCTCTGGGCGTGCAACGGCGGCGCCAACCAGCAGTGGACGTCGCCGACGACCCCGCCGACCACCACCCCGCCGACGACCGCCCCGCCGCCGCCCGGAGGGCGGCCCTGCGACATCTACGCCTCTGGCGGCACCCCGTGCGTGGCGGCGCACAGCACGACGCGGGCGCTCTACGCGGCGTACAACGGCAACCTCTACCAGGTCCGGCGCTCGTCGGACAACACGACCCGCAACATCGGCCTGTCGGGCGCGGGCGGCACCGCCAACGCGGCGACGCAGGACTCGTTCTGCGCCGGCACGACCTGCGTGATCACGGTCGTCTACGACCAGTCCGGGCGCGGCAACGACCTGTGGTACCAGGGGTCGAGCGTGGTGCCGGGCTCGCCGCAGAGCAGGCCGGCGGTCGCCACCTCGGAGTCGCTCACGGTGGGCGGCGCCAAGGCGTACTCGCTCTACATCAACCCCGGCAACAGCTACTGGCGCGACGGCCACCTGACCGGCGTGCCCACCGGCGCCGCCCCCGAGGGCATGTACATGGTGACCAGCGGCACCCACGTCAACAACGGCTGCTGCTTCGACTACGGCAACAGCGAGACGACGAGGAAGGCCGACGCCGCCGGGGCCATGGACGCCATCAACTTCGGCACCCAGTGCTGGTTCGGCGGCTGCTCCGGCACCGGCCCGTGGGTGCAGGCGGACCTCGAATGGGGGCTGTTCCCCGGCGGGAGCAGCTCCTGGAACCCCAACCAGCGGGCGTTCACCAGCAAGTTCGTCACGGCGACGCTGAAGAACAACGGCACGACCCGCTTCGCGATCAAGGGCAGCAACGCCCAGTCGGGCGGCCTCTACACGCTGTGGGACGGCGCGCTCCCGCCCGGCTACAGCCCGATGAAGAAGCAGGGGGCCATCATCCTGGGCAGCGGCGGGGACTGCTGCAAGCCCGACGGCGGCGCGAACCTGAGCGCCGGCACCTTCTACGAGGGGGCGATGGTCGCCGGCTACCCGTCCGACGCGACGGAGAACGCGGTGCAGGCCAACGTGGTGGCCGCCGGCTACCGCTGACCTGACGGCGGGGCCCGGCAGAGCCGGCCGGGCCCCGCCGCGCCGGCTCGGGCTCAGCCGGTCCGCGCCCGGCGGGCGGCCAGCTCGGTGCGGTTGCGCACCCCGAGCTTGCGGAAGATGTTGCCCAGGTGGAACTCGATCGTCTTGACCGAGACGAACAGGCGCTGCGCCGCCTCCCGGTTGCTGAGCCCGTCGGCGATCGCGGCGGCGACCCGGGCCTCGGCGTCGGTCAGCGCCGGCCGACCCGCCGCGCCCGGGAACGCGGCCGCCGCCGACGGGTCCACGCCGACCGGCCCCGCGCCCTGCGTCCCGGCCGGCGGCTGGCCGCCGAGCAGCCGCAGGTCCTTGAGGACCAGGGCGAGCAGGCCGGCGGCGCCGGCGCGGGCGTAGCCGGCGGACGCCTGCTCCAGCAGCCGGGCCGCCTCGCCGCGCCGCCCGGACCGCCCGTGGTGCGCGCCGAGCAGCCAGGCGACGCGGGCCGCCAGGAGCTGCTCGATGGGGCGGGTCAGCCTCCCGAGCGCGGCCGTGAGCGCGGCCGTGGTCGCGGGCGAGTCCGGATCGAGGATCCAGGCCCGCCACGCCGGCAGCACCGGGCCGCCCGGCCAGGAGTCGGGCGGGTCGGCGACGTCGGCGAGCAGGGTGGCGGCCAGCCGGGGTCGGCCGGCGAGGGCGTGGTGGGTGGCCAGCTCCCAACGGTGCTCGTGTTGCAGGCCGGCGGTCACTCCGGCGTCGGTGGCCACCACCAGTTCGAGCAGCCCCACCCACGCGTCGTGGTCGCCGCGCGCGAACGCCAACGCGACCGTGCACTCGGGCAGATGCCGGGCTACCCAGGCCGAGCCGACCCGCGCCGCGAGGCCCCGGGCCTGGTCGAGATGGTCCGCCGCCTCGTCCAGGTCACCCCGGAGCGCGTCGCACTTGGCCAGCCACGACGTCGCCTCGGCCTGCACGTCCAGGCTGTCGCAGAGCGCGGCGAGGCGCACCGCCTCCCGCAGCTCGGCCTGCCCCCGCACCAGGTGCCCGGCCCACGCGTCGCCGGCCCCGATCATCGCGAGCAGCCGGGCCCGGTCCACCGGCGTCAGGTCGAGGGCGTCGACCAGCGGGGCGAAGCGCCGCGCCTCGTGCGGGCGCATCAGGGTCAGCGCCGCCGTCAGCGCGCACTCGACCAGCACCGGGTCGTCGCCGAAGGCGTTCTGGTCGAAGATCCGCAACGCGCTGTCGAGGTGTTCCGGCCCGTCGGGGAGGCCGGCCCGGGTCGCCGCGGTCCCCGCGAGCGTGCAGTAGATCAACTCTGTCCGTGGCGAGCGGATCGCGCCGTGCGCCTTCCGCGCGCGGGCCAGGAACGGCAGCATCTGGTGGCTGTCGGCGGTGCGCGACAGCGCGACGAACGCCCGGAAGGCCAGGCGGGCGGCCCGTTCCGGGTCGGCGCCGTCGGCCGCCGACAGGAGACGCTCGGCCGCGATCTCGGTAGACACGCCGGTGAGCGTAGAACCGGGGTCCAAGCCCGGGATTTCCCCGGTGTCCCCCGACCCCCGCCGGCAGACACTGCTTGCCATCCGCCGGCCCTCCGGCGGCGACCTCGTCCGGAGCCCCCATGATCCTCATCCTGACCGCCCCCGACGACGTGCACGCCGACGCGGCCGAAGCGGAGCTGCGCCGCCGCGGCGCGTACTGGGTCCGCTTCGACCCGGCCGACGTGCCGGCCCGCGCGGCGCTGTCGGTGGCCGTCCGCGACGGGCGGCTGACCCGTACCCTCGTCCGCCACCCCGACCCGTCCGATCCCGCCGGCCGGCAGGTCGTCGACCTCGACGCGGTGACGGCCGTCTGGTTCCGCCGTCCCGGCAACCCCGTCGCCCCCGCCCACCTCGGCGACCCCTACGCGCGGTACGTGGCCGAGGAGAGCCGGCAGTTCGTCGGCGACGTCTGGGAGACCCTCGCCGAGGTGCCGACCCTGCCCGCGCCCCGCCCGGTGGTCCTGCGGGCCCAGCAGAAGGTCCGCCAGCTCCAGCTCGCGCTGCGCCTCGGCTTCGACGTGCCGGCCACCGTGGTCGGCAACGACCCGGCCGCCGTGCTCGACCTGTTCGGCCACACCGGCGGCCGGATGATCGCCAAGCAGGTCGGCCTGACCGACATCGGCGACGGGCTGATGCGCTTCACCGAGCCGGTCACCCACCGCGACATCGGGCACGTCGACGGGGTACGGCACTGCCCGTTCATCGCGCAGGCCCGCGTGCCCAAGCAGGTGGAGCTGCGGGTGACCGTCGTCGGCGACCGGGTCTTCACCGCGGCGATCGACTCGCAGCGCTCCAACCACGCCCGCCACGACTGGCGGCGGCAGGACGGCCGCAACACCCCGCTGAGCCCCTACGACCTGCCCGCCGACGTGGCGGCGCGCTGCGTGGCGCTGACCCGCGCCCTCGGCCTCTGCTACGGCGCGCTGGACCTGATCGTCACCCCTGACGGCCGGCACGTGTACATCGAGATCAACCCCAGCGGCCAGTACCTGTGGGTCGAGGAGGAGACGGGGCTGCCCATCACGGCGGCCGTGGTCGACCTGCTCACCCGGGCCGCGTCCACCCCCGGAGCCGCCCTGTGAGCACCCTGGACCCGGCCCTGCTCGACGAGGCCCTCGCCCTGGTGCGGGAGCTGACCCACGCCCGCGCCGGCCTGCGCGACGCGCAGGACCGGCTCGCCCCCCTGCGGAGCCGCTGGCCGCAGGCCGATCCCGCGCTCGTGCGCGACGCGGAGGGCAGCGACGGCTCGGTCTCCTTCGACGTGCTGCTGCGCGAGCCCGCCGGCACCGTCTCCGTCGCGTACAGCCCGGCCCCGGCGCTGCCGTGGCCGCTGCGCGGGGCGATCCGGCACTCCGAACACCATCTCGCCCGGGTCGGCACCCGGACGCTGCTGGTGGGGGAGGCCCTGACCGCGCTGGACTTCCTCTGGTACGACCACGACGTGCTCGCCCGGCTGGTCGACACCGGCGTGCTCGCCGCCGAGCTGGAGCTGCACCCCGTCGAGGTCACCGACGCCGAGCTCCAGGCGGCGGCCGACGCGTACCGCCGGGCCAAGGGCCTGCTCGACCCGGCGTCGACCGCGCGGTGGCTGGCGGAGCGGGGCCTGTCCGCCGGGGACTTCGCCGACCTGGTCGCCCACACGGTCGCGGTGGCCCGGCTGCGCGAGCGGGTGGTGGGCGACCGGCTGCCGGCCTGGTTCGCCCGGCACCGCTCGGACTTCGACACCCTCGTCGTCGCCTGGGCCGCCGACGCGCCGCCGCCCAGCGAACCGGAGGCGGCCCTCGCGGCGGTGGCCGGGGCCGTGCGCGCCGGCCGGGCCGCGGGGGTGCTGCGGACCGTCGCCGCCGCGGCGGCCCCGGAGGTGCGCGACGCTACCGGGCCGGTGCCGACGGTCGTCGCCGGCACGCCGGTGACCGCCGTCGTGGTGGCCCGGGAACCCGCCGAGCTGGACGACGCCACCCGGCCGCTGGTCGAGCGGGCCGTGTTCGACGAGTGGCTGGCCGACCGGCGGGCGGCCACGGACGTCGAGTGGTTCTGGCTGCCCCGGGAGCGGACGGCGCGACCCCGGTGACCGGCCGGCGGCGGGTGCCCGTGGTGCTCCAGGTCGCCGCCACCGACTGCGGCCCCAGCGCGCTGGCCATGCTGCTGGCGGCGTCGGGCCGGGCGGTGCCCGTGGCGAGGCTGCGGGCCCACCTCGACGTCGGCCGCGACGGGCTGAGCCTGCGCGACCTGCGGGACGCGGCGCACGAGTTCGGGCTGCGCTGCCGGGCGATCGCGCTGCCGGCCCTGCGGCAGGACGCGACGCGGCTGCGGGACCTGCCGCTGCCCCTGGTGGCGCACTGGAACGGCGACCACTACGTGGTGGTGGAAGGCGTCGGCCGGCACGGCGTCGACGTCGTCGATCCGGCCGTCGGGCGGCGGCGGCTGACGCCCGCCCAGTTCTGCGCCGGCTCGACCGGGGTGGTGCTGCTGGCCGAACCCGCCGGCCCCGCGCCGCCGGCCACCCCCACCCCCGGGCCGGTGCGTGAACTGCTCGCGCCGGTGCTCCGCCGGCACACCGGGCTGCTCGCCGTGCTCGCGGCGGCGTCGCTGCTGATCACCGTGGCCGGGCTGGCCGTGCCGTGGGCGACGGCCGCCATCATCGACGCCACGACGCCCCCGCGGGCGTCGTGGCTCGCCGCCGTCGCCGCGCTGGCGGCGGTCACCGGGACGCTGTCGCTGGCGCGGGGGCTGGCCGTGACCGCCCTGCAACGCCGCATCGGCACCCGGCTCGGCATCGACACGGTGACCCGGCTGTTCGGGGTGGTCTACCGGTACTTCCAACGCCGCTCGGCCGGCGACCTGATCGACCGGGTGCGCGCGGTGAGCGCCGTGCGGGACCTGCTGGCGTCGTCGCTGGTGGCCACGGCGCTCGACGCGCTGCTGGTCGTCGGCTACCTGACCGTGGTGGCCGTGCTGGCCCCGCTGCTGGGCCTGGTGGCCGCCGGCGTCATCGCCGTGCAGGTCGGCACGGCGGCGTGGATCGGCAGCCGCGCCGGCGCCCTGCAACGGGAGGAGCTGCTGGCCTCCGGCGAGGAGGCGGCCCGGCTGACCGACGCGTTGCAGGGCATGGCGGCGATCCGGGTCGCCGGGGCGCAGCGGCGGGTGCTGCGGCGGTGGCAGGAGTCGTTCGACCGGGGCGTCGACGCGGCGTACCGGCTGGCCCGGCTCTCGGCGGCCGGGGAGGCGCTGCTCGCCGCCTGGTCGGTGGCCAGCCCGGTGCTCATGCTCCTGGTGGCGGCCCGGCTGGCCGACTCACCCGGGCGGGCGGCCGGGCTGGCCGCGCTCGCGGTCGCCGCGATCACCCCGGCGGTGGCGCTGGCCCAGCGGCTGCCGTCGTTCACACTGCTGACGCCCACGGTGGACCGGCTGGCCGACATCGCCCAGGCACCCGTCGAACAGCCCGCCCCGGGGCGGCCCGCGCCCGCGCTGATCGGCCTGGTCACCCTCACCGGGGTGGGCTTCCGGTACGACCGGCGCTCCCCCTGGGCGCTGCGGGAGGTGACCGCCGTGTTCCGGCCGGGGGAGAAGGTCGCGGTGGTCGGCGGCTCCGGCAGCGGCAAGAGCACCCTGGTCGGGCTGCTGACCGGGCTGTACGCGCCGACGCAGGGGCAGATCCGGTTCGACGGCGTCGACCTGGCCACGCTGGAGCTGGCCTCGGTGCGCCGGCAGATCGGCGTGGTGTTGCAGGAGACGTACGTCGGCGCGGGCACGCTGCGCGAGGCGCTGACCCTGTCCCGGCCCGACGCCTCCGACGCGGCGATCGCCCGCGCGATCCGGCTGGCCGCCCTGCACGACGACGTGGCGGCCCTGCCCATGGGGTTGCAGACCCGCCTCGGTGACGGCGGGGCCGGCCTGTCCGGCGGGCAACGGCAGCGGGTCGCGCTCGCCCGGGCCCTGCTGGCCGAACCCGCCCTGCTGATCCTGGACGAGGCGACGAGCGCGTTGGACACGGTGACCGAGGCGGCGGTCGAGGCCGGCCTGCGCGCGCTGCCGATGACCCGGGTGGTCATCGCGCACCGGCTCTCCACGGTCGCCGACGCCGACCTGGTGCTGGTGCTCGACGGGGGCCGGCTGGTGGAGTGCGGGCCGCCGGCGGCCCTGCTGGCCGGCGGCGGCCCGTTCGCCCGGCTGGCCGGCGCGCCAGCCGTGCCCGGCACCGGCCGGGCGAGGTCGGGCACGGCTCCCTGACCGACCCCAGCGATCTTGTCGGTCGCTACTGTTAGCCTCCGGGCGTCGTCGATCATGGCGGATTCCTTGGGGAATCTGGTGATTCCGCCATTACGGAGGGTATTCCTGATGGGCTGGCTAGCGGTGGGAGACTCGCACGAGATCTCCCTCGTCGACGGAAAGGTGGCGGCCCGGTCGGCCGGCCCGCGGGCCACCGGGCGTCCACTCAAGACCTTCCCCAAGGCGCTGCGGGACGACCCGGAGGTGGACCGGCTGCGGCAGCTCGCCCAGTGGCTCGACCGGCACGCCGCCGAGTGCCTGGCCCGGGTCGACGCCTGGGTGGTGTCCTCGCTGCCGGTGCCGACCGCGCTGCTGGCCCGGGTCTGGCCGGACCCGGCCTGGCGCGACGCGCTGCGCGACCTCGTGGTGCTCGGCGACGACCCCGCCGCGCCGGGCTTCCTGCGCGACGTCACCGACGGCGGCGACCTGCGGATGGTCGACCTCGACGGGGAGACCGTCCGGCTCTCGCCGACCAGCGCGCGGCTGCCCCACCCGGCGCACCTGCCCGCCCTGGCCGACCTGCGCGAGTTCGCCGACGAACTCGACATCGCCCAGCGCGTCGAGCAGTTGCACCGGGGCACCTTCGCCCGGCCCGCGACCCTCGCCGACCGGGACACCGCCGTCACCGACTTCCGGGGCACGAAGGTGCCCAACCGGTTGGCCGTCCGCGCCGCCACGTTCGGCTTCCGGGTCTCCGGCTCCCAGGCCAGGTGCCGCGTCTGGGAGGACGGCCGCACGGTCGAGGCCGCCCTGGGCTTCGACGAGGACTACTGGGACTCCGAGGCGACCCTGGGCAGCCTCTCCTGGACGGTCGTGGACGGGCAGACCCTGCGGCTGGCCGAGGTCGGTCCGGTCGCCTGGTCGGAGGGAATGCGCATGGCCACGGCCCTGTCCGGGGCCGCGACCACCACGGGGAGGACGGCATGACCGCGACCACCACCAGCACCGCAGCTGCCCCGCCGTCGGCGGAGAGCCTGCTGGCCGCCGGGGCGGTGCTGCCGACCGGCACCGCCGGGGCCGGCGACGCGGTGCCGCTGACCGCCCGCAGCTACCGGCACCCGGTCCTCGACGACCGGCCGGTGGTACGGCTGGTCGACGCCGCCCTCGGCGAGGGCGAGGACGCCGCGCTCGCCTTCCTCGGCCTCACCCCGGCCGCCGAGCCGGCCGTCGTCGGGCTCGGCCCCCGCCGTCCGCTGGCCTTCCCCGAGTGGGTGCTGGTCCACCACCCGGCCGACGGCCGGCACGTCCTGGCGGTGGTGCCCGAGCTGCGCAAGCTCGCCCGGCAGGCCCGGTCCCGGCCCAAGGCCGCCCTGGACGGGCACCTGGCCGTCGCCGAGCGCTTCGCCCGCACGTTGCCGCACGTGCTGCCGACCTTCTTCGAGCAGGCGGCGCGGGTGTTCCTGGCCGCCGGGCAGGACACCTACGCGACGCAACTGTTCAACAAGGCGCGGCGGGCGGAGGCGCAGCACGGCCTGCCCATCGACCTGAACCGGCTCGACGAGGTCTACCTGGAGTTCGCGGCCGCCAAGGTGGTGTCCGGCGCCGCGCTGGCCGGCTACGCGCGGGAGCTGTCCGCCCAGTTGCCGCCCGGCGAGGCCCTGGACCGGTTCTGCCGGCTGGCGCTGCGGGCCGCCACCGCCGGCGTGGCGCCGTCCACCCAGTCGGCCACCGCGGTCAACCGGCTGGCCCGGGCCGCCGGCAAGGCCGACGCCGACGCCGCCGACCGGGTGGCCGCCTACCTGAGCGAGCTGCTCCGGCTGCCCGCCGTCGCCGACGCGCCGGCCGGCTGGTGGCGGGCGCACCTGCCGGCGCTCGCGGCGCTGGCCGGCCGGGACCCGGCGGTGCGTGGCAGCCTGCTCGACCTGATGCCCACCGACCGGGACGATCTGGTGTCCTGGCTGGTCCTGCTGACGGAGACCGGCGCCCTCGCCGGGCTGGCCGACCCCGACGTGCCGGACGCGGCCCGCCCCCGCGACGGCGTCGCCGGCTGGCTGCGCCGCTTCCTCGACCGGGCCACCTCCGGCTACCGCCCCCCTCGGCTTCCGGCGCTCTATCCGCTGGTCGAGCGGATGGCCGACCGGTTGCGCGCCGAGCTGGCCGAGCGCGGCGAGACCCTCCCCATCGGCGAGGACCTGGACCTGCTCGACCTGCTGCTCGCCCTCGACCTGCCGGTCGCCGAGCCGCGGCAGCGCGAGACCCTGGACCTGGCGCAGTGGGCCAAGGCCGGGGGAGAACGGGACCTGCGCGCGCTGGCCGGCGACGACCGGTTCACCGAGCCCCTGCGCCGGGGGCTGGCCCGGCTCGACAACGAGTCGGAGACGCTGCGCCGGCTGGCCGGCACGCCGGGCCTGCGGCCGCTGCTGGCCGACTGGCTGCGGGGCCGCGTCCGCGACCGGTTCGCCGCCGGGCTGCCGTACCTGCGGGATTCGGTGAGCTGGCTGGGCGGGCTCCCGGTCGAGGCGCTCCGGCTGGTCACCGACGACGCCGACGGGCCCGCCGCCGGCCAGGGCGCCCTCGGGCGGGCGCTCGGCACCGACCTCGCCGAGCAGGTCGCCGCCAGCCTGCGCGGTGGCATCTTCGACGAGCTGGGCTGGCCGGAGTGGGAGACGGCCTGGCAGGAGGTGACCGGCGGCGACCACCGGGTCGAGACGACCTGCCAGGAGGCCTGGCCCTACGTGATCCTCGGCAGCCCCACCACCGTCCGCGTCGTCGGCGCCGAGGGCATCGTGCTCCGCCACGACCTGCGCATCCCCGCCGGCGACAGGTGGGGCGAGCCCGGCTACCACTACGTCGACGGCCGCCTGCTGGTCTACTGGCGCTCCCAGGAGCTCGACTACAACCTGCGCGGCTACTGGCACACCGCCCCCGACGAGCCGCAGCCCCTCCAGGGCCGCACCCGGGGCAGCCAGCCACGGCGCAACACGATCACCCTGCCCCTGCCCGGCGGCGGGCGGACCACCGGTGGCGGCGTGCTGCACGCCGGGGACACCGCCGTCCCCGACGAGGTGCCGGTCATCACCGACGGCACCGCCCACTGGGTCTACCGCACAGGCGACGACGGCGACCGCGGCTGGCGCGAGTACGACCCGGCCGGCGACGCCCACGGCCGGCGCAGCCTGCCCCGGTTCCTGGCCGACCTGCCCGCCGGGGAGCACCTCACGGAGCGGGCGAGCTGGCTGCGGCCCGCCCTGTCGCCGCAGGCCACCCCGGCCGCCGCGCCGGTGGACGGCCTGCTCGGCTGGCGGGTCGTCACCCGGCCCGACGGCTCCGTGCGCGGTGAGGACCTGGCCGGCCGCGCCGTCACCGTGCCGGCGGGACAGGAGCCGGTCGCCGCGCTGGTGCTGCCCGGCGACGACCGGCCCCGCGCCGTGCTCGGCAACCTCGCCCTGCTCGGCCCGGACGGCGTCGCGTCGGCCGTGGCCGGGGAGTCCGGCCGGCACTACACCCCCGGCGCGGTGCCGCTGCCCGGCGCGGAGTTCCTCGGCAACCTGCTGCCCCGGGACCCGGCCGGCTCCGCCGCCCTGCGCCGGATCGACCGCGACGCCGTGGCCGGCCTGCTCGCGGCCGCCGTCGACGAACGGCGCGCCCAGCTGGCCGACGCGGCGACGAACCGGACGGGCACCGGCCGCCCCGGCCCGGCCGCGCCGGCGCCCACCGGCGGGCAGGCCGCACCCACCCCCGACCCGCTGGCCGCGCTGATCCGGTCGGCGGTGCCGGCGATCCGCCACGACGCCCTGCTCGCCGGCGTCGCCGGGGTGCTGCGGATGGCCGCCCGCGTCCGCACCGACCTGGACGCGGCGACCGGGCGGCTCACCCGGGCGCTGTCCGCGCCGACGCAGGCCCCGGCGGCCACCGCCACCGGGCCCACCGACCGGCGGCTCGGCGCGGCGCTGGACGGACTGCGGGGTACGGCCTACGGGGAGGCCGACCTGGCCCACGCCTTCACCCAGTTCCAGGCGCTGGCCGCCCAGCGCTCCGCGACCGGCGGCGTCGACCCCGCCGTGCGGCTGCACATCGACGGGCCGGCGCTGCCCGGCGCCCTGCACTGGTGGCCGGTGCTCGACGGCGTCGCGGCCGTCGCCTACCGGGCCGTCGCGGCGGTCACCCCCGACGAGCAGCGGGAGGACCTGGCCGCCCTGCTCACGGAACTCGACCGGCTCGACCTGACCACCGCCACCGAACCCGCCCGGTGGCGGCGGCTGCGGCTGCACCTGCTCGACGACGACCTGCTCGACGCGCAGGGCAACCGCCGCCGCCCCCGGTCGGGCATCCTGCCGCTGCCCGACGGGGCGTTCCTCGCCGTCCTCACCGCCAGCGGCACCCGCACCGGTTACCACCTCGACGCGCTGCACCACGACCCGGCCGGCGTGTTCGCCGTGCCCGAGCCGTACACGGTGGACTCCTCGGCGTCGGTCGGTGACGAGCGGCCGGCCGGCTGGCTGGCCCGCTTCCGCACCGAGTGGGCCGCGCGCGGCCCGCTGCCGTGGCGGCCGGAGGCGGCCGAACGGTTCGCCGAGCTGACCGGCGTCACCCCCACCGCAGCGAAGCTGGTGCTGGCCGGGCTGCCGCACGTGGACTCGGCGACCCCCGTGCCGGTCGAGACCCGCCGGGCGCTCGGCATCCGGCAGGTCGGCGAGGTCAAGCTGGCCTTCGGCGTGCTCAACGAGGCCAGCGCGCCGCTGCGCCGGGCCGTGGTCGCGGCCCTGCTGCCCGCCGATCCGGCCCGGCTGTGGACCGACGGGCCGGACGTCGACGCGGCGGCGCAGGTCTGGACCGCGGCCCTCGGCCGCCGGGTCGTGGTGCCCGAGCAGCTGCTCGCCGCGGCGGTGCGGGCGGTCCGCGCCGCCTGGAGCCCCGCCCGGGCGTTGCCGGCGCTGCTCGACCCGGCCCGTTCGGTCGAGCTGGGCACCGACCTGGCCTTCCGGATCAGCGGCGACCGGGCCCGGCCGGTCGACGAGCGGGCCGCCGGCTTCACCGGCGCGGTGCTGACCTCGACGGTCGCCCTGGCCGCCTGGGTCGCCCACCACGCGCCGGCCGGCGACCCGTGCCGGGCCGCGCTGCCGGCCGCCCTCGCCGCGATCCGGGACCGGCTGGCCAACCCCGAGCTGCTGCTCGACCTCGACCGGTACGTCTCCCTGCCCGACTTCCGCCAGGTCGCGGGCACCCCGTCGGAGACCGGGCCGGGCTGGGAACGCTACGGCGCGATCGTGCTGGCCACCCACGACGACCAGCCCTCGCCCGCGCTGCGGCCGGACCTGCTCGACGCCGACGGGACGGACCCGTACCTGCCGGCGCTGCGCCACGACGCCGCCCGGCCGTACCCGATGGAAGTGGCCCTGCGGCTGGTCCGCGACCCGCGGTTCGCGGCGCTGCTCGCCGACCCCGGCGACCCGGCCGGCGGCGAGCGGGCCGCCGACGGGACGTGGTGGCCGCAGGACCCGACCCGGTCCGTGCCCGACCTCGTCGCCGAGGTGGCCACGGCGCACGGCCTGGGCGCCGACGCGGCGGCGGTGTACCTGATGCTGCTGGCCATGCCGGACCCGACCGACCGCGACACGGCGACGTGGACCGGCTGGAAGCCGGCCCGGCTCAAGGCCGCCCGCGCCGAGCTGGCCGGCACCGACCTGGTCGTCGCCGCCAGCCGGCCCCGCGCCGGCCGGTCGCTGTTCCTGCCCGGCCCGTGGCTGGCCCGCGGCGGCGGGCAGGCCCCGATCGAGGGCTGGAAGGCCAGCCTGTTCGACCTGGCCCCCGACGGCACGGCCGCGCTCGGCGTCACCGTGCCCGGCGAGCCGGTCGCCGACCTCTACCGGCGGGCCTGGCGGCGGGTGCGCGACGGCGACCCGCCCCGCCTCGACGCCCCGGCCTCCCGCGCCCCGCGCTGATCCCCGCGTCGGTGGCGGGGCCGCCGGCCCCGCCACCGACCCGCCCACCCGTCCGACACCAGTGAGAGATCGAGGAACCCCCGTGACCGTGACGGAACACGTCCGCCCCACCGCGGCGCCGGACGACGCCGCCGCCCAGGTGCTCTCCGCCGAGCAGCGGTACGCCGACGAGCTGGCCTTCCTGGCCGCCCACGACGACGGGGCCCGGCCACCGGGCTGGGCGCTGACCCCGCGCGCCGTGGTCACCTTCATCCGGGGCAGCGACGGCGAGGCGCTGTCGCTGCCGGCCGACCGGCGCGGCCGCCCCGGCGGCGTCGACCTGCCGGCCAGCATGACCATCGCGCCGAAGTTCGTCGGCGAACGCAGCCTGGTCGAGCGGTGCGTGGTCACCCTGGCCGGCGAGCGGGGCCTGCTGCTCGTCGGCGAGCCCGGCACCGCCAAGTCGATGCTCTCGGAGCTGCTGGCCGCCGCCATCTGCGGCACCAGCGCGCTGACCGTGCAGGGCACCGCCGGCACCACCGAGGACGCCTTCCGGTACGGCTGGAACTACGCCCTCCTGCTCGCCCAGGGCCCCACCCCGCAGGCCCTGGTCGACTCGCCGGTGCTGACCGCGATGCGCACCGGCCGGGTGGCCCGGATCGAGGAGGTCACCCGCTGCCTGCCCGAGGTGCAGGACGCCCTGGTGTCCATCCTGTCCGACCGGCGGATGAACGTGCCGGAGCTGTCCGGCACCGGGGACGGCCTGATCCGCGCGACGCCCGGGTTCACCGTGATCGCCACCGCCAACCTGCGCGACCGGGGCGTGTCGGAGATGTCCTCGGCCCTCAAGCGCCGGTTCAACTTCGAGACGGTCCACCCGATCGCCGACGCGGGCACCGAGACCGACCTGGTCCGCCGGCAGGCCACCGCCGCCGTGCAGCGCGCCGGTGCCCCGTACACGGTGGACGACGCGGTGCTCGACGCCCTGATCACGGTGTTCCGGGACCTGCGTACCGGCCGGTCGGGCGAGGGCTGGGACGTGGAGCGGCCCGGCACCGTGATGTCCACCGCCGAGGCGGTGCAGGTGGCGGCGTCGCTCGGGCTGGCCGCCGCGTACCTGCCCGGCGGTGACCCGCTCGACCTGGTCCCGGGGCACCTGCTCGGGGTGGTCCGCAAGGACGACGAGAACGACCACGCCCGGCTGCTCGGCTACTGGGACGGCCCGGTCCGCCGCCGCGCCGAGGACGGCTCGGCGATGTGGCGTCGGCTCTGGGACCTGCGGGCGAGCCTGCGGTGACGGCGGCGTCCCGCGAAGCCGCCGGCCCGACCGGCGCACCGGCCGTGATCGACCCGCCGGGCGTCGGCCCGGTGCCGGTCGACCCGCCGGCCGACGACCCGCGCGCGGTCGTCGACGCGCTCGCCGGTTCGGCGCGGCCCTACCTGATCGGGGTGCGGCACCACAGCCCCGCCCTGGCGTCGGTGGTCCCCGCCCTGCTGGACGCCGCCGGGGCCGAGGTGGTCGCCGTCGAGCTGCCGGCGGACTTCCAGCACTGGCTGCCGTACCTGTCCGACCCGGCCGCCCGGGCCCCGCTGGCCGTGGTCGGCACCCACGGCGCGGACGGGCCGCTGGGCTTCTACCCGTTCGCCGACTTCTCGCCGGAGCTGGCGGCGATCCGCTGGGCCCGGCAGCGCGGCGTCGAGGTGATCTGCTGCGACCTGCCGCTGGCCGATCCCGGCTGGACGGCGACGGGGGCGGGCACCGGCGCGGCCCCGACGGCCGACGACGGTGCCGACGCGGACCCGGGCGTGCCCGGCCCCCGCCCGGCGCGCTACGCCGCCGGGCTCGGCGCGAGCGGCACCGGCCGCGACGGCGACGACATGTGGGACCGGGTGGTCGAGGTACGCGCCCCGGGCTGCCCGCCGGAGGCCGTGCGCCGGGCCGCCCTCGGGGTGGGCTGGGCGATGCGTGCCGACAGCGCCGGCGACGAGGGCGTGCCGGCGCGGGACCTGGCCCGCGAGGCGCACATGCGCCGGGTGCTGGCCGACGCGGGCGCGGACGGTCGGCGGGTCGCCGCCGTCGTCGGCGCCTTCCACGCTCCGGCCCTGCTGCTCGCCGCCGCGCCCGACCCCGCCGGTCACGCCGACCCCGCCGGTCACGCCGGCCCGCTGGGCGGGGCGGCCGACCGGCCGGGCGCCGCGCCCGGCGGCGACGCGGTCGCCACCTCGCTGGTGCCCTACGCGTTCGACCTGCTCGACTCCCGGTCGGGCTACCCGGCCGGGATCCGCGACCCACGCTGGCAGCAGGCGGTCCTCGCCGCCGCCGGTGACCCGGACCGGATCCGGGCCGCCGCCGCCCGGGCCGTCACCGACGTGTGCCGCGAGCTGCGCGCCGCCGGGCACACCGCCGGCACCGGCGAGGCCGCCGAGGCGGTCCGGCTGGCCGACGACCTGGCCCGGCTGCGCGGCCTGCCCGCCCCCGGCCGGGGCGAGGTGCTGGAGGCGGTCACCACCGTGCTCGGCCAGGGCGAGCTGCTCGGCCGGGGCCGCGCCCTGGCCCGCGCGCTGGAGACCGTGCTGGTCGGCGCGGACCGGGGCCGGACGGCCCCCGGCACGCCCCGCTCCGGGCTCGGCCCGGCGGTCGAGGCGGCGCTGGCCGCGCTGCGCCTGCCCCACCCCGACAGCCCGAAGGCCCGCGAGGTCCGGCTGGACCCGCTGCGCACCGACCTGGACCGGCGGCGGGAGGTCCTGCTGCACCGCCTGCACGTCTGCGGCGTCGGCTACGGCGAGCCCGTCGCGGTGACCGGCACCGGCGACGGGGCCGCCCTGACCACCCGCTGGCAGCTCGCCTGGACCCCGTCCGTCGCGGCCCGCCTGGACCTGGTCGGCGTGCGCGGGGTCACCGCGGCGCTGGCCGCGACCGGCACGCTGCGGGAGCGGTTCCGCCGCGAGGTCGCCGACGGCGGGCCCACCGCCGCGCAGCTCCTCGCCGGGCTCCGCGACGCCGCCCGCTGCGACCTGCCCGAGCTGGTCGCCGACCGGCTCGACCTGGCCGCCGCCGTGCTGCCCGCCACCGGCACGCTGCCCGAGCTGCTGGCCGCGCTGGACCTGCTGGAGGCGCTGCGCCGGCAGCACCTGCCGGGCACCACCGCCGAGAGCCGGGAGCAGGCGGCCGAGCTGGCCGTCGTGCTGCTGGACGCGGCGGTGCGCGGGCTGCCCGGCCTGGCCGGCAGCGACGCGGCTGACGACGCCGCCGCCCTGGTCGACCTCGCGATCCGGGCCGGACAGGACCGGATCGGCCTGCGCCTGGACGCCGCCCTCGACGACCTGACCCGGTCGGGCTCGGCGCTGATGCAGGGCGCCGCCCTGGCCGCCCGGGTGCTGCTCGACCTGACCGACCTGGCGACCCTCGGCACCCGGGTGGCCGGCTGGATCGACGCGGCCACCGGGCCGGACACCCGCCGGCACCTGCACCGGCTGCTCGGCGGCCTGCTCACCGCCGCGCACCCGCTGCTGCAGTCCGCGCCCGCCGCGCTGGACCCGCTGCTGGACCGGGTCGAACGGCTCACCGATTCCGAGTTCCTGGACCGGCTGCCCGCGCTGCGGGGCGGGTTCGACGCGCTCACCCCGGCGGCCCGGGAGCGGCTGTTGGACACCGTCGCCGAACGGCTGGGCGACCGGCTCGACCTGTCCCTGTCCGCCCCGCCCGAGCTGCTGGCCCGGTGGGCCGCCGCCGACGCGGCCGGTCGGGCCGTGCTGCTCGCCCGCGCCCTGCCGATCCCCGGCCCCGACACCGGGGCCGTCGACGCCCCCGTCGACGGCGGCGACCGGGCGGCGGACGCGCCGGGCGGCGGGCTCGCCCCGACCGACCGGTGGCGGCTGCTGCTCGGCCGCCAACCCGACCGGCTGCCGGCCGACGCCCGCCGCTACGCCCGCGCCCTCGACGAGTTGTACGGGGCGGGGCGCGGCGAGGGCGGCATCGACCTCGGCCCCTCGGCCGGCGGTGGGCAGGAGGCCGCCTTCCCGACGGCCCGCGAGTGGGCCGACGAACTGGAGGCGCTGTTCGGCACGACGGTGCGGGAGGAGGTCATCGCCCGGGCCGCCGAGAGCGGCCGCACCGACGTGCTCAGCGAGCTCGACCCGGCCTCGGTGCGCCCGTCGGTGGAGCTGCTGGCCTCGGTGCTGTCGCTGGCCGGCGGCCTGCCCGAGGCGAAGCTGGCCGCGCTGCGGCCCCTGGTGCGGCGGCTGGTCGAGGAGCTGACCGCGCGGCTGGCCAACCAGGCGCGGCCGGCGTTGACCGGGCTGTCCAGCCCGCGCCCGACCCGCCGCCCCGGCGGGCGGATCAACCTCGCCCGTACGCTGCGGGCGAATCTGGCGCACACCCGGCGGCTCGGCGACGGCCGGACGGTCGTCGTGCCGCAGCGCCCGGTGTTCCACACCCGTACCCGCCGGGAGGCCGACTGGCGGCTGGTGCTGGTGGTCGACGTGTCCGGCTCGATGGAGGCGTCGGTGGTGTGGTCGGCGCTGACCGCCGCCGTGCTGGCCGGGGTGCCCACCCTGTCCACCCACTTCCTCGCCTTCTCCACCGAGGTGGTCGACCTGACCGACCGGGTCGACGACCCGCTGTCGCTGCTGCTGGAGGTGCGCGTCGGCGGCGGCACGCACATCGCCGCCGGGCTGGCCCACGCCCGCTCGCTGGTGACCGTGCCGAGCCGCACCATCGTCGCCGTGGTCAGCGACTTCGAGGAGGGCTACCCGCTGGCGGGGCTGCTCGGCGAGGTCCGCGCCCTGGCGTCGGCCGGCGTGCACCTGCTGGGCTGCGCCGCGCTCAACGACCGGGGGGCGCCCTGCTACTCGGTGCCGGTCGCCGAGCAGCTCGTCGCGGCCGGGATGCCGGTCGCCGCGCTCAGCCCGCTCGAACTCGCCCGCTGGGTGGGCGACCGTGTCCGGGGAGGATCACGTTGACGAACCGTACCCCCACCGCCGTGGCCGCGGACCGGTTGCCGCCGGTGTCGCCGGCGGTCGCCGCCGCGGCGGTGGCGGCGCTGCCGTCGCGGCTGCGCCGCCGGCTGGACGCCACCGTCGAACGGCTGGCCGCGGTGCCCGTGGGCCGGGTCGACGGCGGCGTGTCGGTCGACTGCGGGCCGGAGGCCCTGGTCGTCCTGCGGCCTGGGCCGGACGGCGCGGTCACCGGCCCGGACCAGGCCCGGTGCGCCTGCCTGCTGGCCCCGCGCTGCCTGCACCTCGCGGCGGTCCTGGCCGCCTGCCCGGTGGCCGACCCGGCCAGCCACCCCGATCCGGCGCCCGCCGTGCCGTCCACCCCGGACGGCACCGGCCGCCCCGCCGGGCGGGCCGCCGGGGCCGGGCGGGTGGGCGCGACCGGCCCGGCCGCCACCGCCGGCCCGCCGACGAAGGCGCAGCGGGCCGCCGCCGAGGCCCTGTGGCGGGCCGCCGCCGCGGTGCTCGCCTCCGGGGTCCCGGCCGCCGGCGCGGTCGGCCAGGCCGACCTGTTGCGCGCCGCGCACGGCACCCGCCTGGCGGCCCTGCCGCGCGCCGAGGCGGCCGCGCTGCGCCTGGTGCGCGGCCTGCGCGCGCAGCGGTCCCGGCAGACCGGCCACCGGCTCGCCGACCTGGTCGAGGTGCTGCACGACCTGTTGTACGTGTCCGGTCGGCTCGCCGCCGGCGATCCCGATCCGGCGCTGGTCGGCGTGCTCCGGCGGGCCTACCAGCCGGACGGCACGCTGGAGGTGTACGGCATCTGCCGGGAACCGGTGATCAGCGCGACCGGGTACGCCGGCGTGGTCACCCACCTGGTCGCCGCCGACGGTCGCCGGCTCTCGTTCGCCGACGTGAAGCCGGGCGGCCCGAACCGCGCCAGGGACTGCGCCCACGCGGTCACGGAGATGGGCGCGGCCTCGGTCGACCACGCGGCGCTGGCCCGGGGCGGCCTGCGGATCACCGGCACCACGGTCTCCCCGGACGGCCGGCTCGGCGCCGGCGCGGGGGTCCGGTCCACCCCGGTCGCCGGGGCCGACTGGTCCACCGGGCCGCTGGCGGAGCTGTTCGCCCGGCCGCTGGCGGACGTGGTGTCCGGGCAGCTCGCCGCCGACGACCCGGCCGATCCGGGCCGGGCCGGCACGGCGCTGCTCGGCGCCGACCTGGTGGTGGTCGGCGCGGTAGGCGACCAGGTGCTGGCCCGCGAGCTGGCCCCCGGCGCGGGGCCGGACCGGCCCCCGGTGCCGGACGGTCCGGTGATCCGGCTGGTGCCGGCCGACCCGCACCCCGTGCTGGCGCACGTGGCCAACCTGCGGCGGCTGGCGTCCTGGCCGGGCCTGCGGATCCGGGTGGTCGGCCGGCTGGACCCCGACCGGGCCGGCACGCTGCGCCCGCTCGCGGTCGGCGCGGTGCCGGGTGCCACCGAGACCCTGCGGCTGCCGCCCGAGTGGCGCGGCCGGGCGGACCTGGGCTACGACCAGCTCCAGGGCGCGCACCTGCCGCCCCGCGCGGAGGCCGGCCCGGCGCAACCGGCGTCGGCCGTCGACACGGTCGCGGAGTCCCCGCTGTGGCGGGTGCGTCGGCTGGTGGAGCTGGCCGTCTCCGGTGGCCGCCGGGCGGTGGCCGAGGCGGCCCGCGACGAGGCGGCCTCGCTGACGGCGCCGCTGCGCCGGGCCGGCTTCACCACCGCCGCCGCGGTGGCCTCGGCGCTGGTGGCGGAGTCGGACCGGCGCGGCCGGGACGCGTTCGGCCGGCTCACCGACCCCGACCCGGACCGGTACGCCTGGGCCTGGCTGGCCGCGACCGCCCACCTCGCGGCCACCGAGCGGGAGCTGATCCGGTCCTCCTGGGTGGCCCCGGCGATCTGCTGATCCCCGGGGCGGGCCCGGCCTGACGGCCGCCCCCACGACGCCTGGTGCGGGGCGGCCGTGGGGGCGGCTCCAGCCGCCGCGGGGACGGCGCGCGACGCACTCCGTTTGATCTAATTCGATCTCCGGGGGCGGCGTCGCCGTCCCGGCCCCGCGAGGACCAGGAGAATCGTCATGACCGTCCCGCAGCGTGTCGCCGTCGTGACCGGCGGTTCCCAGGGCATCGGCCGGCAGGTGGCGCGCCGGCTGGCAGCGGACGGCTTCGCGGTGGTGGTCAACTTCGTCACCGGCAAGGTCGAGGCGGAGCAGGTGGTGGCGGCGATCGTCGCCGCCGGCGGCGACGCGGTGGCGGTGCGGGCCGACGTCGCCGACGAGCTGGCGGTGGCGGAGCTGTTCGACGTCGCCGAGCGGACGTACGGCGGGATCGACGTCGTCGTGCACTCGGCCGGGGTGGCGTCGCACGCCTCGGTGGTCGAGTTGGATCTCGCGGAGCTGGACCGGGTGCACCGCGTCAACGTGCGCGGCACCTTCGTGGTCGACCAGCAGGCGGCCCGCCGGATCCGGCCCGGCGGCGCGCTGGTCAACATCTCCAGCACGACGCCCCGGTTGTCGCTGCCCGGCTACGCCGCGTACGCCGCCAGCAAGGCTGCGGTGGACGCGATCACGTTGATCCTGGCCCGGGAGCTCCGCGGGCGTGACGTCACGGTGAACGCGGTCGCGCCGGGCGCCACGGCCACGGCCCTGTTCCTGGCGGGCAAGGACGAACAGGCGATCGCCGCGATGGCGGCCATGTCGCCGATGGGGCGGCTCGGCGAGCCGGCCGACACCGCCGAGGTGGTGGCGTTCCTGGCCGGCCCGGCCCGTTGGATCAACGGCCAGGTGGTGTACGTCAACGGGGGCGCGGCCTGACCGGCGGGGCGCGGCGCGAACCACCCCGGGTCGCGTACCCCATTCCTTCCGACCGGACGGTAGCATTGTGGGGCTGTGCAGGGGATAGGAGGCCACCAATGGCGCGTGCCACGTCCAACCGGCCGGAGTCGACCCGTCGCCGGCAGCGGTGGCCCGACGGCTACGACCCGGAGAACACCCGCAAGTCGTTGATCGCCAGCGCGCTGGAGCTGTTCGAGAAGCGCGGCTTCGACCGCACGTCGGTGCAGGAGATCGCCGACCGGGCCAAG
Source organism: Micromonospora carbonacea (assembly GCF_014205165.1). Taxonomy (NCBI): domain Bacteria; kingdom Bacillati; phylum Actinomycetota; class Actinomycetes; order Micromonosporales; family Micromonosporaceae; genus Micromonospora; species Micromonospora carbonacea. The sequence continues at coordinate 4,068,422 of NZ_JACHMZ010000001.1, read as the reverse complement.
CTCACCAAGGGCGCCTTCTACCACCACTTCGAGAGCAAGGACGACCTGCTGCGCCACATCCAGGAGGAATACCTGGAGGCGCAGCTCGCCGCGATCGCGAAGATCGAGGCCGGCAGCGACGACCCGAAGGTGCGGGTGGCCGAGCTGATCCGGTTCAGCCTCACCAGCGTGGCCGAATACCGGGCGCACGTGACGATCTTCTACCAGGAGCGGCGCAACCTCACCGCCGACCTGTTCGCCGAGGTGACCCGCAAGCGGAGCCTGGTGGAGTCGGCCTTCGCCGGGATGATCGCCGACGGCGTCGCCCGGGGGGCGTTCCGCTCCGACGTCGACCCGCGCATCGCCACGTTCGGGCTGGTCGGGATGTGCGCCTGGGCGTACCAGTGGCTCAACGTCGGCGGCCCGCTCAGCGTCGAGGAGGTGGCGCGCCAGTTCAGCGCGATGGTGCTGGAGGGCCTCCACGCCTGACCGCCGACCGGCCGGGCGTCGGCCGGGCCGGCGGCCGGGGAGGCTGTCGACCGGGCCGGCCCCGACCGGTCGCCGACCGGGTCAGCCGCCGAGGAGCTGGCGGGCCATCACGATGCGCTGCACCTGGTTGGTGCCCTCGTAGATCTGGGTGATCTTGGCGTCGCGCATCATCCGCTCCAGCGGGAAGTCCCGGGTGTAGCCGTAGCCGCCGAGCAGCTGCACCGCGTCGGTGGTGACCCGCATGGCCACGTCGGAGGCGAAGCACTTCGCCGCCGCGCCGAAGTACGTCAGGTCTTCCTCGCCGCGCTCGGACCGGCCGGCGGCGGCGTACGTGAGCTGCCGGGCCGCCTCCAGCGTCATGCCCATGTCGGCCAGCATGAACTGGACGCCCTGGAAGTCGGCGACCGGCCGGCCGAACTGCCGGCGCTGGCGCACGTAGGCCAGCGCGTGGTCGAGCGCGCCCTGCGCGATGCCGAGGGCCTGGGCGGCGATGGTGACCCGGGTGTGGTCCAGCGTCCGCATCGCGGTGGCGAAGCCGGTGCCCGGCGCGCCGATGATCCGGTCGGCGGGGATGCGGCAGTCGTCGAAGTAGACCTCGCGGGTCGGCGACCCCTTGATGCCGAGCTTCCGCTCGGGCGCGCCGAAGCTGATCCCGGGGTCGGAGCGCTCCACCACGAACGCGGAGATGCCCCGGGAGCGGGCGGCCGGGTCGGTGACGGCGAACACCGTGTAGAACTCGCTCAGCCCGGCGTTGGTGATCCACCGCTTGACCCCGTTGAGCACCCAGGTGTCGCCGTCGCGCTCGGCGCGGGTGCGCATGCTCGCGGCGTCGCTGCCGGCCTCGGGCTCGGACAGGCAGTAGGAGAACATGGCCTCGCCCCGGGCCACCGGCGGGAGGTAGCGCTGCCTGAGGTGCTCGTCGGCGGCCAGCAGCAGCGGCATGGTGCCCAGCTTGTTGCCGGCCGGGACGAGGGAGGAGCAGGCGCAGGCGCGGGCGACCTCCTCGATGACGATCGCGGTGGCGAGGGCGTCGGCCCCGGCGCCGCCGTACTCGGCGGGGACGTGCGGGGCGTGGAAGTCGGCGGCGCGCAGCGCCTCGTAGGAGGACTGCGGGAACTGCCCCGTCTCGTCGGCCTCGGCCGCGTGGGGCGCGACCTTCGCGTCGCACACCGCGCGGACGGCCGCCCGCACCGCCGCGTGCTCCTCGGGCAGCTGGTACGCCTCGAACACCACGAACCCCCTCGTCGGACACCTTGTCGGCGCAGAATACCATCCGGTCGGTATGAAGTGCGCCCCTTGAGTTGGCCCGCCGGGCGTGGTAGATACCTTCCAGTCGGTATGTAGGGGGTTTCGAGTGACACGCGCCGTCCGGGCACCGGCATGAGGGCCGCCCACGTCGTCCAGCCCAGCGCCGACCACCCCGTCGACGCCCTGCGCGTCGGCGACCTCGCCGCGCCGCAGCCGCCCCCCGGCTGGGTGGGCGTCAACGTCCGGGCCGGCGCGCTCAACATGCACGACATCTGGACGCTGCGCGGCGTCGCCGGCCGCCCCCACGGCGGGCCGCACGTCATCGGCAGCGACGCCGCCGGGGTGGCCGACGGCCGGGACGTCGTCGTCTACCCGGTGCTGCCCACCGCGCCCGACGGCCGCGCCGTCGCCCACGCGACCCTGCTGCCCGACGCCGGCCACGGCCTCCTCGCCGAACGCGCCGTCGTGCCGGCGGGCCACCTCGTGCCCAAGCCCGCCGCCCTGAGCTGGGCCGAGGCCGCCTGCCTGCCGACGGCCTGGCTGACCGCGTACCGGATGCTGTTCACCAAGGCCACGGTCGGGCCCGGACGGGTCGTGCTCGTGCAGGGCGCGGGCGGCGGCGTCGCGACCGCCGCCGTCGGCCTCGCCGTGGCGGCCGGCGCCACCGTCGTCGTCACCTCCCGCTCCCCGGCCAAGCGCGAGCGGGCGCTCGCCCTCGGCGCCGCCGTCGCCCTGGACGTCGGCGAACGCGTGCCGGAGCTCGCCGACGTCGTCGTCGAGACCGTCGGCCCCGCCACCTTCGCGCACTCGGTGCGCTCGACCCGGGCCGGCGGCGTCATCGTCGTGTGCGGCGGCACGAGCGGCTTCACCGCCCAGCTGGACCTGCCGCGTCTGTTCGCCCGGGAGATCACCGTGCACGGGTCGACCATGGGCACCCTCGACGAGTTCCGGGCCCTGGTCGACTACGTCGACACCCACCGCATCCGGCCCGCCGTCGACAGCGTCGTCGACCTCGCCGACGTCCGTGCCCAGGCCGCCCGGATGCTCGCCGGCGTCGCGTTCGGCAAGCTCTGCGTGAGCCTGGCATGACCGCCGTCGTCGTCACCCGGCGCGGGCCCGCCCTCTGGGCCCGCATCGACCGCCCGGGCGCGGGCAACGCGTGCGACAGCGCGGTGCTCGCCGGCCTCGAACGGTGGCTCGCCGGCGCGGACGATCCCGGCGTACGGGCGCTCGTGCTCACCGGCACCGGCCGCAGCTTCTGCGCCGGCGCCGACCTCACCGAGGCAACCGGCCTGCTCGGCGACCTGCCCGCGCTGCTGGCCTTCCTCGACCGGGGCCGCTCACTCGTGCGCGCGATCCGGGCGGCCCGGGTGCCCACCGTCGCCGCGGTCAACGGGGCGGCCTTCGGCGGCGGGCTCGAACTGCTGCTGGCCTGCGACGTCGCCGTCGCGGCCGGCAGCGCCCGCCTCGGCGACCGGCACCTCGCCGCCGGCCAGGTCCCCGGCTGGGGGGCCAGCGTCCTGCTGCCGCTCGCCGTCGGCCCGGCGCTGGCCCGGCGGCTGCTCGTCACGGGCGAGACGTGGTCGGCCGACGAGGCCGCCCGCCGGGGCCTGGTCAGCGAGGCCGTCGCCGACGCCGACCTCGTGCCGCACGTCGACGCGCTGGTGGCCACCGTCGCGGCCCGCGACGAGACGGCGGTCCGCCGGATGCTGGGCCTGGCCCGGCCCCCCGTCGCCGACGCGGCCTGGGAACGCGAGTGGGCGGCCCTCGCCGCGCACGTCGCGGACCAGGCGGCGGCCCGGCCCGGCCCTCCCGGGCCCTCGGCGTAGTCCACGACCCTGTCCCGCCGCAGCCCTCGACCGACCCGCTGGAACGGAGCGAACCATGCGCACCGCGAAGAAGACGATCGTGCACACCCCGGGCGACCTGCTCGACCTCGTCGGCCAGGACCTCGGGGTCAGCGAGCCCCGGGTGGTGACCCAGGAGCAGGTCGACCGGTTCGCCGACGTCACCGGCGACCACCAGTGGATCCACGTCGACGTCGAACGGGCGCGCTCCGGGCCGTTCGGCACGACGGTCGTGCACGGGTTCCTGACCCTGGCGCTCGTCCCGCTCCTGCTCGCGGACATCCTCGAGGTGCGCACGCACTCGATGGGGGTCAACTACGGCCTGGACCGGGTCCGCTTCGTCCGGCCGCTGCCGCCGGGCGTCGAGATCCAGGGCACGGCGACCCTCGTCTCGGCCCGGCCGATCCCGGCGGCGCAGGACGGCTCGCCCGGCGGCGTGCAGGCCAAGGCGGCGGTGGTCGTGGAGTTCGCCGACCGGTCGCAGCCCTGCTGCGTGGCGGAGATCCTGTTCCGCTACTACGGCTGAGCCCGCGCCCAGGGCCGGGCGTCGGGCCGGCGCGACCCGGCGGGTCGCGCCGGCGCGGGCCCGCCGGTCGGTCGCGCCGGCGCGCTCACTGCGGCGCGGCGTCCGACGGGGCGACGAACCGGCCCCGGTAGAACGACAGCGCCGGCACGCCCGTCGGCTTCAGGTGCACGTGGTCGACGTCCAGCAGGACAATCACGTGGTCGCCGCTGGTGATGACCTCGTCGCGGCGGCCGGCGAGGATCGCCGGCGTGCCGGGCAGCAGCGGGACGGCGTCGGGGCCGGGCACCCAGGACACGCCGTCGAGCCGCTGCGCGCCGGACAGGCCGGAGGTGGCGAACCGCCGGGCGACGTCCTCCTGGTTCTGGCTGAGGATGTGGATCGCGATGCGGTCGGCCGCCATCAGGACCGGGAAGCTCGACGAGTGGCTGGTGACGCAGAACAGCACCTTCGGCGGCCGCAACGAGACCGAGGTGAACGAGTTCACGGTCAGCGCGGCGACCTCGCCCGCGCCGGTCACGGCGGTCACGGCGGTCACGCCGGTGGGGAAGTGCCCGCACACCTGGCGGAACTCGGCGGAGTCGAACAGGGGCTCGGCCATCATCGGGTCACCGCCGGGTCGCAGGAGTCGGGTACGGGGCGGAGCCCGCCTTCGAGCTGGATGAGGCACAGCGTGTGCCCGCCCGGGTCCTTGATCAGGTGCAGGCGTCCGTGCGGGCTGTCGACCGGCCCGACGGTCGGCGTGCCGCCCAGGGCGGCGACCCGGGCCAGCGCGTCGTCGAGGTCGGCGACGGCGAAGTAGGTGATCCACTTCGACGGGATGAGGTTGGGCCACTCGTTGTCCAGTTCGAGGACGCCGGCCACCGGGACGTCGCCGAGCATCAGCAGCGTGTACGGCCGGGCCGTCGGCGCGTCGCCGCGCTGGCGGGTGGTGTAGCCGAACAGGGCCCGGTAGTAGGCCACGGCCCGCGCGGGCTCGCCGGTGTCCAGCTCGTTCCAGCACAGCGCGCCGACCGAGTTGAGGGCCTGGACGCCGGCGCGCGACTCGCCCTGGTAGAGGCCGAAGGTCGCGCCGAAGGGATCGACGACCGCCGCCCCGGTGCCGGCCGCGGGCAGGTAGCGCGGGGGTGTGACCAGCTCCCCGCCGAGCGCGACGGCCTGCCGCGCCGACGCCGCGACGTCGTCGACCGCGAAGTAGGTGAGCCAGCCCCGGGGGCGGCCCCCGTGCAGCGCGGCGGCGTCGGAGATGCCGGCGACGTCGCGCCCGTCGACGCCGCACATGCGGTAGGTGCCGACGCCCAGCCGCTCCGCGCGCACCGTCCAGCCGAGCAGGTCGCCGTAGAAGGCCTCGGCCCGCTCGGGGTCCGGGGTGCACAGCTCCACCCAGACGGCCTCGCCGGGCCGGAACGGCCGGCTCACCCGGACACCGCCCGCGCGGCGAGGCCGGCGACGATCGTGCGCGCCGAGACGTCGTACGCGTGGTCGGGGGCCCCGCTGGCCAGGCTCGACTCGACGACCTCGACCACCGCCCGCACGGTGCCCTGCGGCAGGGCGAGCAGCGAGTCGACGAGGTCGTCCACCTCGCGGTCGAGGTGGGCGTCGGGGACGACCCGGGCGACCAGGCCCCAGGCGTGCAGCTGGGCGGCGGTGGCGGTCGCCGCGCCGGTCAGCAGGTGGTAGGCGTGCGGCCGGGGCAGGGCCCGGGTGATCGTGTGGCCGACCCCGGCGGGCGCGAAGCCGAAGCGGGCCTCCGGCAGCGACAGCCGGGCGTCGGCGGCGGCGACGGGCAGGTGCACGGCGTCGAGCAGGCCCGCGCCGAACCCGACGACCCGGCCCCGGACGGCGGCGACGACGGGCACCGGGAGCCGCCGGATCTGCGCCAGCGCGGCGTCGCTGCCGCGCAGGCGGGCGGCGACCGTCTCGGGGGGCGCGCCGGCCAGCCCGGCGAAGGACGAGGTGTCCCAGCCGCCGCAGAAGTGCCGCCCGGCCATGTCGAGGCGGATCACCACGCAGGTCTCGTCGGCGGCGGCGGCCGTCATGGTGTCGACGAGTTCGCGCAGCGCGGCGTCGTCGACGCAGTTGCCGCGGGCGGCGTTGTCGTAGCGGACGCACGCCACGCGGCCGTCGTGCCCATGGGTGAGGGTGATGGTCACCGCCGCATCATACATACCGGTCGGTATGAATACAACGCCCCTGGCGGGCGGCCCTTTGACACACGAACGTCACGGACGAGATACCCGCTCGACCCGTTGACTTGATACCGGCTGGTCGGTACTTTGTGGCGAACGTCACCGCCGGCTCAGGCCGCGACCTGGCGGGTCCATCGCCTCTGAAGGACGCCCATGATGATCACGAAATTCCTGCGCTCCCGGCGGCCCCTCGCCGCGGCCGCCGCCCTTGCCATCGCGAGCGCCAGCCTCACCGCGTGCGGCGGGTCCGACTCCGATGACGCCCGGTCGTCCGGCTCGGCCACCGTCCGGGCGCTGCTCGCCGCCCAGCCGGCCACCCTCGACCCGATCGTCGGCGCGCGCTCCGCCCAGATCGTCTGGGCGACGATGCTGGAGCCCCTGATCAACACCGACAAGGACCTCGCCCCGACCGACACCGGCCTGGTCACGAGCTGGACGCGCACCGACGCGACGACCTGGACCTTCAAGGTCCGGCCCGACGTCGCCTTCAGCAACGGCGAGAAGGCCGACGCGGCCGCCGTGGCGAACACCATCACGCTCACCCGCGACGCCGCCGCCTCCCAGCTCAAGTCCTACTTCACCAACGTCACCGCGATCGAGGCGCCCGACGCCACCACGGTCGTGGTCAAGACGAAGACCCCGCAGTACAACATCCCCGACCTGCTCACCACGGTCTACCTGGTGCCGCCGAAGTACTACCAGGAGAAGGGGTCGGAGGGCTTCGCCGCCGCCCCCGTCGGCACCGGCCCGTACGTGTGGGGAGGCGCGAACGCCGGCCGCGACATCTCGGTCAAGAAGAACCCCGACTACTGGGGCACGAAGGCCGCCAACGACGGCATCACCTTCACCTGGGCCAACGAGGCCGCGCAGCGCCTCGCGCTGATCCAGAGCAAGAGCGTCGACATCTCCTTCGACCTGCCGCCCGCGCAGGCGAGCGCGGCCAAGAACGCCGGCGTCGACGTGGTCAGCACCGAGACGGCCATGAAGATCATCGCGTTCCTCGACTCGACGAAGGCCCCCTTCGACGACCCGAAGCTGCGCGAGGCCGCCGCCCTGGCCATCGACCGCGACGCGATCGTCAAGGGCATCTTCGACGGCCAGGCCGTCGCCGACGCCGGGCTGCTCAACGTCAAGCCGGGCCAGCAGCCGGCGCGGAGCGTGACCGCCGACGCCGCCCGGGCCAAGGAACTCGTCGGCTCCGCCGCCCCGACCGTGCAGATCAGCTACCCGGCGGCCCAGTACACCAACATCGAGGAGGTCGCCCAGGCCGTCGGCGGCAGCCTCGAACAGTCCGGCTTCAAGGTGACCTACGTCCCGCTCGACTACGGCACGCTCGTCAAGCGGATCATCGGCCGTCAGGTGCCCGGCATCTCCATCTTCGCCGGGGTGCCGAACGTCGCCGTGCCGGACTACTTCGTCAGCGGCTTCATGAAGACGAAGTCGATCACCGGCAACTGTCCCGACCCGAAGATCGACGAGCTCGCCCAGCAGGCGCTGGAGCAGGACGGCGCCGAACAGGCCGCCCCGATCTACGACCAGCTCAACACGATCGGCGTGGTGGACAAGCACTGCTACGTGCCGCTGTACCGGCAGGTGTTCAACTACGCGACCGCCCCCGGCGTCTCCGGCGTGGTGTTCGGCCCCCTGAACACCGTGGACTTCACGAAGACGACCCGCTGACGATGACCGAGGCAGTGCGCAAGGGGGTGTCGGGCGAGGCCGCCCGGCACCCCCGCACCCCGGAGCCGGAGACCCCGGTGCTGGTGGTCGACGACCTCGTCGTCGAGCACCGCGACCGCGGCACCGGCCAGGTCTTCCGCGCCGTCGACCACGTGTCGCTGCGCATCGACGCCGGCCAGAGCGTCGCCGTCGTCGGCGAGTCCGGCTCCGGCAAGACGACGCTCGCGATGGCCGCCACCGCGCTGGGGCCGCGCGGCGGGGGCGACATCCGGCTGCTCGGCCACTCCCTGTCGGAGATCAGCCGTACGCGGCTGCGCCGGCTCCGGCCCGAGGTGCAGGTCGTCTTCCAGGACCCGCACGGCTCCCTCGACCCCCGCCAGTCCGTGCGGTCCGGGCTGCGGGAGCTGCGCGCCCTGCAACCCGAACGCACCTCCTGGATCGGCGACGCCGAGCTGCTCGGCAGCGTCCGGCTCGCCCCCGAGCTGCTCGACCGCTACCCGCACCAGCTCTCCGGCGGCCAGGCCCAGCGGGTCTGCATCGCCCGGGCGCTGCTCATGCGCCCGCGCCTCATCGTCGCCGACGAGCCGACCTCCGGCCTCGACGTCTCCGTCCAGGCCGACGTGCTGGCCCTGCTCCGGCAGATCCGCGCCACCACCGGCGCGGCGCTGCTGATGATCAGCCACGACCTCGCCGTCGTCCGGTCGCTCTGCGACGTCGTGCACGTCATGTACCGCGGCCGGGTCGTCGAGTCGGGGCCCTGCGAGCAGGTCTTCGTCACCCCCGAGAACGACTACACCCGCGAGCTGCTCGCCGCCATGCCCGGAGCGCGCTGGAGGTCCCGCCGATGAAGGCCAGCACCGTCCGCCGGGTCGGCAGCCGGCTCGCGTCCCTGTTCGCGTCGCTGCTGATCGCCCTCAGCCTCGCGTTCCTGCTGGGCCGCCTTTCCGGCGACCCCACCGCGACCATCCTCGGGCCGATGGCGCCGCCGGAGCAGCGCGAGGCGCTGCGCCACGAGCTCGGCCTCGACCTGCCCCTGGTCGTGCAGTATCTCGACTACCTGCGGGGCATCCTCACCGGCGACCTCGGCCAGTCGCTCCAGTTCTACCAGTCCAACACGTCGATGATCGCCGACCGGCTGCCGTACACGCTGCAACTGGTCGCCGCCGGCATGGGCCTCGCCCTGCTCGTCGGCGTGCCCCTCGGCGTCCTCGCCGCGACCCGCGAGGGCACCTGGTGGGACCGGGCCGCCTCCACCGTCGCCCTGCTCGGGCAGTCCGTGCCCGTCTTCTGGTTCGGCATGATGCTCGTGGTGCTGTTCGCCGTGAAGCTCGGCTGGCTGCCCGCCGGGCAGTCGGGCACCCCGAAGCACCTGATCCTGCCCGCCCTCACCATGTCGGTCTACCCGATGGCGCACATCGCCCGGCTCACCCGCGCCTCGATGAGCGAGGCCCTCGCCGAGCCCTACATCGACTCCGCCCGCGCCCGGGGGCTCGGCAACCGCCGGGTCGTGTGGCGGCACGCGTTCGCCAACGCCATGATGCCGATCCTGACGATCGTCGTGCTCCAGACCGGCATCCTGCTCTCGGGCGCGGTCGCCGTCGAGTACGTCTACTCCTGGCCGGGCCTCGGGCAGCTCGCGCTCCAGGCCATCCAGTTCCGCGACTTCCCGCTCGTGCAGGCGATCGTCGTCTTCGGCGCGCTGGTCTTCGTCCTGCTCAACCTGGTCGTCGACGTCCTGCACTCGATCGTCGACCCGAGGGTGAGGTGACCGGCGTGAGCCAACTCGAACTCGACCCGACCGCCGCGGGGGCACCGCCGCGGCGGCCCGGCCGGCGCGCGCGTACCTCCGTGTTCTGGCTGTCCCTGCCGCTGGCCGTCGTCTCCGCCGGGGTGTTCGTGCTGCCGCTGACCGGACTGCTCCCGGCGGCCGGTCAGGACCTGGCCGCGACCCGGCAGCCGCCGGCCTTCCTGTCCGGCGGCACCTGGGCGCATCCCCTGGGCACCGACAAGCTCGGTCAGGACGTGCTCACCCAGTTCGTCACGGCCGGCCGCCTGACGATCGTCATCGGCCTGGTCGGCGCGCTCGTCGCCATCGGTCCCGGCACGCTGCTCGGCGTGCTCGCCGGCTACTTCCGGGGCTGGGTCGACCGGGTCATCTCGGTGCTCATCGACGCCCAGCTCGCCCTGCCGTTCATCCTCGTCGCCCTCGCGATCATCGCGAACCGGGGCAGCTCGCTGCCCGTGCTGTTCCTCGTGCTGGCGCTCACCGGCTGGGCCGTCTGCGCCCGCGTCACCCGCTCGGCGACCATGGCGATCCGGGAGCGGCAGTTCGTGTTCGGCCTGCGCGCGGCCGGCGCGTCGGAACCCCGGATCGTCTTCCGGCACATCCTGCCCAACCTCGCCGGCACGACCGTCGCGCTCGGCACCCTCCAGGTCGGCACGGCCATCCTGGTCGAGAGCGCGCTGAGCTTCCTCGGCCTGGGCGTGGTGCCGCCGATGAACAGCTGGGGCTCGATGCTGGCGTCCGGCCAGGACGAGCTGAGCCAGGCGTGGTGGATCGCGTTCTTCCCCGGGCTCGCCATCACGCTGCTGGTGCTGCTGGTGAACCTGCTCGGCGACGCGCTGCTCACCCACCACGACCCCCGGAAGGCGCGCCGATGAGCGTCCTGCTGAAGGCCGACGGCCTCGCCGTCACCGCCCGGCTCGCCAGCGGCGACCTGCGCCTGCTCGACGACGTCGACCTGGAGATCCGCCGGGGCCAGATCGTCGGCGTCGTCGGGGAGTCCGGCAGCGGCAAGACCACCCTCGCCCGCTGCGTCGTCGGGCTGCTCGACCGCAACGTCCGCGTCGAACGCGGCTCCGTCGCGCTGGCCGGCGACGTGGTGGTGGCCCCCGGCGTCGACCGCACCGACCGGGTGCGCGGCAGCGCCGTCGGCATGGTCTTCCAGGACGCGTCGCGGTCGCTGAACCCGCTGATGCGGGTCCGCGCCCAGCTCGCCGAGGTGCTGCGCCGGCACGTCCGCGACATCACCCGGGCCGAGGTGCGCCGCCGCTCGCTGGAGGTGCTGGAGCAGATGCGCATCGCCGACCCGGCCCGCGTCCTCGACAGCTATCCCCACCAGCTCTCCGGCGGCCTGCGCCAGCGGGTCGCCATCGCACTCGCCGTCGTCACCCGCCCCGCCCTGGTGATCGCCGACGAGTGCACCACCGCCCTCGACGTCACGACGCAGACCAAGGTCGTCGGCCTGTTCCGCACCCTCGTCGACGAGCTCGGCATCGGCCTGCTCTTCGTCACCCACGACCTCATGCTCGCCAGCGACCTCTGCGACCGGATCACCGTGATGAGCGGCGGGCGGGTGGTCGAGGCCGGCGACGCCGAGAGCGTGCTGGACCGGCCGCAGCAGGAGTACACCCGACGGCTCCTGGCCGCCATCCCCTCCTGGACCTGAAGGAGAACCGCCACCCATGCCCGAACAGCCCGGCATCGACGCCTACGCGGCCTACCTCCCGGCGTACGTGCTCGCCGACAACCGACTCGACGCGACGACGCCGCCCCGGCCCGGCGGCCCGGCCCGGGGCGTCGCCGCGTTCGACGAGGACACCGTCACGATGGCCGTCGAGGCGCTGCGCCATGTCGCCGCCGCCACCCCGCCCGGCCGGCAACTGCTGTTCGCCACCACCAACGCCCCGTACGAGGCGAAGACCTCCGCCGGGGTGGCGCACGAGGCCCTCGGCCTCGACCCGGCCACCGCCGCGGTCGACCTGCGCGGGCACCGCAGCGGCGCCACCGCCCTCGACCTCGTCGTCCGGGCCGGCGCGACCGCCGCCCTGGCCGACCTGCGCACCACCCGCCCCGGCGCGCCCGACGAGCTGGCCCAGGGCGACGCCGCCGTCGGCCTCGTCGGCGGCGGCCCGGCCGCCGCCGCGCTCCTGGCCCGCGCCGGGCGCACCGCCGAGGTCCTGGAACGCTGGCGGCTGCCCGGGGAGCGCCACGACCGGGTCTGGGACGAGCGGTTCACCGCCGAGGTCCTCGCCGCCGCCGGCCTCGACGCGGCCCGCCACGCCCTGGCCGAGGCGGCCCTCGACGCCGTCGACACCGTCGTCGTGTCGTCGTCGAACCCGCGCGCGGCGGCGGCGCTGCGCCGGGCGCTGCGCGGCGACGGCCGGGACGCGACGACCGAACGGGCCACCGGCTTCACCGGGGCCGCCCACCCGGGGCTGCTGCTCGCCGCCGCGCTCGACGAGGCCCGCCCCGGCCAGACGATCCTGCTGCTGTCGGCCACCGAGGGCGCCGACGCGTTCGTCTTCCGCGTCGGCGACGGGGTACGCGCGGCGCGCGGCGGCCCGTCCGTGCGCGACCAGCTCGCCGCGCGCCAGCCCCTCGGCTACGGCCGCTACCTGCGCTGGCGCGGGCTGCTCGACGTGCAGGGCCCGGCCCGGCCGGCGGCACCCGCCCCGGCATCGCCGCCGATGCGCCGCCGCGCCGGCTGGAAGTACCGGCTGGAGGGCAGCCGCTGCGACGCCTGCGGCGCGGTCACCACGCCCCCCGGTCGGGCCTGCGCCGCCTGCGGCATCGCCGCGACGCCCGACGCCACCGGGAAGGTCTCGCTGCGCGAGCGCACCGCCCGGGTCGTGTCGGTGACCCGCGACCACCTGACCACCATGCCGGAGCCGGAGGTCGCGGTCGTCGTCGCCGACGTCGACGGCGGCGGCCGGCTCAGCGCGTACGCGACCGACGTCGCGCCCGCCGACGTCACCGTGGGCATGGCGATGACGCCGACCTTCCGGCGGCTGTGGACCACCGACGCGATCCACAACTACTTCTGGAAGCTCCGCCCGACGCCCCAGGACGCCCCGCCCGGAAAGGACACCACCGATGGCCAGTAGGCGCACGGTCAACGACGTCGCGATCGTCGCGATGGGCTGCACCCCGTTCCGCGACCACTGGCACGCGTCGGCCGACGACCTGCTCGTCGACGCCGTGCGGGAGTGCGTCGGGTCGACGCCCGCGCTCACCCTCGACGACGTCGACGCGTTCTGGGTCGGCACGCAGGGCTCGGGCATGTCCGGGCAGACCCTCGCCCGGCCGCTGCGGCTGACCGGCAAGCCCGTCACCCGCGTCGAGAACTACTGCGCCACCGGCTCCGAGGCGTTCCGCAACGCCGCGTACGCCGTCGCGTCCGGCGCGTACGACATGGTCATGGCGACCGGGGTGGAGAAGCTGAAGGACTCCTCCTACTCGGGGCTGTCCGCCGTCTACCCACCCGCCGACGGCACCGACGTCGACTGGACCGCCCCCGCCGGCTTCTCCCTGCTCGTCCCCGCCTACCAGCGGGCGTACGGGGTGGACGCGCGCGGCATGCGCGACGCCCTGACCCGGGTCGCCGTGAAGAACCACGCCAACGGCGCGCGCAACGAGCGCGCCCAGTTCCGCAAGGCGGTGACCGCCGAGACGGTGGAGAACTCGCCGCGGGTGGCCGGCCCGCTGGGCGTCATGGACTGCTCGGGCGTCTCCGACGGGGCCGCCGCCGCGGTCCTCGTGCGCGCCGAGGACGCCCACCGCTACACCGACCGGCCCGTCTACCTGCGGGGGATGGGCTTCGTCGCCGGGTCGGGGGCCGGGCTGGCCACCGACGGCTACGACTTCACCACCTTCCCGGAGGTGGTCGCGGCGGCCCGGCAGGCCTACGAGCAGGCCGGCGTCACGGACCCGGCCACGCAGATCTCCCTGGCCGAGGTGCACGACTGTTTCACACCGACGGAGGTGGTGCTCATGGAGGACCTCGGGTTCTCGGAACGCGGCAAGGCCTGGCGCGACATCCTCGACGGCCGCTACGACCTCGACGGGGCGCTGCCGGTCAACACCGACGGCGGCCTCAAGTCGTTCGGCCACCCGATCGGCGCGACCGGGCTGCGGATGATGTTCGAGTGCTTCACCCAGCTCCGCGGCGAGGCCGGCAGCCGGCAGGTGCCCGACGCCCGGCTGGCGGTCGCGCAGAACCTCGGCGGGCAGCCCGGCTCCTGCGTCGCGTTCGTGGCGGTCCTGGGGAACGAGCGATGAGCGCCCGGGTCACCCTCGACGGCCGGGTCGTCGTCGTCACCGGGGCCGGCAACGGCATCGGCCGGGCCCACGCCCTCAGCCTCGCCGAGCGGGGCGCGTCGGTGGTCGTCAACGACCTCGGCGGCACGGTCGACGGCTCGGGCTCCTCCGGCGCGGCCGAGCAGGTCGTCGCCGAGATCCGCGCGGCCGGCGGCGCCGCCGTCGCCTCGACCGACTCGGTGGCGACCGCCGAGGGCGGCGCGGACCTGGTGCGCCGCGCCGTCGACGCGTACGGCCGCCTCGACGCGGTCATCCACAACGCCGGCATCCTGCGGGACCGGACGCTGGCCAAGATGGGCGACGACGACGTCACCGCCGTGCTCGACGTGCACCTCGCCGGGGCGTTCCACGTGCTGCGCCCCGCCTGGCCGCACCTGGTCGAGCGCGGCTACGGCCGGATCGTGCTGACCAGCTCGTCGTCCGGGCTGTTCGGCAACTTCGGCCAGGCCAACTACGGCGCGGCGAAGGCCGGGCTGATCGGCCTGATGAACGTCCTCGCGCTGGAGGGCGCCCGGCACGGCATCCTGGTCAACGCGATCGCGCCCACGGCGGCGACCCGGATGACCGAGAACCTCCTCGGCGACCTGGCCGACCGGTTCGACCCGCGGCACGTCGCGGCGGTGGCCACGTACCTCGCCTCCGAGCGGTGCCGGATCAACCGGCACATCCTCACCGTCGGCGGCGGCCGGGTCGGCCGGATCTTCCTGGGCGTCACCCCCGGCTGGTACGGCGGGCCCGCGCCGGCCACCCCCGACGACATCGACGGGTCCATCGACGACATCTGCCGGCTCGACGACTTCGTCGTGCCCGACAGCGGCGCCGACGAGGTCACGCTGATCCAGCGGGTCCTGGCCGGCCCGCCCGGACCGGCCGCCTGAGCCGCGCGGACAACCCAGAAAGCGAGTCACCATGCCGGTCAGCGAAGTGCACCACGTGGCCATCACCGTCTCCGACGTCGACCGGGCCGCGGACTTCTACGAGCGGGCCCTCGGCTACCGCAGGACGCTGCGCACCGACGTCGGCGGCCCCGGGATCGAGGTGTCGCTGGGCCTGCCCGCCGGCACCACCGGGAAGGTCCAGTACCTCCAGGGGCCCAGCCGCGTCGGCCAGCTCGAACTCATCGAGTGGAACGGCGTCACCACCCGGACGGCGACCGGCGGCCACCTGGAGCGGGGGCCCTTCCTGCTCAGCTTCGAGGTGCCGCTCGACGAGATCCACGAGCTGCACCGGCGGCTGGTCGAGCTGGGCGCCGACTGCCTGACCGCCCCCAACCGGGTGCTGCTGGAGAACTACGGCCACATCACCGCGTTCGCGGCCCGCGACCTCGACGGCAACCTGCTGGAGTTCGTGTCGCTGCCGTCCCGGGAGGAGATCCTGGCCCGGCGGCGCGACGGCGGCGGCAACTGATGGCCGCCGGCAACGTCACCGAGCACCTGCGCCGGCAGGCGCTGCGCCGCGCCGACCGGGAGGCCCTCGTCGACGCCGACCGCCGCTGGACGTACGCCGCGCTCGACGCCGACGTCGACCGGCACGCCGCGGCGCTGCTGGCCGCCGGCATCACCGCCGACGACCTGGTCGGCGTGCTCGGCCGCAACACCGCCACCTACGTCATCGAGCTGCTCGCGCTCAGCCGCATCGGCGCGATCTCGGTGCCGCTGAACTGGCGGCTGCACGTCACCGAGCAGGCGTACGTCCTCGACCAGGCCGGGGTCACCGGCCTGCTCTACGACGACGACTTCGCCGACGACGCCGACCGGCTGGCGACCGCGGCCGGGCTGCGGACCCTCGTCGCCAACGGCGACCGGGTCGTCGGCGGCGCGCGGCGGCTGGCCGACCTGCTCGCCGGGCAGCCGGCCGGCGTGCGGGTCGCCGACGCCGAGAAGGGCCCCGCCGACGTGCACCGGCTGCTCTACACCTCGGGCACCACGGCCCGGCCCAAGGGGGTCGTGCACACCTACGGCAACCTCGCCGCGAACCACCTCGCGCAGGTCCTCGAACTGGAGCTGACCGCCGCCGACCGGATCCTGGTCTCCGCGCCGCTGTTCCACGTCAGCGGGCTGGAGGCGCCGGGGCTGGCGACGTTCGTGGCGGGCGCGACGATGGTGCTCACGCCGACGTTCAAGGCGGCGGACATCGCCCGCATCGCCGCCGAGGAACGCATCACCGGCATGGTGCTCGCCGCGCAGATCCTCTTCGGCGTGCTGGACCTGCCCGACCCGCCGGACCTCGCCGCGCTGCGCTACCTGCTCTTCGCCGGCGTCGCGCCGGGCGTGCGGCGGGAGGTGAAGCGCCGCCTGCCGCACGTGCGCCTCGTCGACACCTTCGGCATGACCGAGCTGTGCAACGGCGTCTGCTATATGGACGCCGCCCACGAGGAGGCGAAGCTGGGCGCGCTCGGCGCGCCGTTCCCCGGCGTGCACATCCGGATCGTCGACGAGCACTTCCGGCCCGTCGCCCCCGGCGTGGCGGGGGAGATCGTCGTGCGCGGCGAGAAGGTCTCGCCCGGCTACTGGAACGACGACGAGGCCAACCGGCGGACCCGCCGCGACGGCTGGTTCCTCACCGGCGACGTCGGGCGGATCGACGCCGACGGCTACCTGTGGTTCGTCGACCGCCGCGCCGACCTGATCAAGTCCGGCGGGGAGAACATCGCCAGCGCCGAGATCGAACGGGTCCTCGCCCGGCACCCCGACGTCGCCGAGGTCGCCGTCGTGGGCGTGCCGGACCCGCAGTGGGACGAGGTGCCGAAGGCGTTCGTCGTCCTGCGCGACGGCGCGGCCACCGCCGCCGAGGAGCTGCGCGGGCACTGCCGGGCCGAACTGGCCCGGTACAAGGTCCCCAAGTACGTCGAGGTCGTCGCCGCGCTGCCGCGCAACGACTCCGGCAAGGTCCTCAAGACGCTGCTGCGCCAGGGCGGCACCGGGACGCCGCCATCGGAGCACAACTCCCCGCGCCCGGCGGTGGCCGGGTGAGCACCGCGAACATCGCCGCGATGCTGGCCGGCAACGCCCGGCGCTTCGCCGACGCCGACGCGCTCGTCCTCGAGGGCCGCCGGTGGACCCACCGGCAGCTCGACGCCGACGTCAACGCCCTGGCCGCGGGCCTGTCGGCCGAGGGGGTACGCCGGGACAGCCGGGTGGCGATCGTGGCGAACAACGTGCCGGAGTTCCTCCTCCTGTCCCTGGCGCTGGCGAAGCTCGGCGCGGTCTTCGTGCCGCTGAACTACCGACTGACGGCGGGGGAGCTGGCCCGGCTGCTCGCGCACGCGCGGGTCCAGGCGGTCGCGACCGTCCCGGAGTTCGCGGCGTTGACGGAGGCCGCCCTGACCGATGCCGCCCTGGCCGGGGCCGCGCCGGCCGACGCCGCGCCGGCCGCCGGCGGTTCCGGCCCGGCGGGCGTGCGCCGGTTCGCCCTCGAACCGATCGGCGACGGCTGGCTCGACCTGCGGGCGCTGATCGACGCCCACCGGGGGGCCCGGGTCGCCGACGCCGACCTCGACGACGCCGCCCTGCAACGGATCGTCTACACCTCCGGCACGACCAGCCTGCCCAAGGGCGTCCTGCTCACCCACGGCAACGTGAACATGAACATGCACGCCCAGATCGTGGAGCTGGGGCTGCGCCCCGGCGACCGGATCCTCAACTTCGCGCCGCTCTACCACGTCGGCGGCACCGACCTGCCCGGCTACGGCATCTGGCACGTCGGCGGCGCGATGGTGCTGCTGCGGCGCTTCGAGCCGGCGGCCGTGCTGCGGGCGATCGAGGCGGAACGGATCACCGGCATGGTGATGGCGGCGACGATGCTCGACATGTTGCGCCGCGCGACGGGCGTCGCGGCCGACCTGTCGTCGGTGCGCTGGGTGATCTACTCGCAGGTGACGTCGGCGCTGTTCGCCGTGGCGCGGGGACTGTTCCCCCACGCGCGCCTGATCGAGGGCTACGGCCTCACCGAGACGTGCAGCGGGCTGACCTACCTCGACGCCGCGCACCAGGAGTCCAAGCAGGGTTCGGTGGGCCTGCCGGTGCCGTGGGTCCAGGTGCGGGTGGTGGACCCGGACGGCCGCGACGTGCCGGTTGGCGAGAGCGGCGAGGTGGTCGCGCGGGGGCCGAAGGTGAGCCCCGGCTACCTCGACGACCCGGAGGCGACGCGGGCGGCGTTCCGCGCCGGCTGGTTCCACACCGGCGACATCGGCTGCCTCGACGCCGACGGCTACCTCTACATCCGCGACCGGCTCAAGGACATGATCCGCAGCGGCGGGGAGAACATCGCCAGCGCCGAGATCGAGAACGTGCTCGCCGGGCACCCGCTCGTGCTCGCCGCGTCGGTGGTGGGCGCGCCGCACCCGGTGTGGGTGGAGGTGCCGGTGGCGTTCGTCGTTGGCCGGCCGGGGCTTCGGGCTGGGGACCTGATCGCGTACGCCCGGCAGCGGCTCGGCCGGTTCAAGGTGCCGAAGGAGGTCTTCCTGGTGCCGGAGCTGCCGACGAACCCGTCGGGGAAGGTGCTCAAGCGGACCCTGCGCGAGCTGCGCGCCGAGCTGCGGCCGGACTGGGCGTACGCCGAGCCCGGGCGCGGCTGACGCCCGGGCGCCGACGCCTACCGGGCGGCGCGGGTCACGTGCCGCAGCAGGGCGAGGGTGTGCATCAGGGAGAAGCGCCGGGTGCCCCGACCGAGCTCGTCCCACGGCTTCCTCCACGGCATCCGGGGGGCCAGCCGCCACGCGTCGAGGCCGTCGCCGGCCAGGTCCCGGACCCGGTCGACCTCGCCCCGATGGAAGGCCGCGAGCGCGTCGGCGCGCGCCGCCACGTCCCGGTAGGGGAACTGGTGGGCGGGGCAGGCGATGGTCGCGCCGAGGTCGCGGATGCGCGCCAGGGTGCGTAACAGGTCGCCGGCCGGGTCGTCGTCGGGCCGGCTCACGATCGCGAGCTGGGTCGGCCCCTCGGCCATCATCGTGTCGCCGGTGAAGACCAGGCCGCGGGTGTCGTGGAAGACCGTGTGCCCGTAGGTGTGCCCGGGGGCGGGCACGGCGCGGATGGTCACGTCGCCGAAGCGGAACTCGGTGTCGGCGTCGAGGGCGACGTCGAGCCGCAGCGTCTCGTGGTGCTCGGCGACCGCGACGGCGTCGGCGTACATGCAGTCGACGACGTCGGCCGGCGCGCCGGTGAGGTCGAGGGCGGCGCGGAGCTGGGCGAGGAAGGTGCCGCGCGTGCGGTGCGCGGTGGCGAAGTCGTCGGCGCGGCCCATGACGACGCGCGCCCCGGAGACCTCCCGCAGGCGGGCGGCGAAGCCGACGTGGTCGGGGTGGTTGTGGGTGAGGAGGACGGTCGTGATGGCCTCGACCCGGTGGCCGAGCGACTCGACCGACCGCCGGAACGCCGCCCAGCAGGCCGGGTGGTCGTAGCCGGCGTCGACGAGGACCGGGCCGTCGCCGGTGTCGACCAGGTAGACGGTGACGTAGCGCAGGGCGCTGCCGTCCAGGGGGATCGGGACGCCCCAGACGCCGTCGACGACCTGGACGGGGTCCGGCACCTGGCGGGCGCGGTAGCTGGCGGCGTGTGCGTCGCTCACGGGTATGGACATCGTCGGACGGCTCCCTTACTGTGTGACAACAACATACCGGATGGTCGGAATTTAATTCAAGGAGTCCGATGAGCGAGGAACGGACGGGGTTTCGGCTGTGGGCCGTCGCCGAACCGGACCTGTGCGCGATCGTGACCGCCGACGATCGGCGGATCTCCTACGGCGAGCTGTTCGCCGAGGTGAACCGGATCTCGCACGGCCTGCGCACCCGGGCGGGCCTCCGTCTCGGCGACACGGTCGCGGCGGTCATGACGAACAGCGCCGGCATGGTGGCGCTCTATCTCGCGGCGATGCAGTCGGGGCTCTACCTCGTGACGCTCAACTACCACCTCACCGCGCCCGAGGTCGGCTACATCCTCGCCGACAGCGGCGCGAAGGTGGTCGTCGGCTCCGCCCGCGTCGAGGACGTGGTGGTCGCCGCCGCCGGGGCCGCACCCGACATCGAGGTGTTCGTCGACGGCACGCCCCGCACGGACCGGGCCCGCCCGCTGTCGGCGCTCACCGAGGGCATGCCCGACACGAGCCCGCACGACACGCCGGCCGGCTCCCTGATGATGTACACCTCGGGCACCACCGGCCGCCCGAAGGGCGTCAAGCGGCCGCTCAGCGGCGTCGACGCCGACACCGGCGCGCTGACGTACGTCTGGCTGTTCAAGGAGTTCGGGATGGAACGCCCCGCGTTCGCGTCCTGGCTGGTGTCCGCGCCGATGTACCACTCGGCCAACATCACCCCGGCCATGGGCGCGCTGCACGCCGGCGGCACCCTGGTCCTGATGGACGGCTGGACGCCGGAGGGCTTCCTGCGGCGGGTCCACGAGCAGCGGGTCACCGGCACCAGCATGGTGCCGACCCACTTCTACCGGCTGCTGCAACTGCCCGCCGAGGTGCGCGACGCCTACGACGTCTCCTCGCTGCGCTACGTGCTGCACGGCGCGGCGCCCTGCCCCCGCGAGGTCAAGCAGCGCATCCTCGACTGGTTCGGCCCCGTCGTCTACGAGTACTACGGCTCGACCGAGGTCGGCACGACCGTCGCGCGGCCCCACGAGTGGCTCGCCCACCCCGGCACGGTCGGCCGCCCGGCCTCGATCTCCACCCTGAAGATCCTCGACGAGCTGGGCAACGAGGTGCCGGTCGGGCAGACCGGCATCGTCTACATGCGCCAGGGCGACGACCGGGTCGAATACCACAACGACCCCGGCAAGACCGACGGCGCGCGCCGCGACGGCCTGATGACCGTCTGGGACGTCGGCCACGTCGACGCCGACGGCTTCCTCTACGTCACCGGCCGCGCGGCCGAGCTGATCCTCGTCGGCGGGGTCAACGTCTACCCGGCCGAGATCGAGGCGGCGCTGCTGGAACACGACTGGGTCGTCGACGCCGGCGTGATCGGGGCGCCCGACGAGGAGTTCGGCGAGGTGCCGCAGGCGCACGTCGTGCTGGCCGACGCCGCGCCCGACGCCGACGCGGCCGTGGCGGCGCTGCGCGGCCACCTCGCGCAGCGGCTGGCCAAGCCGAAGCGCCCGGTGTCGTACGTGGTGCGCGACGCGCTGCCGCGCGACCCGAACGGCAAGCTCTACAAGGCCCGGCTCACGCGCTCCGAGGAGCTCTCCGCGTGACCGGCATCGACGACGACCCGGTGGGGGATGGGCATGGACTTCGCTGACAGCGACGCCGACCTGGCGTTCCGGCGCGAGGTCGGCGACTGGCTCGACAAGGCGCTGGCCGACGTGCCCGACCAGGAGGAGCTGGCGCAGGACGAGCGCGAACACTGGTCGCGGGTGTGGCAGGACCGGCTGTGCGCCGGCGGCTGGGCCGGCCTGTCGTGGCCGACCGCGCACGGCGGCCGGGGCCTGGACTCGCTGGCACAGGCCATCTTCAACGAGGAGGCCGCTGTGCGCGGCGCGCCGTACCCGCTCAACGGGGTCGGCATGATGCTGGCCGGGCCCACGATCATCGCCCACGGCACCGACGAGCAGCAGGCCCGGCACCTGCCCGGGATCCTGCGCGGCGAGACGTACTGGTGCCAGGGCTTCAGCGAGCCCGGCTCCGGTTCCGACCTGGCGAGCCTGCGCACGGCCGCGACCCGGGTGGACGGCGGGTGGCGCGTCAACGGCGCGAAGATCTGGACGTCCAACGCGCACAACGCGTCGAAGTGCCTGCTGCTGGCGCGCACCGACCCCGACGCGCCGAAGCACCGGGGCATCACCTACTTCCTCGCCCCGATGGACGCCTTCACCGTCCGGTCGCTGGAAATGATCAACGGGGACACCGAGTTCAACGAGATGTTCCTCGACGACGTCTTCGTGCCCGACTCCGACGTGCTCGGCGGCGTCGGCAACGGCTGGACCGTCGCGCTCACCACCCTGGCCTTCGAGCGCGGCAGCATGGCGCTCAACCTGTGGGTGTGGGCCCGGCAGGCGGTGGACCGGGTGGTCGACCTCGCGGTCGCGCGCGGCGTGGCCGACGACGGCGCGTTCCTCGACACGGTGGGCGCGCTGCACTGCGACGCCGAGGCGGTCCGGATCGGGTCGATGCGGATGCTCGGCGAGAGCCGGGCCGGCGGCGTGCCGGGCCCGGAGACGTCGGCGCTCAAGAGCCTGTGGGCGCAGGTGGTGCAGAACGCCAACCGCCTCGCCGTGCAGCTCGACGAGGCCGGCGGCGTGCTGCTCGACGGCGACGGGGCCGCCGCCCGGATGCGCCGCTACCTGCGTGCCCGCGCCCACACCATCGAGGGCGGCACGGAGGAAGTCCAGAAGTCGATCCTCGCGGAGCGGGTGCTGAACCTGCCCCGCTCACGCTGAGCGGAGTGCCACATGCGAGCAACCTTCACCCCGGAGCAGCGGGAGATCGGCGACACCGTCGCCGCCCTCGCGGCGGGGGAGAAAGTCCGGGCGCGCGACGCCCTGACGGGCCCGTGGCGCGCCCCGGCCTGCGACGGCCTGCTGCTGGGCGACTTCGGCCTCCTCGGCGTGCCCGAGGCCGCCGGCGGCGTCGGGTCGCACCTGATCGACCTGCTGGTCGCCGTCGAGGCGCTCGGCGAGCGGCTCGTGCCGAGCCGGTTCCCGGCGCACGCGGCCGCCGTCCAGCTGCTCTGCGGCGGCGATCGGCCCGACCCGCTGCCCGACGAGGTGCTCTCCGGCGGCCGGGTGCTCACCTGCGCGGTCGACGTGCCGGGCGGCTCCGGCTGGGCGGACGGGGTCTCGCCCGATCCGCTGGTGCGGACCCTGGTGCCGTACGCGGCGCAGGCCGACGGCGTCGCCGTCCTGGGCCCCGACGGGGTCTGGACCGCCGAGGCGGCCGGGGTCGCCGCGCGGGACTCCGTCGACCCGTCGGTGCCGCTGTCGGACGTCACCCTGGCCGCGCCTGGGCGGGTGACGCCCGCCGGCGCGGGCGCGTGGCGCGCCGCGCTGGTGGTGGCCGCCGAGCTGTGCGGGGTCGCGCAGGGCGCGATCGACCTGGCCGCCGAGCAGGCCCGCACCCGCCGGCAGTTCGGCCGGGTGATCGGCTCGTTCCAGGGGGTCGCGTTCCAGCTCGCGGAGGCCGCCACGGCGCGCAAGGCCGCATGGGACCTGACCCTGTACGCCGCGTGGGCGGTCGACACCGGCCGCCCCGACGCCGGGATCCAGGTGCACGCGGCGAAGGCCGCGGCCGGGCGGGCGGCGGTCTTCGCCGCCGAGCGGTGCATCCAGGTGCACGGCGGGATGGGCATCACGATGGAGGCGGACCCGCACCTGTTCCTGCGCCGGGCGCTGGTGCTCGACGCCCGGCTCGGGCGCGGCTCGTGGCACCGGCGTCGCGCCGGCGAGCTGCGGGTCGGCGCGCGGGTCGGCGAGTCGCCCGTGCCCGGGCGCACCGCAGCGGCCTGACCTGCGCAACCCTTGCAGGCCATCTAGTACGGCAGTAACATACCGGCTGGTCGGAATAAACGAGGAGAGGCCGTGAAGTTCGGAATCATGAACCTGTTTCCGGTGAGCGATGGCACATCGGACCATCAGGTGCTGCGGGAGACCCTCGACGAGATCCAGCTGGCCGACGAGCTGGGCTTCGACTCGATCTGGCTGGCCGAGCACCACTTCTCCAAGTACGGCATCCTCGGCAGCCCGGTGAACTTCGGCATGGCCGTCGCCGAGCGCACCCGGCGGATCACCATCGGCACCGCCGTCCTCGTGCTGCCGCTGCACCACCCGCTGCGCCTGGCCGAGGACATCGCCGCCCTCGACGTGCTCAGCGGCGGCCGGGTCCGCATCGGCGTCGGCCGGGGCTACCAGCCCGCCGAGTTCGCCGGCTTCGGCATCCCCCTGGAGGAGTCGAAGCAGCGCTACCAGGAGACCCTGGAGATCCTGCGGCTGGCGCTGTCGCAGGAGAACTTCTCCTACCACGGCCAGATCTTCCACTACGACGACGTCACGACCTACCCGCGCCCGCACACCCCCGGCGGCCCGCCGATCCTCCAGGGCACCGTCTCCCCCGACAGCTTCCGCGAGCGCGGCGCGGTCGGCGAGTCGATCATCACCTCGCCGAACTTCACGCCGTTGGGCATCATGCAGAAGAACTTCGGCCTCTACCGGCAGAGCATGCGGGAGAACGGGTTCGACATCGCCGACTACGAACTGCCGTTCATGCAGCAGGTCTGGTGCGGCGACGGGGAGGAGGGCCTGCGGGAGGCCGCCCTGGCCGCGATGAACTACTACAAGTCGGTCGGCAAGGTCATCCCCGGCTCGGAGGAGGCCATCGAGCAGGAACGCTCCTACTACGCGGCCGTCGCGAAGAACATCGAGCTGCTGACCCTGGAGCAGACGCTGACCCACGGCGGCAACTTCGGCTCGGCGCAGCGGGTCATCGAGACCATCGAGATGCTGCGCGAACAGCTCGGCATCAACCACTACATCGGCTGGCTGCGCATCCCGTCGCTGGACCGCCGGGCCGCGCTGCGGTCGATGGAGGAGTTCGCCGAGAAGGTCATCCCGCACTTCCGCGCCCAGGAGCAGGCCGACGCCGCCCCGGTCGCCCCGCCCGTCACCGAGGCGGTCGTCGGGTGAGGATCAGCTGCTTCCTCAGCGCCCAGTTCGACCCGTCGGCCTCCGCCGTCGACGGCATCGACGGCGTGCTCGCCCAGGCCGCCGCCGCGGAGGCGGCCGGCTTCCACGCCGTCTACCTCGGGCACCACTACCTGGCCCGGTCGGCGTTCGTCCAGCCGATCCCGCTCGCCGGGTACCTCGCCCGCGCCACCTCGCGGGTCCGCATCGGCTTCGGGGTGCTGCTCGCGCCGCTGCTGAACCCGGTCGCGCTCGCCGAGGACCTCGCGTCCCTCGACGTGCTCTCGGGCGGCCGGCTGACCGTCGGCATCGGCGCCGGCTACCGCAAGCGGGAGACCACCGCGTTCGGCGTCGCCTGGGACGACCGGCTGCGCCGCCTGCGCGAGTACGTGCCGACGCTGCGGTCGCTGTGGAACGGCGAGACGGTCGACCTCGCCGGCAGCTGGGGCGAGGTCCCCGGCGCGTCCCTGGCGCTGCGCCCCGTGCAGCCCGGCGGCCCGCCGCTGTGGATCGGCGCGTTCGCCGAGCCCGCGATCCGCCGGGCGGCCCGGCTGGACGCGCCGTGGCTCATCGGCCCCAAGGGCAACGACGCCGAGCTGGCCCGGCTGCTCGGCATCTACCGCGCCGACCTCGTCGAGCGCGGCTTCGCCCTCGACCGGGAGTACCCGATGACCCGCGAGGCGTACCTCGGCGACAGCTACGCCGCCGCCGTCGCCGCCGTCCGCCCCCACCTGCAACGCCAGTACGCGGGCTACAAGTCGTGGGACGACGCCCAGTCCCTCGACCTCGACCGCTACCTCGCCGAGGACTGCCTCGTCGGGTCGGCCGACGAGATCGTCGACAAGCTGCGCCGCTGGGAGACCGACCTCGGCATCACCGAGGTCTCCCTGCGCCACCAGTTCGTCGGCGCCGGCCAGGACGAGGCGATGGAGCAGCTCGCCCGCTTCGGCGCGGAGGTCATCGCGCGCGTCGACCCCGCACCGACGGCACGGGAGGTGTCCCGATGAGCGCCGGCAACCTCGCCCGCATCCTCGACCGGCGCTGCGCCGACCGCCCCGACGTGCCGGGCCTGCACGGCGAGGACGGCCGGTCGTGGACGTTCGACCAGATCGACCTGCTCGCCGGCGGGGTCGCCGCCGCGCTGCGCGCCGAGGGCGTCGGCCCCGGCGACCGCGTCGCCTGCTACCTGACCAACGGCCCGGAGATCGTCTTCTTCCTCTTCGGCGCGTGGAAGGTCGGCGCGGTCCCGGTCACCGTGAGCAGCCTCTACAACGCCGCCGAGCTGGCCGAGTCGGTCGCGAAGACCGACCCGCGCCTGCTGCTCGTCGACGACCGCCGCCCGGACGTGATCGCCGAGTTCCTCGCCGCCGCCGGGGACGCGCCGCCGGTGCGTAGCGTCGCGGAACCGCTCGCCGGCGCGGCGGCCCTGCCGTGGCGGCACGAGGCGCGGGTGCCGACGGTCGACGTCGCGCCCGAGGCCGAGGCGTGCATCCTGTTCACCGGCGGCACCACCACCGGGCGGCCGAAGGCGGTCAGCGTCACCCACGGCGGGACCCGCGAGTCGCTCGGGCGGCTGGCCCGGGTCAGCACCGGCACCGACGCCGAGGGCACCGCCGCGCCCGACGCCGCCCCCAACCTCATCGCCCTGCCGCTGTTCCACAGCGGCGGCCAGCACTCGCTGCTGTTCGCCTACTTCGTCGGGCGGGCCGCCGTGGTCTGGGAACGCTTCGGCGTCGACCGGCTCGCCGGCCTGATGG
The DNA here is from genome assembly GCF_014205165.1 of Micromonospora carbonacea. Lineage (NCBI taxonomy): Bacteria > Bacillati > Actinomycetota > Actinomycetes > Micromonosporales > Micromonosporaceae > Micromonospora > Micromonospora carbonacea. Next base: position 4,041,997 of record NZ_JACHMZ010000001.1, on the reverse strand, counting down.
ACCGGTTCGCGTTCGACAACCTCTTCCTGCTCCCCACGATGGTCTTCGACATCGTGCACGCCGAGCGGGACCTGCCGTTTCACGGGGTCAAGTCCGTCCTCGTGGCCGGGCAGGCGATCTCCTGGCCGGTGCGCCGCGCCTTCGAGGAGCGCTACCGGGTGCCGATCCTGGTCAACTACGGCTCGACCGAGGCCGGGCACATCGCCGGCTGGACCGGCCGGGACATGAAGGCCGGGCGGTGGAAGCCCGGGTCGGCCGGTCGGGTCTACCCGGGCGTCGAGCTGGAGATCCGCGACGACGCGGGCGAGGCCCTGCCCACCGGCTCCTCGGGCGAGGTGGTCGTCCGGTCCGCGCTCACCCGGGGGTACGTCGACGACGCCGAGGCGTCCCGGGACCTGGTCCGCGACGGCTGGGTGCACACCGGCGACATCGGCTACGTCGACGCCGACGGCGTCCTGTTCCTCGTCGGCCGCAAGCGCGACATGATCAAGTGCGGCGGTTTCCAGGTGTGGCCCGAGGAGATCGAGGACGTGCTGCGCGAGCACCCGCTCGTGCGCGACGTGCGGGTGCTCGGCCGCGCCGACGACCGGCTGGGCGAGATCCCCGTGGCGCTCGTCGTGCGGGAGGCCGACGACGCGGTCACCGACGCCGACCTCGCCGACGCCGTCGTCGCGTACGCCCGGGACCGCCTCGCCCACTTCAAGACCCCCCGGCGGGTCGAGTTCGTGCCCGCCCTGGAACGCAGCACCACCGGCAAGACCAGCCGCGCGGCGGCACCCCTGCCGGAGGCGGGCAAAGCGGCAGCCGTGTCGCAGGAGGGAGGAAGCCGATGAGGTTCGGCATCATGGCGTCGCACCAGTACCCGCACGGCGACGACCTGCGCGCCCACCTCGACGACCTGTTCGGCACCGTCGAGCTGGCCGCCGAGCTGGGCTACGACTCGGTGTGGACGATCAACCACTTCCAGTCCAACCTGGCCACGCCCCAGCCGATCTCCATGCTGGCCAGCCTGATCCCGCGCTCCGGCGACATGCTGCTCGGCACCGGCATCCTGCTGCTGCCGATGTTCCACCCGGTGCACGTCGCCGAGGAGTTCGCCACCCTCGACCACCTCTCCGGCGGGCGGGTGGTCCTCGGCGTCGGCGCCGGCTACCGCGACAACGAGTTCGCCGCGTTCGGCATCGACCCGGAGACCCGGTTCCGCCGCTTCGACGAGAGCCTGCGGCTCATCCGGGCCCTGTGGACCGGGCAGCCCGTCACCCACGAGGGCGAGTTCTACCCGCAGACCGACGCCACGATCGGGGTGCGCCCGCTGACCCCGGGCGGGCCGCCGATCTGGATCGGCGCGGGCGGCAAGAAGGCCGTCCGCCGGGCGGCCCGCCTCGGCGACGCCTGGTACGCCCCGGGCAACTCCCCGAGCCGCCGCTTCCTGCCCGAGCACCTGGCCGTCTACAACGAGGCCCTGGCCGAGTACGGCCGCGACCCGGCGACCGTGCAGCGGCCCGTCGGCGTCGAGCTGTACTGCGCGCCGACCACCGAGCGGGCCGTCGCGGAGGCGCTGCCGCACGCCCGCGTCGAGTACTCGACGTACGCCGAGTACCCGGCGCTGCGCTGGCAGCGGGACCGGTTCGACGAGCTGGTGCGCAACACGCTGCTGCTGGGCTCCCCGGAGTTCCTCGTCGAACGGATCTCCGCCCTGCGCGACCTGGGCTTCGACCACCTGATCTTCCGTCCCGGGTGGCTGGGCATGCCCACCGAGAAGCTGCGCGCCTCGCTGCGGCTGTTCGCCACCGAAGTGATCCCCGCCTTCCGCACCCCCGCCACCTAAGGAACCGCCGTGAAGAAGACCGAAGCCGAGCTTCTGGAACACCAGTGGGACGTCGAGAACATGGAGGTCGACCCCGAGGTCCTCGCGAAGTACGTCCGCTACGACGTCGACGAGGAACGGTCCGTCGCGACCATCACCTTCGACCGCCCCGAGCGGCTCAACGCCATCCCCGTGGCAGCGTTCGAGCGGGTCGGCGACCTGGTCCGGGAGGCCGAGACCGACGACCGGGTCAAGGTCATCGTGTTCAAGGGCGAGGGCGAGCACTTCGGCACCGGCGCGGACGCCGCCGAGCTGGGCCACTACATCGGCTACCGGACCGGCACCGACAAGGCGTCGCGGCGGCGGCCGGCGCAGCGGCAGCGGATCCTGCCCGACCGCAACGTGCTCAGTTCCGGCTTCACCCGCCCGATCATCGAGTCGCTGAAGGCGACCATCTGCCAGGTGCAGGGCTACTGCTACGGCGGCCACTTCCAGATCGCGCTGTCGGCCGACATCGTCATCGCCTCCCCGGACGCCCGGTTCACCCACCCCGCGTTCCGCTACCTCGGCCCCGCCCCGCAGGACATGTACCACTGGATCGAGAAGGTCGGCCTGACGACGATGAAGGACGTCATGCTGACCATGCGGGCCATCGGCGCCGAGGAGGGCGAGCGCAAGGGCCTGGTCACCAAGGTCGTCGAGCGCGACGAGCTGCAGCGCTGGGTCGACGACTACGCCGACGCGATCGCGGTCATGCCGCTGGACTCGCTGATGATGGGCAAGTCGATGATGCAGGTGGTCATGGAGGCCCGGGGCAAGGGCCTGGGCGCGATGACCGGCTGGGTCGGGCACGGCTGGGCCACCAACGTCAGCTTCGACGAGGGCGACTGGAACTTCCTCAAGGAGCGCCGCGAGAAGGGCATCGCCCAGGCGCTGGCCGACCGGGACCGGCTGGTCGCGCCCTACTTCCGGCTCAGCGACACCCGGTCCCGGGAAGAGTAGGCGCGCGGCGTGCGGTTCGGCATCCTCCTCGACCACCAGTACGCCCCCGGCGACGACCTGGGCCGGCGCATCGGCGAGACCGTCGAGTACGTCCAGCACGTCCGCGACCTGGGCTACGACTCGGTGTTCGGCATCCACCACTACCTGTCGTCGCTGCGCACGCCGCAGCCGCTACCGCTGCTGAGCCGGCTCGTGGACCACTCCGGGACCATGCAGCTCGGCACCGGCATCCTCATCCTGCCGCTGGGCCACCCCGTGCACTGGGCCGAGGAGATCGCGACCATCGACCAGATGTCCGGCGGCCGGTTCGTGCTGGGCATCGGCTCCGGCTACCGCGACGTCGAGTTCGCGTCGTTCGGCATCGACCGGCGCACCCGCGTGTCGCGGATGAACGAGGCCCTCGCGGTGATGCAGCGGCTGTGGACGGGGGAGACGGTCCACCACGAGGGCAAGCACTTCGCCCTCGACGGCGTACGGTGCAGCGTCCTGCCCGTGCAGCGCCCGCACCCGCCGGTGTGGGTCGGGGCCAACGGCCCGACGGGCATCGCCCGGATCGCCCGGCAGGGCCTGCCGTGGCTGGCCCCGTCGAACGTGCGGCGCAACTGGGCCGTCGGCAACCTGGCCGACTACCGGGAGCAGCGCCGGGCGGCCGGCTTCGGCGAGGAGGGCGCGGTGTTCCCGATCCACCGCGACCTGTGCGTCGCGGACTCGGCGGAGGCCGCCTTCGCGGTGGCCGGCGACGCGGTGCGCCGCTCCTACGGCGAGTACGTCCAGTACGGCATGGACTTCTTCGAGTCGCAGTGGGACGCGATCAAGGAGAAGGCGCTGTTCTTCGGCTCGCCCGACGACATCGCCGCGAAGATCCGCGACTTCGCCGACGCCGGCTACAACCACTTCGTCTTCCGCGCCCAGTGGCTCGGCCTGCCCATCGAGCGCTCCATCGAGATCGTCGAGCGGTTCGCCCGCGAGGTCATGCCGAGGTTCCGCCCATGAGGATCGGTCACGTGATCGTCCCCGCCGGGGACCTGGACGCCCAGCTCGCCTTCTACACCGGCCTCGGCCTGACGGTGCGGTTCCGCGACGGCGACCGGTACGCCGCCGTCACCGACGGCACCGTCACCGTCGGCCTCGCCGACGCCACCCAGCAGCCCGTCGCCGGGCGGACCCTGCTCAGCGTGCAGGTCGACGACCTGGACGCCTGCCTGGCCGGGCTGGTGGCGGCCGGCGCCACGGCCGGTGCCCCGCAGGCCGGCCCGCACGAGCGGCGGGCGGTGGTCGTCGACCCCTGCGGCAACCCGCTCGTCGTCTACGAAAGGAACCCGGCATGACCGTCAGCGACGCGCTTCGCGGCCGTACCGTCGCCGTGCTCGGCGGCACCGGCCCGCAGGGGCGCGGCCTCGCCCGCCGCTTCGCCGCGGCCGGGCTCGACGTGGTGCTCGGCTCGCGGGACGCCGACCGGGCGGCGCAGACCGCGGCGGCGCTGCCCGGCCGGGTCCGGGGCGCGGCGAACGCCGACGCGGCGGCGGCCGGCGACATCGTCGTGGTCGCCGTGCCGTGGGACGGCCACGCCGAGCTGCTCACCGAGCTGGCCCCGGCGCTGGCGGGGAAGGTCGTGGTCGACTGCGTCAACCCGCTGGGCTTCGACCGGCAGGGCGCGTACGCCCTCCCCGCCGCGGAGGGCTCGGCGGCCCAGCAGGCGGCGGCCATCCTCACCGCGTCGACCGTCGTCGGCGCGTTCCACCACGTCTCCGCCGTGCTCCTGGAGGACCCCGACCTCGACACGGTCGACACCGACGTGCTCGTGCTCGGCGACGACCGCGCGGCCACCGACCTGGTCCAGGACCTCGCGGCCGTCATCCCCGGCGTGCGCGGCGTCTACGGCGGGCGGCTGCGCAACGCGCACCAGGTGGAGGCGTTCACCGCCAACCTCATCTCGGTCAACCGCCGTTACAAGGCGCACGCCGGCCTGCGCGTCACCGACGTGTGAGCCGCGGGAACCGGCTCAGCCGGTCGGCCTCGCCGGGCGGTTCGCCCGCACGCTCCACCGTCCCTCGACGCGGGTGAGCCGGACGGGATGGTCGAAGCACTTGCTGACCTGGTCGTTGGTGAGGACCTCGTCGGCGGGCCCCGACGCCAGGCAGCGCCCGTCCCGCAGCAGCAGCACGTGGGTCGTCCCGGGAGGAAGCTCCTCCAGGTGGTGGGTGACCAGGACGGACGCGAGTTCCGGGTAGGCGTGTTGCAGCTCGTCGAGCCGCTCGATGAGCTGTTCCCGGCCGGCGACGTCGAGACCGGTCGCGGGCTCGTCGAGCAGCAGGAGCCGCGGGCTGGGCATCAGCGCGCGGGCGATGAGCGCGCGGCCCCGTTCCCCCTGCGACAGGGTCGGCCACCGCGCGCCGTGGCGCTCGCCGAGGCCGAGCAGGCCGATCAGCCGGTCGGCCTGCGCGACCTGTTCGGGTGTCGGCGCCCAGCGGGGCACGCGTTCGACGGTGTTGGTCAGCCCGGTCAGCACGACGTCGTGCACCGTGAGGGGCGAGCGCAGGTCGTGCCGCGGATCGACGTGGCCGACGTGGGCCCGCAACTCGCGCATGTCGACCCGCCCCAGCCGGTGGCCCAGCACCTCGACGGTGCCCCGGGTGGGGTGCGTGACGGCGCCGAGGAGACCGAGCAGCGTGCTCTTGCCCGCCCCGTTGGGGCCGAGCAGCGCCCAGTGCTCGCCGGCCCGCACGGTCAGCGACACCTCGCTCAGGATCGGTCTGCCGTCGCGGACCACGGTCGCGTCGGTCACGCGCAGCACCGGGGGAGCGGTCACGAGGAGGCCCGCCCGCGGCGGCGGCCCAGAGGACGAGGTCCGTGCGTCGGCACCCGGGTACGGTAACCCAGCCGCGCGGGGCGGCCGGCACCGACCTCCATGGGTGACCGCCGTCGCCGGGATGCGGGCGGACCCCTTTTGCGGCGCGTCATGACGACTGACCGGGAAGCGCCCGTGAAGTGACAGTTGCGGGGCGGCGGGCAACCCCGCCCGGCGGCATGTACGCATCGTCATCCGTCTATTACGATCGGTGCTCCGGCCGGCCGGCGGAACGGGGTCGTCGTGATTGCACCGTGCGCACCGGCGTTCGCCGCCGCCGCCCCGCTGCGGGCCGTCGAACTCGCCGACGTCGCGGGCCGTCCCCAGGTCGTCGCCTGGGACCGCGGCACCGGGCGGCGCCGGGTCCTGACCGGGGCGCGGCACGGGGTGGACGCCTGCGACCTGGAGCCGGACGGCGGCCACGTCTGGTGGTTCGACGCCGGCCCGGACGGCGTGGGCGTCTGGCGACGCCAGCCGTTCGACGGCGGACCGGCCGCGCCCGCGCTGACCGGGCTGCCCCGGGGCCGGCCGTACGGCATCGCCTTCGACCACGCCGGCACGCTGGCGGTCGTCTGCGTCGGGCGCGCCGCGGAGTCCCGCTACCACCTGGGCCCGCCCGGCGGCCCGGCCCGGCTGGTCGCAGCCGTGGCCGGCTACGCGCCGCTGGTGGACCTGAGCCCCGACGGCGCCCTGCTCGCCCTCGCCGGCCGGCCGGACGGGCCGGCCGCCGTCACGGTGGCCCGCCTCACCGACGGCCACACCGAGACCCTCGCCGGCGGCCCGCACCGCCGGCTGTGGGGCCTGGAGTTCCGCCCCGACCCGGCCGGCGACGCGGAGCTGCTGCTGGTCGTGGAGGCGGGCGGGCGTTACACCGTCGGCACCTGGCGGCCGGGCCGGGACGTCCGGCTGCACGGGCGGCTGGCGTTCGACACGGAGATCACCGCGCACTGGCACGTCGACGGCCGCCGGGTGCTGGTCCAACAGGACCGGGCGGGACGCAGCCGGCTGCTCCTGGCCGACCTCGACGGCGGCGCGCCGGCCGTCCTGCCCACCCCGCCGGGGACCATCCTGGAGCTGGCCTGCGCCCCCGAGGGCGCGATCCACTACGTGTGGAGCCGGGAGGCGACGCCGCCGCGCCGGCTCGTCGTCGACCCCGCCGCCGGCCCCCGTCCGACGCCGGGCCCGGCGAGGGTGCCGGGCCGCCGCGAGGTGTGGACACCCCAGTCGTACGGCCGGATCCACAGCTTCCTGGCCACCCCGCCCGGCCCGGGGCCGTGGCCGACGATCCTCCTGCTGCACGGCGGGCCGTTCCTGCACGACCGGGACAGCTACGACCCCCGGGTGGAGCTGCTCACCGGGGCCGGCTACGCCGTCGCGCGCACCAACTACCGGGGGTCCACCGGCTACGGCCCGCGCTGGCGGCACGACTTCGGCCACCGGGTCGGCCTGGCCCAGCTGGAGGACCTCGCCGCCGTACGCCGGCACCTGGTCGAGCTCGGCGTCGCGCAGCCGGGGCGGGTCGGGCTGTGCGGCTACTCCTGGGGCGGCTACCTGGTGCTGCTCGCGCTGGGCGTCGCGCCCGACGACTGGGCGGTCGGGCTGGCGGTCTCCCCGGTGGCCGACTACTCCACCGCGCACCGCACGACGTCGCCCGCCGTGCGCGAGGCGGACGAGGAGCTCTTCGGCGGGACCCCCGCCGAGGTCCCCGACCGGTACCGGGCCGCCGACCCGATGACGTACCTGGACCGGGTGCGCGGGCCGCTCTTCGTCGCCGCCGCCACCGACGACGAGCGGTGCCCCGCCGAGGCGGTCGGCCGGTACGCGGCCGCGCTGCGGGACCGGTCGGTGCCGCACGAGGTGCTCTGGACCACCGGCGGCCACCACGGGGACCCGGCCGGCCAGACGGCCGTCTTCGCCGCCCTGCTCCGCTACGCCACCGCGGTGCTGCCCCCGCACGGGCCGGCCCCGGCGGCCCCCAGTCAGGACCACCGCGACCGGCGGGGTCCGACCCCCGACCGACCGGAGGGAGGTGAATGCAATGAAGCGACGCACTGTGCGGCACGACCCGATCAGCACGGGCGAGCGGGACCGCGGCGCCGTCATCGTCAAGATGCTCCTCGATCTTGACCGGGCGGTCCCGGCCGCGCGGCCCCAGGTGACCGAGACGCCGCCGGCCGCCAAGTGACCCGGCCGTGGTGACGCACGTCCACGACGTCGTTCCGGGGCGCCGCCGCGAGGCCCCGGAACGATGCCCAGCCCGCCCGGAGAGGAGACCGGCGATGAAGGTCGTCCTGGTGCACATGCCGTGGGGATCGCTCGACGTCCCGTCGCTCGCCCTGGGCATCCTGCGCGCCACCGCCGGCGTCGCCGGCCACGAAGTCGAGGTCCGCTACGCGAACCTCGACTTCGTCGACTGGGCGGTGGACCGCCTTACCTTCGGCCTGGCCGACTACCAGTACTTCTCCGAGACCTCCTACTTCCAGGGGGCCGGGGACTGGGTGTTCGCCGGGGCCCTCTACGGGCGGCGGCGCGACTTCGCGCCGCTGCACCGGCTGCTGGCCGACGCGGGGGCCAGCCGGGCCGAGGCGGCGCTGACCGCCACGCTGCACGAGCTGGTGCCGGAGTTCGTGGCGACCCTGGTCGCCGAGCTGGACGCCGCCGCGCCCGACGTCGTCGGGTTCACCAGCACCTTCCAGCAGAACACCGCCAGCCTGGCCGCCGCCCGGCTGCTCAAGCAGCGCAGGCCCGCCGTGCGGACCGTCCTCGGCGGGGCCAACTGCGACGGGGCGCAGGGCGCGGCGCTGCACCGCAACTTCCCGTTCCTCGACTTCGTCGTGCGCGGCGAGGGGGAGGCGGCCTTCCCCGCGCTGCTCGCCGCGCTCGATGCCGCGCCGGACACCGGCGGCGGCGACCCGCGCCCCGGCGGCGGCCTCGCGGACATCCCCGGGCTGTGCTGGCGGGACCCGACGGGCGGCGCGCGGGCCAACCCCATGTCGGCGCGACCGCTGCCGCCGGCCCGGATCGTCGCCCCCGACTACACGGGCTTCGTCGAACGCCTCGACGCCTCGGCGGCGGCCGAGTGGGTGGCCCCGAAGCTCGTCGTCGAGGGCTCCCGGGGCTGCTGGTGGGGCGAGAAGCACCACTGCACCTTCTGCGGCCTCAACGGCTCGTCGATGCAGTTCCGCAGCAAGAGCCCGGGACGCTTCCTCGACGAGGTGCTGGACCTGGCCCGCCGGCACCAGATGCTCGACTTCATCGTGGTCGACAACATCCTGGACATGGCGTACTTCGACTCGGTGCTGCTGCGGCTGGCCGAATCCGACTACGACGTCCGCCTGCACTTCGAGGTCAAGGCCAACCTGCGCCGGCAGCACTTCCAACGGCTCGCCGAGGCCGGGGCGGTGCAGGTCCAGCCCGGGGTGGAGAACCTCAGCACCCACGTGCTGCGGCTGATGGACAAGGGCGTGACCGGCTGCCAGAACGTCCGCGCGCTGCGCGAGGCCCAGAGCGCCGGGGTGACGACGAGCTGGAACTACCTCTACGGCTTCCCCGGCGAGACCGCCGAGGACTACACCGACGTCGTCGCGCAACTGCCGGCGCTGCACCACCTCGACCCGCCGATGGGCGCGGCGCGCATCGCCATCGAGCGGTTCAGCCCCTACTTCAACCAGCCGGAGCTGGGCTTCCCGGTGCTGGAGCCCGCCCCGCAGTACCGGGAGATCTACGACCTGCCCGCCGCCGAGCTGACCGACCTGGCGTACATCTTCACCACCGTGGCCCGGGGCATCGGCCGGGCCGAGGCGGCGGCGCTGGACGCGGCGATCGACCGGTGGCGGACCGAGTACCCGGTCAGCCGGCTCACCTACCAGGAGATCGACGACCGGGTCGTGCTGGTCAGCCGCCGCGCCGCGTACGACTGGTCGGTGCGCGAGCTGGCCACGCCGGCCGAGGTGGCGCTGTTCCGGCTGCTGGCGCAGCCCCGCACGGACGCCACCCTGGCGGCCCGCGTCCCCGGCGGGGCGGCGACGGTCCGGCCGCTGCTCGACCAATGGTCGGAGCTGGGCATCGTGTTCCACGAGGGAGGCTGCTGGGTGCACACCGCCGTCGAGTCGCACAACCAGGTGCTGGCCCGGGTCGACCACCAGCGGGCCGCCGCGGACGCCGCCGCGCGCGCCGGACAGGACCGCCATGCCGTCGCCGCGGGGTGACTTCGGCGCGACCGTGGTCGAGGTCGAGCTGTCCCGCGACTACGACCCGGCCGCCGCGCGGCTGCCCGGGATGGCGCTCGGCACGCGCCGGCTGGTCGGGCCGTGCGGGGAGACGGTGGCCGGCTGGTACGCCGCCGGCGCGCGGCACGCGCGACTGGCCCACCCGGTGGACCTGTGCGCCGACGCGGACGCCCGCGCGGCGCGGTCCCTCCTGCTGGTCCGCGAGCTGACCGCCCGGGGGATCGCGGTGGACTGGACGGCGCGCTGCCGGGACGGCTGCCACGGCGGCGACCTGTTCACCCACCTGTGCCCACCGTCCCGCCTCGACGGGGACGCCACCGGCACGGTCGCGGCCCGCTGGCGGGCGGCGTTCTTCCTCGGCCGCTGCGTCTACCGGCGCGGCCCCGGCTTCGTGGAGGTCCGCGACCGGCGCTCCGGCGCCCTGGAGGTGGTGACGATCGACGAGCCGGGCCACCTGGCGGCGATCGCGCCCCTGGCCGAGGGCGTCGCGGCGACGGCGGTGCCGGCCGACGTGCGCCGGGACCTCGTCGGGGCGCACCTGGTCGCCGAGCAGGCCGGCCACCTGTGGTGGCTGCCGACCCGCGCCCACCGCTGGCCCTTCCCCGCCCTGATCGTCTAGCGCCGCCCCGATCGTCCAGCACCGCCCGAGCGCCACCGAAGAGGAGACCCATGACCGCCGCCGAGGACGGGCCGACGCCGCCGCCACAGGCCCCGTTCGTCGTCGACCCCTACCCGACGCTGGCCCGGATCCGGGCCAACGGCCCGGTGTCGATCCTGCACAGCGACGAGGGGCTGCCCATGTGGGTCGTCGCCCGCTACCGCGACGTGCGCGCGGCGCTGGCCGACCCGAGGTTCGGTCAGGACGCCCGCCGCGCGCAGGAGCTGGCCGACCGCCGGGTGGCGGGGGTGACGCTCGGCGGCGACATGGTCCACATGCTCAACAGCGACCCGCCCGACCACACCCGGCTGCGCCGGCTGATCCACGGGTTCTTCACCGCCCGCCGGGTGGCGGCGATGCGGCCGCTGGTGCAGCGGATCACCACCGCCCTGCTCGACGAGGTCGCCGACCGCGACACCGTCGACCTCGTGGCGGACTTCGCGTTCCCGCTGCCCATGCTGGTCATCTGCGAGCTGATCGGCTTCCCGCCCGAGGAGCGGGCCGCCTACCGGAGCTGGTCGACGGCGATCCTGACCCACGGCGACGACCCGGAGGCGTTCGGCCGGGCCCTGCGGGAGCTGACCGCGCACATCGCCGTCGTGCTGCGGCGGCGGCGCACCGACCCGCGCGACGACCTGCTGACCGTCCTGCTCGCGGCCCGCGACCAGGGGCAGCTCACCGACGACGAGATCGTGGGCATGGTGTTCCTGCTGCTCATCGGGGGCCATGAGACGACCGTCAACCTGCTCGGCACGGCCACCCTGGCGCTGCTGCGAAATCCCGACCAGCACGCCTGGCTGCGGCGCAACCGGGCCGCGCTGCCCGCCGCGGTCGACGAGTTCCTCCGGTACGAGTCGCCGGTGAGCATGGCCACCCTGCGGTTCACCACCGCGCCGGTGGACGTCGACGGGGTGGAGATCCCCGCCGGTGAGCTGGTGCTGGTGTCCCTCGGCGGGGCGAACCGCGACCCCGACCGGTTCCCCGACGCCGACCGGCTGCTGCTCGACCGGGGCGACGCCGGGCACCTCGCCTTCGGCCACGGGACGCACCGCTGCCTCGGCGCGTTCCTCGGCAAGCTGGAGGGCGAGGTGGCGCTGGCCGGGCTGCTGGACCGCTTCCCGGCGCTGGCCCTGGCCGGCGTCGAGGCGGACCTGCGCTGGCGCAACACGATCATGCTGCGCGGGCTGGAGTCGCTGCCGGTGGCCCCGCGTGGCTGACCCCACCGCCACCCGGACCCCCCGGCGTCGGCTGCGGCTGAGCCTGGCGCCGCTGCGCTCCCGCGACTACCGGCTGCTCTTCGTCGCCGAGTCGGTGTCGGTCTTCGGCGACGCCTTCCACGCCGTCGCGCTGCCCTTCCTCGTCTACCAGGTCGGCGGGGGCGCGCGGGAGCTCGGGCTGCTGGTCGCCGGCTACGGCCTGTGCCGGCTGGCGACCACCCCGCTGGGCGGGATCCTCGCCGACCGGGTCGGCCCGTGGCAGGTGATGCTGGCCTCCGACCTGCTCCGGCTGGCGGCCACGGTCCCGATCGCGGTGGCCGCCGTCGCCGGCGACCCGGGCCTCGTCCTGATCGGGGCGCTGGTCGCCGTCGCCGGCCTGGGGGCCGGCCTGTTCCAGCCGGCCGCCTACGCCATCACGCCCCGGCTGCTGCCGGCCGAGCAGTTGCAGGCCGGCAACGCGCTGCACAGCGCCGCCGGCTTCGCCGCCGGGCTGGTCGGGCCCGGGGTGGCCGGGCTCGTCGTCGTGCTGCTCTCGCCGGGCGTCGCGTTCGGCGTGGACGCGCTGACCTTCGCGGTGTCGGCGGCCTGCCTCGCCGTGATCGGGGCGCACCACCGGCGGGCCGCGCCGGCCGCCGCCCCGCCCGCCGCCGGCGCGCCGCCGCCGCCACGGCTGACGTTCTGGCAGCTGCTGCGCGGGTCGCCGCTGCTGCGTACCGTGCTGGTGGTGACCGCCGCGGCCAACCTGACCGTCGGCGGGATGGTCCGGGTGGGCCTGCCCTCGCTGGCCAGCGCCGACCTGGCCGCCGGGGCCGAGGGCTTCGGCGGCCTGCTGGCCGCGTTCACCGGCGGCTCGCTGGCCGGCGGGTTCTTCACCGCCGGGCTGACCGGGATCCGGCGGCGCGGCGTCACCGCCATGCTCGCCGGCCTGGTGCTGGCCGTGGCGGTGGCCCTCGTGCCGTTCACCGGGTACGTCGGGGCCCTCGTCGCGCTGGCCGTGGCCGGGGTCGCCAGCACCGTGACCAACGTCCTGGTGATCACCGTCGTCCAGCAGCACACCGCCCCCCACCTGCTCGGCCGGGTGATGAGCGCCATCCTCCTCGCCGCGCTGGGCCTGTTCCCGCTCTCCGGCGCGGCGGCGGGGCTGGTCGTGGACGCGTACGGCAGCCCGGTGCTGTTCCTGGCCACGGCCGCGACGTTGGGGGCCGCCTTCGGTTTCGGCCTGTCCCGCCGGGTGCTGCGCGACGGCTGAGGCGTCCCCGCGCCCGGCCCGGCCGGCGCGGCCGTCAGCCCGCGGCGCGCACGTCGAGGGCGGCGACCGACGGGTGGGGGCGGTCCGCCGCGTCGTCGACGGCCACCGCGAGCCCGCCGGTGGACCGCGGCCCGGCCGGCGTCGGCACCCGCAGGGCGGGGCCGCCGTCGACCCGGGCGACGGTCTCGCCGTCGCGCACCGTCACCGTCACCCGGTGGGTGGCGGCCGGGGCCAGGGCGGCCTCGGCGACCACCCGGTCGCCGCGCAGCAGCGCCACCCGGCCGTGCGCGACGCGCACCGACACCGGGTCGTCGCTGTCCACCCGGACCGTCAGGGTGACCGTGCCGCCGTCGGCCCGCAGCCCACGCGGCGTGGCGTCGACCGTGTAGTCGGTCCAGTCCGCGCTGGCGTAGGCGAGCAGCGTGCCGTAGGCGCGGCGCGGGCTGGCGGCGGTGAACCGGCCGGCGGTCAACGACGACAGGTCCGTCATCGGCTCGCCCTGCTGGTCGCGCCAGTCCCACGGGTTCGTGAACGGGGCGCTGACCCGGGCGGGCACCGCCGTGCGCTCGACGACCGCGCTGACCAGCTCGGCGGCGCTCGTCGTGGCGTACACCTCGGCCCGCTCGACCTGGCCACCGGCTGCGGACCGGCGGCTGCTCGGCTCGGGCCCCCGCGACTTGTTGGTCAGCGCGGCGGCGAACCGCCCGGCCACCAGCTCGCGGCTGAACCCGGCCGCCGCCGGGTCGGTCACGGCGTCGCCGACCTCGGAGAACGGGTACGCGAACAACTGCGGCCGGGGCAGGTCGTGGGCGGCGAACGCGGCGAACATCGCGTCGAGGTCGGCGGTGAGCCGCTGCCGGTAGGCGGCCAGGCTCTCCTGCGCCCCCGTGGCCGGGTCCCACCGCCGGTGGGTCAGCGGCGAGCCCTGCGTGCCCGGCCCGGTCTGCACCCGGGTGTGCAGGTCGTGGGTGTGCGCCTGGAAGTCCCACCGGCCGGAGCGCGCCATCCGGGCGATCTCCGCCCAGCTCAGGTAGTACGGCCGGTGCTCGCCCACCTGGCCGGTGATCAGGTAGGAGGCGGCCACCATGTCGTGCCGGGCGAGG